>JAEURA010000142.1 GCA_016789005.1 Anaerolineae bacterium
CGGATGTCGATCAGCATCAGCCAGCGCCGTTCGGCGTTCCAGGAGGCGATCTCGCTTTTCACATCCTCAAACCAGATGTCGGCAATTTCGCGCGACCCGTCCTGAAAGGTATAGGTGAGAATCTGCCCGCTGCCGAGCCAGGTTTTGGTGTACAGCGCATTGGGGTCCATGTTGTCCTGCACTCTGTACAGAAGGATCGCACTAATCAGCCTTCAGCAGCCACTCGACCGCCGCCGCCTCGCTGTCGAAAACCTCGCGCGCGCGGGTCGATTGCAGCGCCTTGTCGATGAACATCACCAGGTTTTCCGCCGATTCTGTCTTGTCGATCAGGATGGCGGTCTTGCCTTCCAGTTCGCGGCGCAGCCCCGAAACCTGGCGAGCGCGCATCATGGCTTCGGCGCTCAGGAAGTTATCCGCCCCGCACACGTCGATCAGCATCAGAAACGGCTTGCCGTCGGGCCAGTTGTAGAAGGATTCCGTCACGTCCGTGAACCACTCCTCGGCAGCCTGTGTGCCCAGGGTGTCGAACCGGTAACAGACGATCTGTCCGTCGGCGAGCATTTCGCGGCGTACAATCTCCATCCCCACAGCGGTTTTCCTTCCTTCTAATCCTGTCGGTCCTGTACCGTATACCGGTTCTCATGAACTATGTTATAGCAGAAATGCCGCGCTCGCACTCATGCACATCTCGCGAAGATGTTAGCCTTTTGTAAGTTTTGCCGGGCATCCTCTGGTGCGTATCGACGCGCCTGCTGCTCCGATCGCCCCGAAGTCGGGTCATCGCGTCTTTTTGACGGTCGAGCCAGCGGATCGCCCCTACAGCCGATCACTCGTAGGGGCGACCCGGCGGGTCGTCCACTCGTGGTTTTCTTTCGAGATTCCATTCAGGTGAGGAGCTTTGCCGTGCCCAGACTGCTGCTTTTGATCGCCCTGGCTGCTGCCCTGCTGGCGGCGTGTTCGCCCAGCGCCGCACCACCTGCGCCGACCGCTGCCGTCGAAAACACGCCAGCCCCGACTGCCGAGCCAACCGCCGCCGTCGAAAACCCACCGGGGGCGGATGCCGCCGCACGCCCGGCATGGCAGACCGTCGCGCTGACCAACGCCCGCACCGGCGAGGCGTTCACCCTCGCCGATTTCGCCGGCAAGACGGTGTATGTCGAGCCGATGGCGACCTGGTGCACCAACTGCCGGGCGCAGCAGAACATCGTCCGCGATGTGCGCAATCAGCTGGGCGACGCGCAGCACGTCTATCTGTCGCTGAGTGTCGAGACCAACATCACAGGCAGCGATCTGGCAGCCTATGCCCAACGTGAGAACTACGGCTGGACCTTCGCCGTCGCCACACCCGATCTGCTCAACGCCCTGGTCGCCCAGTTCGGACGCACGATCACCAATCCGCCTTCGACGCCGCATTTCATCATCTACCCTGACGGCGCTGTCTCGGGACTGGAGTCGGGACGCCGTCACTCCGCCGAGGAGCTGGTCGCGGCGCTGACGATGGCGGGGGCATAGCGTGTCGCAGCTCCTGGAAGCCTTTGGTCTGGGGACGGCGGCGATCCTGACCAACGCCTGCATGCTTCCGCTCTATCCCGGTCTGCTGGCGTTCCTGGCGGGGAACGCCGCCGACGGGCGCGCCCGCCGCGCCATGCCGCTCTTCGGCGGTCTGGTGCTGGCGGGCATCCTGACCATGATGCTGGTCATCGGGCTGATCCTTTACCTGATCCAGCAGTCGTTTGGGGCGGTGCTGCAAATCGTCCTGCCGGCAGTCTACGCGATGGTCATCGGCATGGGCGTGCTGCTGCTGCTGGACCGCAACCCGTTCGCGCGCCTGGCGTTGGGCGGTGCGCCGCTGGTTGGCAATCCCTATGCAGCGGCGTATTTGTATGGACTGCTGTTCGGTCCGATGACGCTGCCCTGCACCGGACCGATCATCACCAGCGCTTTCGTGCTGGGGGCGGGCGACGCCGGGGCGCTCGCCGATGGGCTGCTGTACTTTCTGGCGTTCGGGCTGGGCTTCGGCTGGCCCCTGGCGCTCCTGCCGCTGGCGGCGATCCCCCTTCAGCGCCGGCTGATCGGCTGGCTGACGGCGCATCACCGCCTGCTCAATCAGGCATCCGGGCTGCTGCTGATCGCCGTCGGCATCTTCGGCATCCTGACCGAACTCGTGCCCAATTATGTCGCCGGCTTTGCGATCGCCCCGGAAGGCTGGGCGCTCTACTGGGGCGCGGCGGCGCTGCTGATCACGGCGCTGGCAGTCTTCAGCCTGCGCGGGCGCAAGGCTCAGCGCAGCACTGAGTAAAGGACCTCTTTCCAGCGGGCGATGTCGATCTGCCAGCAGACGCGGGTCTTCGGCTCGCCCTGTCCCGCCTGTGGACCTCGGACATACGGTTCCCAGATCGCCGCATTGCGCACATCCGGGGCGACGCCGAAGCGGTCTACGATGGTCATGCCGCGCGTGTATACGCCAACGGTTTCGACGGCGATATGGTGCGCGCTGCTGGCAGTGCAGATGCTTGGATCGAGGGCGATGGACATCGCCACCGGGTCCGGCAGCCCCAACCCCGGATCGCCGGACTGCTCCTGCGTCGCCAGGAAGGCGCGGCGGTTGCAGTCCATCGAGAAGACCGCCAGCTCGGTGCCGAATCCGCGAATGAGCGTCATCTCTTCCGGCAGGATGTTCGCCTGTTCCCGGCACAGCTCCCACCCAACCATTTCAATCGGCAGCCCAGAGCGAAAGACGATGTCGGCGGCTTCCGGGTCGCACCAGATGTTGTATTCCGCCGCCGGGGTGACGTTGCCGCTGGTGCAGGCAGCCCCGCCCATGATGACGCAGCGGCTGACGTTGGCGGCGATATCCGGCGCTTTGCCGAGCGCCAGCGCCACATTGGTGAGCGGACCGAGCGTGACCAGGACGATGCCGGGATTTGCCCGGATCGTGTCGATCATGCCGTCGACGGCGTGCTTCGCTTCCGGTTGGCGCTTCGGCGGCGGGTAGCCGATGTCACCCAGCCCATCCCTGCCGTGAAACCACTCGGCGTGGGCGGTGGGGCGCAGCAGCGGCTTGGACGCGCCCTTGTAGACGGGCGTCGTTCTGCCGCACAGGTCGGTGACGTACAGGGCATTGCGTGTCGCCTGATCGACGTTGACGTTGCCGCTGACGACGGTGATCGCTTCGACCTCTACATCTGCCCAGCGCAGCGCCATGATCAGCGCGACGGCGTCATCGGAAGCGGTGTCAGTGTCGATAATGAATTTGCGAACCATGAGGCGCGTTCCTTTGGTTGGAAATGACATGATCGGAGGTTAAGAAAACTGCACACGAGTCTTAACACCTGCACTCTATTTTTATGGTGCAGCGTTACGCGGCACAGACCTCTGCGCTCACCCAGCGACACCAGATCAAAGGACTTTTTTTCACTATGGCGAAAACCAATCTTTTCCGGCATGCCAGCAAGACCATCAGCTACAAGGCTGGCGAGACGATCTTCAAGGAAGGCGACGGCGGCGATGTCATGTACGTCGTCGTCTCAGGTACTGTCGATATTTTCCTGCGGGGACGGCACATGATCAAGCTCGACGAAGGCGAGATTTTTGGTGAGATGGCGCTGATCGAACAGGATCATCAGCGCAGTGCGACCGCAGTTGCCGAGACCGATGTCGTCCTCGCCAATCTGAACCGCGAGCGCTTCACCTTCCTGGTGCACGAGTCGCCATTCTTCGCCCTGGATGTGATGCGCACCCTTGCCGAGCGGCTGCGCCTGGCGAACAAGATCCTCGCTCACGACATTGAGGCGTAGTGCGGGACAACAAAAAAGGTGAGACGCATTCCACGCCTCACCTTTTCTGTTCACCTGCGCAAGTTTAGAAGCTGTCCACCAGTTCGGGCAGCGCTTCGCCGTTCCAGGGTCCGTCATAGGTCGCGGTGGAACTCATCCACTCCGCTGGAACCCAGAGGTACTGGCAGGCGAGGATGATCTGATTCCAGACTTGACCCGCATTGTCGACGTAGACCTTCGTCACCCAGTAGGTGCCGGGGTTGAGCGTGACGTTGGGGGTAATCTTGCCCGGTGCCCAGTAGGCGCGCCCGCCGAACGGCAGATCGGCGACGACCGCACCGCGCGGGATGGCGGCGGTTGTCGAGCACTGACCGTCAACGATGATCGCCAAGCACTGCTGTCCCGTCGAGTAGACGAGCAGATCGACCCAGGAACGCAGGACGGCGGCGTCTGGTCCCCAGACCATGATCAGGATGCCGACGGGATTTTCGCCAGGAGGAGCAGTGATCGGATAAACGGCATCGAACTGCCCTGCGCCGCCCTGCACATAGGGTTGATTGAAGACCAGCGCGGCGTCGTCGTAGATCTGCACGTAGTACGTCCCGCCCTGTGCCACATCGATGGTGATATTCAGATTGCAGTCCGCTTCATTGATCGCGACGATCTCCGCAACCCCACTGCCGTCTGTATAGACGCCTGGGACCGCAGCGAAGGCTGGCGCCGCGAGGATCAGCAGCAGGAATGCGACTGCAACAACCAGCAGCCCTCCACGTTGTTTGATCACTGAACTTCCTCCTATAGGTATTTCGTCATAGCTCGGCAATGATTGCGTAGCGCTTTGGTACTATGTTCAAGTATACATGCGAATCAAAATTAGAAAAACACAACGTTGATCAGATGCGCCTGAAAATCGCATCCACTCTGTTAGGGAAAATATACAAGAGCGGAACCACCACATTGATCAGGATGGCGATGTCGATGCTCAGCAGACTGACCAGCGCTGCCGTGAAGTAGAGGATCGGCGGAATCAGGATGCGCACGACGACCAGCCGACGGACGCGCGGCTCGACCTCCTGGTTGAGCAGGTGATTATCGCGCGTGGCATACCACCAGTGGAAGAAGAGCAGCACGCCGCCGATGATCAGGTTGACATCGTAGGCGATCAGCGCCAGACGATCTTCCCGCCCATAGCGCGCCAGCAGACCGGCGGAAAAGGGCAGCAGGGCGATTGCCATCAGGAAGATGATGTTGATCCACAGCAGCGTTCGGTCGGCGCGTTTGATGTAGAAGAACTGGTTGTGATGCCCCACCCACAGCACGCCGAGGATCAGAAAGCTGAGGATGTAGCTGAGCAGGTTGGGGATGACGCTGGTGAGCGCGCTCGCCAACCCCTGAGCAGCGACCGCGTCCGCCCCTGGCACACGAATATCGAAGACCAGCAGCGTCATGACGATGGCGAATACGCCGTCGGCAAGCGTCTCGATGCGGGCGGTGGTGATGGCGGAGAACCGGCGGCGGCGCGCCTCTTCGCTTTGTGAGGAGTCTACGATCGGCTCATTCATGGAGTCCTGCGCTTTCATGTTCGACAGCCATTATTCGCTGGGGCGGCGCGCTTCGATGACCACCCAGTCGCCCTGCTGGCGGCGGTTGAACGGCAGCAGCCCGACCCTGCGCAGCGCGGTTTCGACCTCTTCCGCCTGTTCGACCAGGATACCGCTGAAGATGCCGACGCCGCCCGGGCGCAGCACATCGCCGAGCGGCTGATCGCACATGGCGATGATGACCCGCGCCAGGATGTTCGCCAGCAGCAGGTCAAAGCGACGCGGCGAGTGCAGGACTGTCTCCAGGCTGCCCTGCTGCACGACGATCCGTTCGGCGGTTCCGTTCTGCGCTACGTTGGCAGCGCCGACTTCGACGGCGACGGAGTCGATGTCCACCGCCAGCACGTCGTGTGCGCCGAGCTTCGCCGCGGCAATCGCCAGGATGCCTGACCCGGTCCCCAGGTCGAAGACCTTGATCCCCGGTTTGACGTGATCTTCCAGCGCCTCCAGGCAGAGCTGGGTGGTCGGGTGAGTGCCGGTTCCGAACGCCATGCCCGGATCAAGGGCGATCACCACGTCGTCCGGCTGGGTTTCGACCTCCACCCAGATCGGGCGGATGAGGATGCGCCGCCCCAGGCGAATCGGGTGATAGTGCGCCTTCCAGGCTTCCGCCCAGTCCGCCTCTTCGACGATGCGGAAGGCTGGTTCGGGGAAGGGGTACATCATCCGCATGTAGGTCAGCGCTTCGCTGAACTGCCGCTGCGCTTCCGGGGCGGCGGCGTCGTCCGGCAGATAGGCGCGCACTGCCAGGGTGGTCGCCGGCGGCACCTGGTCTTCGTCGAGCTTGTCCGGGGGGATGCCTTCGTGTTCGACGGCGACGCCCTGGTAGCCGTAGCGGTTCAGCAGTTCGGCGGCGGCTTCGGCGGCTTCGCCGTCTACGCGCAGGGTGATTTCAATCCATCGGGTCATGGGTTGTGGGTGTGTCTCGCTGGTGGGAGTCGATAAATCGCCTCTATTGTAACGCGCTGCCGCCCTCGCTGATAGGCGCGCACGTAATCGACGCATGGCGGGGTCGTTCGAGCGTCCTTCACAGCGCGCTATCGAAAAACTGCACCAGGCGTCGCGCGTACTCGTCGGGGCTGATGAACATGGACTGGGCGTGCAGCGCTCCCTCAGTTTCCCAGTACTCGACCGTTCCACCGGAAGCTTCGATCGCCGCTGTCAGCGTGCGAGCATATTCTACTGACAGCGCGGGATCGCCAATGCTGTGCGTGATGAATACCGGACGTTCGCCGAACTTGCTCACTTCCGTGATCGGGTTGTAGGCTGTCATGTCGTCCCCGCCGAGTCGCCCGATCAGCAGCCCGCCATAAGCCATTATCGTCGGAAAACCACTTTTCACTAGGACGTCGTTGATGGCGACGTTCAGATCTGCATATACGCTGTCAAGCCACGCAGCGGCGATTCTGGGTTCTTCGCCAAAGGCGATCATCGTTGCCGCCGAGCCGCCCGAATACCCGAACAGTCCGATCCGTTCAGGGGCAATCTGCTGAACATCTACCAGCCAATCCCACGCCCCCAGAATGTCGCGGGCTTCTTCGCCGCCCCCGCCCCACCGCCCGTTTTCAATCGTCGAGTCGCCATGTTCGCGCACATCGATCAGCAGCACGGTATATCCGGCGCGATACAGCATTCCGGCAGCCAGCAGTGCGCGCGGATTGCGTTTGCAGTCACTTGCGCCTGCGCCCAGACCATGTGTGATCAGAACTGCGGGCGCGTCCGGTTGAGCGGAGGGCACGAACCATCCGCTCAGGATGATGTCCGCATCTCGACTGGGGATGCGGACCGTCTCGTAGGTGGGCATCCAGTACGGTGTGGTATCGAGCGCCGCATTGAACGGCGCGGTGGTGAACTGGGCGGGCGTGTTTCCGACGTAGTTGCCCCCACACAAAGGCGCAACTGTCGCCAAGCGAGTGTACAGCACGGCACTCGCGCCGAAGTAAACGACGACGACCACGAGCAGCGCGATCGGGAAGATGAGACGCTTCATCATGTCACCTCCTAGAATGCCGGCAGCGGCGCATAGGCGATTCCGGAGACATCGGCGATCAGACTGGCACGGTGCGTGCCGCGATCAGCAGCGGCAGATTGTCTGTGTCGGGAATAGATTCGGGGGTGAGTCATCAGGCACGCTCCTCAATGCTCCTTATCCATGTCTCTACGATAAGAGAGCGGGCGTCCCGCTGTCATGAGATTGCTGTCCTGATGTACGCCGTCACACTGCCCTGAGTGCTGGACACCTGTCCCACGACGGCGGGACGCCGCCAGCGCCGCGCAGAAGCCATCGGCGCAGCTCGGCAGCCGAAAAAACTGGCGCGGCTTCTGCTCATGATCAGCGCCGACTCATACATACTGGAGTCTACAAACGACAATCGCCGAAATGCAAATTCCCGTTCGGCTGACGTCAGAATGCTTTCCTCTGCTGTCAGCGAAGCAGCAGGAGCGATCCAGGGATCTCTATCCTGAACTCCGGGCGATCGGGCGATGAGGCAGGAAGTGCGGAGGATCTTATCCCGGACGCTCCATCGCCAGCAGGCGCTTTTTGCGTTCCGACCCCCAGCGGTAGTGCCCGATCACGCCGTCGCCGCGCACCACCCGGTGGCAGGGGATGATCAGCGCTGTCTGGTTTTCGGCGCAGGCGTTGCCGACCGCGCGGGCGGCTTTGGGCGCTTCGATGGCGTGGGCGATCTCGGCATAGGTGCGCGTCTCGCCATAAGGAATCTGGCGCAGCGCTTCCCACACGCGGCGCTGGAACGCCGTCGCCCGGATGTCCAGCGGCAGGTCGAGGTGAGGCGTCTCGCCGTTCAGGTAGCGGTTAATCGCCGTCAGCATCGGGTGCAGCGCCGCGTCATCCTGGCGAATCGCCGCCGCCGGGAATTCGCGCTCCAGGTCTTCGAGCAGCGCCTCGCCTGTGTCGCCCAGTTTGACGGCGCAGACGCCGCGCGCCGTCATGCCGACCAGTAGCACGCCCAGCGGGCAGCGGGCGGTGGCGAAGGCGATCTCCACCGGTGCGCCTTCGCGGTAGACGGTGGGCGTCATGCCCAGGTGATCGTCGGTGCGGGCGTAGACCTGGCTGTCGGAGGAATAGCCGGCGGCGTAAATGGCATCGGTGACGCTGCCAGCGTTTTTGAGTTCCTGTTTGAACGTCCGCATGCGCGCCGCATCGACATAGGCTGCCGGGGTGACGCCGATGATCCGTTTGAAGGTGCGGTGTAGGTGGAACGGGCTGATGTGAAACGCCGCCGCCAGATCGTCCAGGGTGATCCGCTCTTCGTGCGCGTGCGCGTCGATATAGCGGCAGACTTCGGCGGCAAGCTGCGCATGTGCGTCGATGTCATCAGGGCGGCAGCGTTTGCAGGCGCGAAAACCCGCCGCGCGGGCGGTTTCAGCGTCGAGATAGAAGGCGACGTTTTCGCGCCGGGGGGTGCGTGCCTTGCAGGAAGGGCGGCAGTAGATGCCGGTGGTCCTGACCGCCACGAAGAATGTGCCGTCATAGCGGACGTCATCGTCGAGGACCGCTTGCCACATGCGGTTTTCGTCGAGCGGGTCGCGGGGGGCGTCTTGGGGAGTCATCATCTCATCCTGTCTGCTCTGGTCGATGATGATCCTAAGCTTTTTCGCCCGCCAACGCGCGCCTGATCTTGCTCAGTAATTCCAGCATTGAGAGAAGAGGTCCTGCCAGAAAGCAGGGTCTATTCTTCGTCAGACGCGGGTAGCAATGTGGATAAATGCGCTACCAGCGCAGGAATATCATTCTGAATGACATCCCAGACGATATCTACATCGATGTTGAAATACTCATGAATGACTCGATTACGCATTCCAGCCATCGCCGCCCAGTCTACGGCGCTGTGGTTCTCTTTGGCTTGGCTCGACAATAGACGGCTTGCCTCACCGATTACCTGGATTTCGCGGATGACAGCACTCTTCGTTTTCTCGTCGTGTTCGAAAGCAGCAAAATCTAAGCGGAATCTTGAAAGAAATCCACGAACGGGAGACCCGCCGGGTCTCCCCTACGACCGCCAACCCGTAGGGGCGAGCCGGCGGCTCGTCCGTTGAGAAGATACGAGACAAGGCTTAGCTTTCCGACGAACTCCAGGATACGCCGCGCTGCTATCAGCACATCAAGCAGCAGAACCTCATCATTCCTCATAGATCACCTGCGCGGAGTCGAGAATCATCCGGCGGCGCAAATAGTTTGGGCTGTCTTCGATACTGCGACGCGTCATGACATCGACTTCACGACCGAGCCATGCCTGCAGCTCATCTCCAAGCGCGATCCATTCGGCAAGATGGATGGTTGTTCCGGCACGAAAAGTCACCAGAACGTCAACGTCGCTGCCGTCATGAAAGTCGTCGCGCAGTACCGATCCAAAAAGGGCAAACTGCACGATATTCCATCGCCGACAGAATGCGCGGAGTTCATCAGGGTGAATGTCAATCTGTATCGAAATCGAGGCTGTCATAACCGCTCTTGCCCCTCGCAGCGCTGATCAGTTCGGGGCGTTCTCGCCGGACAGGAAATCCATCACCCGGTCGAAGAAGCCTTTGCCCCGCGCCTGTGGTTCGACCTCGCTGCCCATCGTCTTGGCGAGCTTCTCGAACAGCCCGCGCTGCTCGTCGGTGAGCTTGGTCGGCACTTCGACGTTGACGTAGACCAGCTGGTCGCCGCGTCCATAGCTGCTGCCGTCGCTGCGCAGACGCGGCACGCCCTTGCCCCTCAGCCGGAAGACCTTACCGGTCTGCGTGCCGGCGGGAATCCCCAGCTCGACATCGCCATCGACGGTCGGCACGTGAATCTTGTCGCCCAGCGCCGCCTGCGCCACGTTGATCGCGATGTCCAGGATGATGTCGCTGTCGCGGCGCTTGAAGTATTCGTGTTCCTGCACCCGCACCACGACGTACAGGCTGCCCTGGGGCGCACCCTTTTCGCCCATGTCGCCTTCGCCGCGCACCTGAATTTGCAGCCCATCGGCGACTCCGCCGGGAATCTGCACGTCCAGGCTCACCTTGCGGCGCAGCCGCCCGCTGCCCTTGCAGGTCGCGCAGGGGGTGGGGATCGTCTCGCCGCGTCCATTGCAGCGTGGACAGGTTGCGACCTGCACCATCGACCCCAGGAAGGTCTGCTGCACCTGGCGGACTTCGCCCGTGCCGGCGCACTGGACGCACTTGATCGGCTGCGTGCCGGGCTGCGCGCCATTGCCGCCGCAGGTGTCGCACACTTCCATGCGCTCGAATTCGACCGTCTTGTTGATGCCGAAGACGGCCTCTTCGAAGGTGATGGTGACATCGATCCGGCGGTCCTGCCCGGGACGCGGACCACGACGCCGCCCCTGACGGGCTGCGCCGCCGAAATTGTTGAAGAATTCTTCGAAAATCTCTTCGAAACCGCCGAATCCCGCCCCGGCTCCGCCGAAGCCGCCCGCGCCGTTGTTGACGCCGGCGTGTCCGAAGCGATCATAGCGCGCGCGTTTGTCGTCGTCGGAAAGCACCTCGTAAGCTTCGTTGATCTCTTTGAACTGATCTTCCGCTTCCGGGTTCTTGTTCACATCGGGGTGAAATTCGCGCGCCAGCTTGCGATAAGCCCGCTTGATGCTGTCTTTATCCGCGCCGCGCTGCACACCCAGTACTTCGTAGTAATCTCGCGCCATGCCCCGCCCCGGTCATTCCTGTGCCACGTTGACGAATGGACAAACGCCGAAAGGGGGATGATCCCCCCTCCGGCGCGCTTCTGACCTCGCCGCTGCGCCCGCTTTCAGTGCTGGTTCCGTCCACACACAGGACGGGCGCGGGGCGAGTTTTACGCCTCGGTGAATTCGGCGTCCACGACATCTTCGCCCGACTTGCTATCGCCGCTGGCGCTCGGCTGTTCGCCGGGCTGCCCGGCGTTCTGCTGCTCGTACATGCGCCCGCCGAGCGTCTGGATATGCTGGCTCAGGGCTTCGGTCGCCGCGCGAATCTTTTCGACGCTGTTGGTCTCCTGCGCCTTGCGCACGTCCTCGATCTTCTCGTTGGTCTGCTTCTTGGCGTCGTCCGGGACCTGTGCGCTGAAGTCGCGTAGGAACTTCTCGGCGGTGAAGATCGCCGACTCCGCCTGATTGCTCGCCTCGGCGGCTTCGCGGCGCTTGGCGTCTTCGCCGGCGTGCGACTCGGCTTCCTTGACCATCCGCTGAATCTCCGCCTCGCTCAAACCGCTGCTGGCGGTAATGGTGATCTTCTGCTCGCGGTTGGTCGCCTTATCGCGCGCGCTGACGTTGAGGATGCCGTTGGCGTCGATGTCGAAGGTCACTTCAACCTGCGGCACGCCGCGCGGGGACGGCGGGATGCCGTCGAGGATGAAGCGACCGAGCGACTTGTTGTCACCTGCCATCGGGCGTTCGCCCTGGACGACGTGAATTTCCACCTGCGTCTGGTGGTCCGCCGCCGTCGAATAGACCTGCGACTTGCGGGTCGGGATCGTCGTGTTGCGCTCGATCATCGGGGTCGCCACGCCGCCGAGCGTCTCCACGCCCAGGGTGAGCGGCGTCACGTCGAGGAGCAGGATGTCCTTGACTTCGCCCTGAAGCACGCCCGCCTGAATCGCCGCGCCCAGCGCCACCACTTCGTCGGGGTTGACGCCCTTGCTCGGCTCCTTGGCGAAGAAGCCCTTGACCGCTTCGACCACCGCCGGCATGCGGGTCATGCCACCGACCAGGATGATGGTATCGACATCCTTCACGTCGAGTCCCGCGTCCCTGAGCGCCTGACGGCAGGGAACGATGCTGCGCTCGACCAGGTCGGTGGTCATGCGCTCCAGCTGCGCGCGGGTCAGCGTCATGTTGAGGTGCTTGGGACCGCTGGCGTCCGCCGTGATGAAGGGCAGGTTGATCTCGGCGGTCTGGGTGCTGGAAAGCTCGATCTTCGCCTTCTCAGCCGATTCCTTCAAGCGCTGAAGCGCCTGGGGGTCCTTGCGCAGATCGATGGCGTTTTCCCTGCGAAACTCCTCGGCGATCCAGTCGATGATCTTCTTGTCGAAGTCATCGCCGCCCAGGTAGGTGTCGCCGTTGGTGCTGCGCACCTCGAACACGCCATCGCCGACTTCCAGGATGGAAATGTCGAAGGTTCCGCCGCCCAGGTCATAAACGGCGATGATGCCGTTCTTCTTCTCGCCCAGTCCGTATGCCAGGCTGGAGGCTGTCGGCTCGTTGATGATGCGCAGCACTTCCAGACCGGCGATGCGACCGGCGTCCTTGGTGGCGTTGCGCTGCGCGTCGTTGAAATAGGCAGGGACGGTGATGACCGCCTGATCGACGGTCTCGCCCAGGTAAGCTTCGGCATCCGCCCTGAGCTTCTGCAGGACCATCGCGCTGATCTCCGGCGGGCTGTAGTCGCGTCCGCCCATGTGCACCCGCACATCCCCGTTGGGAGCAGCGGAGACCTTGTACGGCACGTAGCCGGTCGCGCGCTGAACCTCGTTGTCCTCGAATTTGCGCCCCATGAAGCGCTTGACCGAGAAGATCGTGTTGGCGGGGTTGATCACCGCCTGGTTGCGCGCGACTTTGCCCACCACGCGCTCATTGGTCTTGGGGTTGATCGCCACGACCGACGGAACGAGGTTGCCGCCTTCCGACGACGGGATCACCTTCGGCTTGCCGCCTTCCATGACCGCGACAACCGAGTTGGTCGTGCCGAGGTCGATACCGATAATCTTACCCATGCTTTTCACACTCCCATGCGATTGTTTTCAAGGTTACTGCGCGACCCGCACCAGCGCGGGGCGCAAGACGCGATCGCCGACCAGGTATCCCTTTTGCAGGGTGACGGTGACAGTCCCGGTTTCGAATTCGGGGTTGTCGTCCATGCCAATGGCTTCGTGCCTGGACGGGTCGAAGGGCTGTCCGGTCGGGTCGAGGATGGTGACGCTGTTGTTTTCCAGCACTCTGTAGAATTTGCGCAGGATCATGGCGACGCCGTTGACCCAGGCGGTCTCCGCCAGGTCGGTTGGCACCGTTCCCATCGCGCGCTCGAAGTCGTCCAGGACCGGCAGGACGGCTTTGAACGCATCCCCGGTCGCGCTGTCACGGCTGGCTTTCATGTCGCGCTCGATCCGCCGCTGATAGTTGGCGAATTCGGCGCGCTCCCGCTGCCATCCCTCGCGATATTGATCTGCCTGCGCCTGGAGCTTCTGATAGGCTTCCAGCGTCACTGTTTCCCCCTCTGCGTCTTGGGCGGGTGCGTTTGATGCAGGGGCAGCGTCCTGGGGTGGGGTCCGCTCGGCGCTGGCTGCGCCGGAAGTATCGGTCTGGGCGACTTCCGCGTCGTCATGGGTTTGCGTTTCGGAATTCGTCACACTGCGGCTCCTTCTCCTGCGGTCTGCATCTGCGATTCGCGACCAGGATGTCCCGAACAATCTATAGCGAAGACGGGGCATGCCCCGCCCTCGACCGTGCAATCTTGTGACAGTCTAGCAGGGGAATCATAGAATTCCGTTAACGGCGCGCAAGAAGGACGCAAACAACCGCGCCCGCGCTGTGACGGCGGGAATGGGCTGAGCGCGATCTTGACGCCAGGACGTTATAATAGAAAGTGGTGGGCGGCGTTTCATCCGCGATTTTGCCGCGGGGGCACTGCCTGACGATGCTTGAATGCCAACAGGAACAGTTCAGACCGAGGTGCGCACATGACGCTGGCAGTGTCTACCCCGATGGCGGAGGAAGCTTTCGACCGCTTCGTTGAACTGCCGGAAAACCGGGACCGGCTGTTTGAATTCATTGGTGGGGAGATCCTTGAAGTGCCGTCGAATCCTACGTCTTCGAACCTTGGGTCAACGATTCTTGGCGAGATTTATGTCTATCTCAAACAGAACGACATCGGCTACGTGACCGGGGAGGCGGGCGGCTATCGCGTCTCTGGCGAACGCTATGCCCCCGATGTCGCCTTCATCCGCTACGAGAAAGGACCGCTCGCCACCAGCGGCTATCACCCCCTGCCGCCCGATCTGGCGGTCGAAGTCGATTTTCCCTCGACGGATGCCTCGCTCAAGCGCCTGATGGCGAAAGTGGTGAACTATCTGGCAGCGGGGACGACGGTCTGGCTGTTCCTGCCGGAAGACCGCCAGGTCATGGTCTTTTCGCCGGGCAAGCCGGTGCAAATCCTCAGCGTCGAGGATGTGCTGGACGGCGGTGACGTGCTGCCGGGGTTCAGCCTGCCGCTGAAGCAGATCTTCAAGCCCCTTCCGGAGCCGGCGGCGGATAAGGAAGATGAGGATAAGCACCAGGCGTGAGGGCAAATGTCTCGCGCGGGGCGGCTATTCCTTCGCCGCCGCGCCAGACGATCCTTCATCCGGTGACGCGCCGCTGGGCAGGGTGGAATAGACCTGCCGCAGCAGATCGGTCATCAACCCGCTGACGTAGCCGACCACGCCAATCGCCCGCTCGTAATTGATGTTGGTCGGTCCCAATACGCCGACCGCGCCGCTGACCTGCCCTTCGATTCCGTAGCGGCTGAGCACCATGCTCAAGCGGCTGAGTTCTTCCCACTGCCCATTCCCGGCGATCACCACCTGCACCCGGTTGAGCATCGGCGTCAGTACGTCGTCCAGGATCATGTTCAGGATGGCGCGCTCTTCGATCACCCGAATCGCCTGTTGCGCGCCTTCGCTGCCGGGGAACAGCGTGACCACCTCTGAAAGTCCGTCGCCGAAGACCTGTCCTGACTGACGCGCATCGCTCTGCTGCATGGCATCGGCGACGAGATCGGCGATGTCGCGTTCCAGCAGGGTCATGCTGGCGCTGCGCACCCGCGCCTCGCTCATGGTCAGATTGTTCAGCAGGGTGTTCAGCCGGTCGGCGGTCTCGCTCAGTCGGGCTTGACCGACCGGTTCGGCGAGGGTGAGCATCTGCTGATGCACCATGCCCCCTTGCAGGACCAGCACCATCAGCACCAGACGCCCATGAATGGCGATCAGCTCCAGGTGTTTGAAGCGGTAGGTGGCGGCGCGCGGCGAGGTGACCAGCGCCGCCGTCTGCGCCACCCGCGCCAGGACGTTCGCCGCCTGCGCCATCTGCTGTTCGGAAGCCAGAGGCGCCTGCTTGACGCGGTCGTCGATCCAACGCTGATCGCTGCTGTTCAGTGCATCGCTGTCGCGCTCTGGCACCAGATGCATGACGAAATAGCGGTAGCCGGTCGCTGTCGGTACACGCCCGGCGGAGGTGTGCGGCTGCTGGATGTAGCCCAGTTCCTCCAGGCGCATCATCTCGTTGCGGATGGTCGCCGAACTGAACGGCAGGTTGAAACGATCTACCAGATACTTGGAACTGACCGGTTCCGGCGAGTGGGTATATGCCTTCACGATGGAGGACAGGATCGCTTCTTGCCGCTGGGTAAGTTCTGGGAGAACTGAGTCGTCAGGAGTCATGCAGTTGTCAAAATGCATCTCATCATCGGTGAACTGGCTGCATCTCATGGTAGCATAGGGCATACCGGTGGTCAAAATGGGGATCGAAGGAGTATAGAGGTCAATGGGCAGCAAGACGTTTGAAGTGAACCAGTTCGACGAGCAGGTCCTGAAGTCCGAAAAGCCGGTGCTGGTGGATTTCTGGGCAGAATGGTGCGGTCCCTGTCGGATGATCGCCCCGGTCGTCGATCAGATTGCGACGGAATATGGCGAGCAGCTCAAGGTTGGCAAGCTGGACGCCGACCAGTACCCGGAAGTGCTCCAATCCTATGGCATCATGGGTATTCCGACGCTGATCCTCTTCAAGGGCGGCAAGCCGGTTGTGCGCATCACCGGTTTCCAGAACAAAGAACGGATCACTGCGCAGATCAAGCCGCATCTGAGCTGAAGCAGGACGCCTCAGGCGAGTCACAGGGCGAGGAGGACCGGTCCTCCTCGCCCTTTTGATTCCGATTCAGGCGTTGCGCGCTCCTGCGCCGCTACGAATCGTTATGCGTCGTCATGAGCCAATGTGATTGCCCATTGATCTAGAATAAAAGTTCTAGTATACTGATAGGTCTGCACATGCATCCTGCAAGGAGGGACTGATGGCTCACCGCAGTGAGTTCACGGTGGCGTCTGCCTACCCCTACAACCGCCGCAGCGCGGTCCGCTGGATACTGTCTCACGTTGGACGGTATAAACTGCTCCTCATCGGCATCGCAGTCTTCTATCTGATCGCCTGGTCTGCCTACTCATATGGTCGCGTGCTGATCGGCGCCGCCGCCGAGGAAATCCTGAACCCGACGGACGGCGGTTTAGCCCGGGTCGCCCTGACGATCCTGCTGGTTCTGATGATCGACAGCGTTTCGGCGCTGATGGCTTCGCTGTCGCTGCAAACCGTCGGTCAGCGGCTGGAACGGGACTCGCGCGAGGAGCTGTACACCAGCCTGCTCGGCAAGAGCCAGACCTTCCACGACCGCCAGCGGGTGGGCGACATCATGGCGCGGGCGACTGACGACGTGCAGATGATGAACGGCATGATCAACCCCGGCGTCCTGTTCATCTTCGAGACGGTCCTGGGCATCGTCGTGCCGCTCTTCTGGATCGCCACCGTGCGGGTCGAACTGCTGCTGGTCCCGCTGATCTTCGTCGGCACGTACATCGTCACGGTGCGGGCGTACTCGCGGCGGCTCAACCCGGTCGTCGGCAACCAGCGTATGGCGTTCGGCATGATGAACGCCGGGCTGGAAGAGACCATCTCTGGCATCGAGGTGGTGAAGGCGAGCGCGCAGGAGATGTTCGAGCGGCGCAAGTTCCGCGACAACGCCAAGCGCTTCCGCGACTACTTCGCGCAGCAGGGGCGCATCGAAGCAGGCTACCTGCCGACTCTCTTCTACGCCTTCGCCATGGGACTGGGCTTCCTGCACTGCATGGTGCTGTTCGGTCAGGGGACACTGACCCTGCCGGACGTGATCGCCGTGACCGGACTGCTGGCGACCCTGCGCTTCCCCATCTTCATCTCGATCTTCTCGTTCTCGCTGGTGCAGCTGGGCATCGCCAGCGCCGAGCGCGTGCTGAAGATCATCAACGACGAAGCCGACCTGGACGAGAACGCCGGCGGCTATCACGAGACGATGCGCGGTGACATCGTCTTCGAGAACGTCAGCTTCGGCTACGAGGACGGCATGGTCCTCGAAGACGTCTCGTTCCACGTCAAGCCGGGCGAGACCATCGCCATCGTCGGGCAAACCGGATCGGGCAAGAGTACGCTGACCGACCTGATCAACCGGACCTACGACGTGACGGCGGGGCGCATTCTGATCGACGGCGTCGATGTGCGCGAGTGGGGCATGGCGGCGCTGCGTTCGCAGATCTCCAAGATCGAGCAGGACGTGTTCCTGTTCTCGCGCACCCTCGCCGAAAACATCGCCTTCGGCGCGCCCGACACGCCGCAGACGGAGATCGAACGGGCGGCGCACGAGGCGCAGGCGCACGAGTTCATCACGTCCTTCAAGGACGGCTACCAGACGATGGTCGGCGAGCGCGGCGTGACCCTTTCCGGCGGGCAGCGGCAGCGCATCGCCCTGGCGCGGGCGTTCCTGACCAACCCGCGCATCCTCATCCTCGACGACTCGACCAGCGCCATCGACAGCGCGACCGAAGACGAGATCCAGAAGGCGATCCGGCGGGCGCAGCAGGGGCGGACGACGCTGCTGATCACCCATCGCCTGTCGCAGATCCGCTGGGCGGATCACATCCTGCTGCTGGAGGATGGGCGCGTCACC
>JAEURA010000167.1 GCA_016789005.1 Anaerolineae bacterium
CTGAGCCAGTACAACCTGCCGCTGCTCGACGAAATGCTGCGCATGGTCATGACCGGCACGTTCCTGACCTACCTCTTCTATACCGTCGAGTCGCCTTCCGTGCTGCTGGCGGGCACGAAGCTGGGGCTGGTCACCGTGCCCTACGTCCTGTACGCGCTGTTCCGCTACATGTACCTGATCCACGTCAAAGGAGAGGGCAGCGCGCCGGACGAGGTCCTGCTGCGCGACCGCCCCTTGCAGATCGCCATCGTTTTGTGGGGTCTGACCTTCATCATCGTACTCTACGTGCTGCCCGGCATCCTCGAAGCGCCAAGATAACAGCGCGCTCATCGCTGCTTCGGCAGAGGTAGGGGGGCAAGGGCGCACAGAGAATGCCGCCCTGCCCCTTTTCCGTGGCGTTCAGAGCGCGGGGATCAGCTCCGCGCCGATGTAGGGGCGCAGCGCCTCCGGCACGACGACGCTGCCGTCCGCCTGCTGATAGTTCTCCAGGATGGCGATGATCACGCGCGGCGTCGCCAGCCCACTGCCGTTGAGGGTATGGACGAAACGCGGCTTCTTTTCGCCTTCCGGGCGGTACTTAAGGTTGGCGCGGCGCGCCTGGAAGTCTTCGGTGTTGCTGCATGAGCTGACTTCCAGCCATTCGCCGCAGCCGGGCGAGAACACTTCCAGGTCATACTTCTTGCTGGCGCTGAACCCCAGGTCGCCGGTGACGATCTCCAGGCGGCGGAAGGGCAGCCTGAGCAGCCGAAGCACACTGCTGGCGGCTTCCGTCAGCGACTCCAGCTCCTCGTAGCTCTTCTCCGGCGTGGTGAACTTGTACAGTTCGACCTTCTCGAACTGGTGCACTCGCTTAATGCCGCGCACGTCGCGTCCGGCGCTGGTCTTCTCGCGGCGGAAACACGGGGTGTGCGCCGCGTAGTACAGGGGAAGCTGCGCCTCTTCGAGGATTTCATCACGGTGCAGATTGGTCACGGCGACCTCGGCAGTCGGCAGCATGTACAGGTCTGCTTCCGGGTCATGATAGACGTTCTCGCGGAACTTGGGGAACTGCCCCGCCCCGAACATCATCTCCTCGCGCACCATATAGGGCACGTAGACTTCGGTGAAGCCGTTGGCGCGGGCGGTATCCAGGAAGAAGCTGATCAGCGCCCGCTGCAAGCGGGCGCCCATCCCCTTGAGGACGTACGCGCGTGATCCGCCGATCTTGATCCCCCGGTCGAAGTCGATGATGTCCAGCGCTGGACCCAGGTCCCAGTGCGGCTTTGGCTGGAAGTCAAACTCGTAGAAGCTTCCTTCCGGCGTCCAGGCGATGTTGTGTTCTTCGCTGTCGAAGACCGGAACGCTTTCGTGTGGCAGATTCGGCAGCCACAGCATATTGTCGCCCAGATCGGCTTCCACCTGGCGTATCGTCTCATTGATGCGCTCGACGGTCGCGCCCATCGCGCCGAGCGCGCCCATCATCTGCTCGAATGCGGCGTCAGCGGTCAGGACGCTGGCAGCCGCCGCAGGCGCTTCGCCGACCAGCACAGCATGAGCATCGTCGTAGTGCCCGGCGCTGACCAGTTCGGCGACCCGCGCAGCACGCGCGGCGCGCGCCGCATCATCCAGCGACTTGTCGCCGCGCAGGCGTCCAATGCTCTTGTTCAGCTTATTGCGCGCCGCCTGCACCGTTTCCGCCTCGGTCAGCAGGGCGCGGCGGCGCTTGTCCAGCTCCAGGATTCCGTCGACGCGCTCCACCGCCGGGGCGTCGTTGAGCTTGCGCAGTTGTTCCTTGACCCATTCGGGCTTCTCACGCAGTAATGCGATGTCCAGCATGATGGCGCTCCTTGCAGATGGCAATGGCTACTACACAGTTCAGGGTGAAACCAGGTTCTGAATATCCTCATCAGGACATGGTGCGACAGATTGCAGCGCGCCGCGCTCAGGACGCCCCGCCGTCCTGGTTGGTAGACGACTCAGGGCGCGGCGGCGCGGGGCGTTCTTCGGGCAGCGGGCGCGTGAAATCGTTGTAGAGGCGCACGACAGCAAATGCCAAGCCCAGAATGATGATGACGATCACCAGCGTATCGAAGAATTCCGGCGTCAGCGAACGAAGCATAGTCCCTCGCCTTCAAGAAAAAAAAGCGCCTCTCCTGAAACCGTCAGGAGAGGCGCGGCGAACCAACCTCAGTGCGGATCAGGCGCAGTGCGGTTCATCACATCGCAGAAGACTCACGCGGTGTCTCATGCCAGAGGGGCAGCTTGATGCTGAACGTCGTGCCCACGCCCTCTTCACTTTCGAACCAGATTCGCCCGTTCATCGCCTCGATCTCGTGCTTGCACAGGTACAGGCTCAGCCCATAACCGAACTCACCCATCACCTGCGGCTGCCGCGCCCGCATGAACGGCGCGAACACCCGCTCGCGTTCTTCCAGACGGATGCCATAACCCTCATCGACGACATCGATCTGCGCGGAATCATCGCGATTTGCGTAGGCGATCACCTTGATCGGCAGCCCACGCATACTGTACATGATAGCATTGCGCAATAGGTCCTGCAAGACGATCGTCAGATGCTCTTGCGAGGCATAAACCGCCAGCTTAGGCGGGATGATCGACTGGATGCGCCGGCGGTAATCCCCCTGGTCGCTTTCGGGATCGACCAGCTGAATTTCGTCGAGCGATTCCAGGAAGTCCTCCATAAAGTCGGAGAGGGCGATCTTGCGCCGTTCGCCGGCGACCTGCTCGCGCAGCACGCCGGTGCGCAGACATTCCAGCCGTTCCACCATGTTGGTGAGCGACTGCAAGCGGAACATGTGAATGTCGATCAGCTTCGCGAAGCCGGTCACACGCCCTGAGATCTGCTCGGCGCTCGTACCTGGTTTCGCCCTGGAAATCGACTGCACGATCAGGTCGGTGTGCCCCTGAGTCGATATCATTACATCACGGACTTCGCTCAGATACTTGTCGAACACATCGTTCATCGCCGACCAATCCGGCTTGTCGAGGGTGATGAGGGTGTATTTCTCCCCGCCCTCGTGCATCGACGACACCCAGCAGGGGATGCGCTCGCCGGAGCGGTAGATCGAGAAGCGCACAGCGTCGCCTCCGGCGATCACAGCGCGCCGAAGGTCGTCGATGGTCCTGCCGTGATCGACCAGGCGGGCGTTGAACGCCACCTGCGCCGCGCTCCAGCCTTCCGCCTGAATCAGCCTGAGATCCGCGCCGAGCAGCGCCTGCGCCGCCTGATTGACCATGACCAGCCGGTCGGCGCTGTCGAAAATAAGCACGCTGTGCGGGAAACCATCCGCCAGATGCTGTGATGTGAGTTGTGATTTCGTCGCCACGTCCCCGTGTCCGTGTAGTCAATACCCTCTTCTCATAAGAAGATTGTAACGAGGATTACGGTATCATGGTTGTCAGGTTTTCTATACCGAAGGGCGCGGTGAAGTGCAGGGGTATGGCGGATCGCCCTGGCAGAGTAGGCGACCCGCCCAGACCTCAGTCCAGTTTGCGCAGATGAGGGTACAGCAGCACGTCGCGGATGCTGCGCTGGTCGGTCAGCAGCATGACCAGGCGGTCCACGCCCATGCCGAAACCACCGTTGGGCGGCATACCGTAGCGCATCGCCCGCAGATAATCTTCGTCGAGCGGCGCCGCATCATCATCATCGGGGCGAAACGTCCGCGCCATCTCCAGGAAACGCGCTTCCTGGTCGCGCGGATCATTCAGTTCGGTGAAGGCGTTGCCCATCTCCATGCCATTGATGTAGAACTCAAAGCGTTCGACATGCACGTCATCGTAAGTGACGCGCTTGGCAAAGGGAGAAATGTCACGCGGGTAATCGAGAATGATGGTCGGTTGAATCAGGTTCGGCTCGACGTAAGTGCCCAACAGGTGCTCAACGAGCTTCCCCCAGGTCTGCCCCGGCTTCAGCGCGTCGCCCATTTCCAGAATGCGCGCCTCAAGCGGCGCGGCATCCGGGTAATCCATGTAGTCGATGCCGGCATACTGTTGGATGCCTTCGCGGACGGTCAGGCGCTTCCAGGGCGGCGTCAGATCGATCTGCTGCCCCTGATAGGTGATCACCGTGCCCCCGGTCACCTCCTGAGCCACCGACGAGACCATCTGTTCGGTCAGGCGCATGACGCCCTCGTAGTCGATGTACGCCTTGTAGAACTCCAGCATGGTGAACTCGGTATTGTGCTTGAAGCTCACCCCTTCGTTGCGGAAGTCCCGCCCGATCTCGTAGACGGCGTCATAGCCGCCGACCAGCAGGCGCTTGAGATACAGCTCGAAGCTGATGCGCAGGTAGAGGTCCTGATCGAGCTGATTGTGATGCGTGATGAAGGGTCGCGCCGCCGCGCCGCCGTAGAGGGGCTGCAAGATCGGCGTCTCAACTTCCAGGAAGCCCCGTGAATCGAAGAACTGCCGCAGGGCGCGAATCGCCTTGGCGCGGGCGATGAAGACATCGCGCACGTCGCGATTGACGGCAAGATCAGCATAGCGCTGCCGATAGCGGGCTTCGACATCGCTGAATTCGCCGTATTCGACAGTCGTGCCGTCATCCAGCACACGCTGCTTGATGACCGGCAGTGGGCTGAGCGACTTGCTCAGCAGCGTCAGCGCGCTCACCCGCACGCTAACTTCGCCCGCCTGAGTGCGCATCATCGTGCCAGCCGCCTGAACGAAGTCGTCCACCTCGATCAGCTTATCCTGTGCCAGCGCATAGACCGCCGGGTCCATATCGTTAATGCGCAGGAAAAGCTGCAAGCGTCCGCTCTCGTCCTCGATGTGCATGAACGCGACTTTGCCCTTGACGTTCTGCCGGCGCACCCGTCCGACGACCGTGACGCGGACCGGCGTCACCGAAGGGTCATGATCGGGGTTGGCGGCGGCGTAGGCTTCGTATGCCTCAACCGCCTCGGCGCAGCGGTGGGATCGCTCAACGCGCGCAGGATAGGCTTGCACCCCGCGCGCTTCCAGCTCACTCAGTTTTTCCAGGCGTTCCAGTTCCAGCTTGTTGGGCTGCCAGGTCATCTCAGGCAATCGCCTTGATGAGGAAGACGATCTCCCCTGCCGGCGCGTGGACGGTCACTTTATCGCCGACCTTCGCGCCTAACATTGCCTTGCCCAGCGGGCTTTCGACGGAGATCTTCCCGGCATCGGGGTTGGCTTCCGCCGAACCGACCAGGTGATAGACTTCTTTCTCTTTGGATCCCTGCTCGACGACCGTGACCTTCGCCCCCAGGATGACGCTCTCTTTTTTCCCCTTGGCGGCAGGTTCGATGATCTGAGCACTGCGGAGGATCGTCTCCAGGCGTTGAATCTCGCCTTCGACAAACGCCTGTTCGTTCTTGGCGTCTTCATACTCCGCGTTCTCGCTCAGGTCGCCGCCTTCTTCCATTGCGAGACGCAGTCGCTCAGCCACCTGTGGGCGGCGCTCATCGGTGAGTTCTTTGAGGCGAGCCTCGAGCGTTTTCATCCCTTCTGGGGTGAGATACTGGGTTTGCTGCGTCATGATAGTCCTCAACTTTGAAGAGAAGAGCAAAAACGCGCTTCTCAGCGCATTTCGTCTCCTGTACAAATGTGCAAAGACACAGCGATTTGCTGTGCCTGGGTTGGAGCACTAACGCGCTCCGGTTGTTTATAACCCGAATTATACCAGAGCAAATAGGGACTGTAAAGCAAGCACAACGTCCAGAAACGCTTGTACAACTCGCTCAAACTACCACCACTCACGGGAGGATTGAGGATTCGCTTTGCGGCTTACCGCCGATGCCGAAAGCGACCTTGATCCCGTGCGGCGCGTCTGCTAGACTTTCTGCTTACATCGGGGCGTAGCGCAGCCTGGTAGCGCGCAGCGATCGGGACGCTGAGGTCGTGGGTTCAAATCCCGCCGCCCCGACACCAGGATGCAACAAAAAGGCAGCCGTGCGGCTGTCTTTTTGTTTGCCCGCTCAGCGGCGCATCAGCCGCCGCTGGCGCAGCGCTTCGAAGGCAATGGCAGCAGTCGCCGCGACCGTGCCGAGCGAATGCGGATAGTCGCGCCCATAGGGAATGCTCAGCCGAAGATCAGCGCTTTCGGCGAAAGA
>JAEURA010000173.1 GCA_016789005.1 Anaerolineae bacterium
GCTTTCGCCCGGTCTGGCGGGCGGCACGCGCGCGCCGGCTCCCGCGCCCATCGGATTATCGGCGAAGAACGACAGGGTGTAGCCGTCGCCCCATGTCGTCGTGCCGGTGTTGCGCACCTGCCAGATCTTCTTGAAGAACGCCCCCGGCGCGAATTTCGTGCCATCCGGCACGCTCACATCCGCCCCATACTGCGCTTCGTCGCGCGCCGGCACAGCGGCGTCGAACAGCGGCGCCGGGTCGATCACGTCGGGCACGACGTAGCCGGCTTTGCCCTTGCCGAGACGCTGTACGGTGAAGAACAGGCAGAGTTCTTCGGCGCTGCCGCTCTTCCCGGCGACGCCGATCACCTCGCCGGCGTTGACGAACTGCCCGACGGTCACACTCGCCCGTTCCAGATGCCCATACCAGGTGACGTAGTTATCGCCGTTCCAGTTGTGGCGAATCTGAACGTAGTTACCGTAGCCGGGTGGGTAGCTGGTGACCTTAGAGATGACGCCGCGCTGCGCCGCCAGGACCTCCAGCGGGCGGTCGGCGGTATCGGGCACGAACAGCATGCCCTCGCGGCGCTGGACGTAGCGCGCGTCGTAGCGCGCCGGGTCGTCGAAGCGCGAGCGGATGAGGTGCTTCCAGCGCAGCGGAAGCTGCAAGCGGATCAGCCCAGTCGGCGCGACATCGACCGGCGGCGTGGTGATCTTGCCGCTTCCACCGTCCGTCACCGGGATGCTGTCGCGCTCCCCGATCGGCGTGACTGTTTCGCCGGTCTTTTCACCCACGTCGGGCGTCACGACCGGATCGGGCGCGGGTTTGGGCTGAGTGATCACCCGCAGGAAGCGCGCCGCGTCGGCGGCGAAGCTGCGCACCGTGTCGCGCAGGCGGTCATAGTCGCCGTGAATCCGGGCGAAGGCGTAGAGGTCGCTGACCCCGACATCGCGCGCCGACGAGTCGAACGCCCAGACCAGCGCCGTGAACGCCCCAACGCTGCGCCAGCTGTCCATCTCGGTGCGGATGTAGGCGGCGCGGTCGCCGCTTTCACTGTGATGTGCGCCGACCTCGCCGACGTAGAACGGCTTGTCGAGCGCGCGGGCGGCGGCGACTTCGGCGCTGGCATAGGCTTTCTCGCCGTCATGGGCGTAGTAGTGGATCGAGACGGCGTCCACCGCCGGCAGTCCGTAGAGCGCCCGGCTGAAGGCGCTGACCTCTTCGCCATCTTCCATGGCGCAGACGTGGCGGCTGTTGACCAAACCGGTCGAGATCAGGTGGCTGGGCGAAATGTCGCGAATCGTCCCGCTGACCTCGCGCGCAAAGGCGATGAAGGCGGCGCTGGCGGCGCGGCGAGGGAGACGCTGCCCACCGTCGCGGGGGTGCAGGGCGAATTCATTGCCCAGCTCCCACATCAGGATCGCCGGGTGATCCTTGAAGGCTGTCGCCAACGCCCGCGCCGTTGGCAGGTGGAAGCGCCGCCATTCGCCGTTGATCCAGAAGTCCGAGTGATAATGCCCGTGTACCTGGTTGTGGAACGGTTCGGTGCCCTGAATGAAGAATCCAGCGCCGGTCAGCCCGTCGTCCAGGCAGACGATTGCCTGCATATTGAACTGGTCGATCTGCGCCAGCGCCACGCGCAGGCGGTCGATGCACTCCTGTGTGGAAAACGCCCGGTGGCTGGCGAACAGGCGGACCACCTTGACGCCGAGTTCGTTCAGCGTGGCGATCTGCTGCTGTTGAAGCGCAGAAGAAGTGTGCGGGACTGCGGGTGTGCCGTAAAATGCGAACTCGCGCATGTTGACGCCAGTCCGCCAGGGAATAGCGACCATGTGAATCCCCCCAAGAAAATAGGCGCGCAGCAGAAGCGCTGGGCACCAAAGAACGGTACTAATTTACTCGTTCTACCGGATTGGGTGGTTTCTCTCAGACCTCATCCCCCGACCCCTTCTCCATGTGGAGAAGGGGAGTAAAACAACGCCTGTGTCTCGGCAAGTCCCTCTCCAAAGGAGAGGGATTTAGGGTGAGGTCAGGGTTACAAAACGGATGACCACCAAATCCGGTAGAACCAGCTAATTTACGATGCTGTCAGAACGCTGTCGGTCTTTTTAAGCCATGTTTTGGGCTGAAAGCTGGATGGCGCGTCCGCCGTGCCGGACAGCCAGTAGGCTGTCCCTACGAGGGATCCCATTTGTCGGGCGCAACGCTCAAAGGACCAGCCTTCCGGTCGCCAGGAGCAGCGCCACGCCGATGACCAGGACGTTCATGAACAGGAAGATCGACAGAAACATGCGCTCGACTGCCGTCATGCCGAGGAAACGCTTCTCTTCGGGGATGTCGTCGAAGACGAAGTCGGCGCTGGGATCGTAGTCGATCTGGGGTTCGATGGGTCCGCCGCGCAGCGAGTCCAGGTCGAAGCTGGAATCCAGACCTTCGCTCTTGCCCCGTCGTGATTGCGGTTTGCTGCTCATGGGTTATCCCTCTCTGTTATTGCGCTGCTGATGTAGATTGTAACATGCATTTTTCAACTGGCGCGCCTGTCAGCTGGCGCGCTTCCAGTCGCCGCCGACCAGCCTGAAGGTCACCGCTTCTGTCGCGCCGCCGCCTACCCCGACGACCGCCCGCAGCAGGACAGCGCCTTCGGCAGTGCGTTCCACAACCGCCGAGGCGACCTCCGCTGCCCCTAATGGCGGCGCGCCGGCGAAGCGCGCCTGTGCCGCCGCCAACGCTGCCGGGCTGCCGGTGTCGTAGAGGGCGTAGAATGCCGACTCGGCGCGCTGGTTGATCCACTCGGCTTCAGCGTTCAGACGGTAGGCGAGGAAGTCACGCCAGTCGACGCGCAGGACATCGAGCGGCTCATTTGCCGCCAGGCTCAGTGCGCCAATCGAGGTTTGAGGTGCGAAGACCAGGCGCAGGCGTCGCAGGACATCGGCGCCGTAGGCGTCCACCAGGCTGGAGATCAGATGCGATCCGGTATCGATGCCGGTGAACTGCTGGATCAGATAGCCGCCGATGGCGTCGCGCAGGAAAGCGGCGTCGCTTGGAGCCTGCGCCGAAAACGCCGTTAGCCAGCGGTCAACCCACAGAGTCGCCGCCTTGAGCCGCAGCGATGGATCGAACGGCTGATCCAGCCGGGCGCGTGCAATGTAAGGAGAGGGCAGACGAAGCTGCCAGGAATTGCCGCTGCTCCAGCCCGCGACCAGCGTCTCGTCCGGCACGATCTCGACGGTGACTTCTGGCAGCCCGGCGCAGTCGAAGACCGCACAGGTCAGCGACAGCCAGCGGGGCAGCTCGGCGGCGATGCCTGCGGCGACCAGCGCATCGACCTCGCGGTAGGCGATGCTGAATCCTTCGCCCTGAATCGACCGCGCTTCCCCCCAGAAGCTGAAAGCCGTCGGCACATGCCGCCAGCCTTCGTCGAAGCGCCAGTAGAACCAGACCTGGGCGTAAGGAACGCCGTCGATGATCTCCTCCAGGTGGACGCGCCCGTTCTGCCCGTCGATGGCGGTGTCCAGCACCCGACCGGTCAGGTTGACTACCCGGTCCGGGTCCTGCATAAGCGCCTGGTAGGCATCGAAGCGCTGTGTCTGCTGAGCGATCCAGCGCGCCGTCACCGAAGGGTCATCGAGCGCCTGCCACTGCACATTCAGGAATGCGGTCTGGTCGCCCAGGCGCAGGGCGGTTACTTCCGCCGCTGCTGTCTCACGCAGCAGCCGCTCTATCGTCCCGTCAACCTCGCGCAGCCGCAGCACGACTGCGCCAACCATGCCGATGATCAGCGCCAGCAGCGCCAGCGTCGCCAGCACGAAGCGGAACTGTGACGCGCGCCGCTGGCGGCGCGACTGTGGATCTTCACCGACGCTGAGGGTGCTGCCCCTTCTGGCGTCGATCTCCCAATCAAGTTTGATGCCCATGCCTAACGCCTGCTCATCCGAATGCGATATCCCCGGCGATCACCCGCCGAACTGCGCCGTCGTCGCCGCGCAGCCGCAGCGCGCCGTCGCGATCAACCCCTTCAGCCGTGCCGCGCAGCGCGCCGGCGGAGTTCGTCCCGCCCGTGTTCAGCACGCTGATCGTCCTGCCGAGCATGTTCAGCCGCGCCCGCCAGGCTTCGAAGAGCAGATCGCTCCCCAGCTGCGCCGACCGCTGGTCGAAACGTTCCAGCAGCGCCCGCAGCAGCGCCGCACGGTCCGTCGATGCGCCGGTGTCTCCCAGGCTGATCGCCGTCTCGTGAAACGAGGTCTCTGAGAAGTCCACCGAGACATTCACGCCAATGCCCAGGACGACACCCGCCAGGGCGTTGCCCTTCCACGCCGCTTCCGGCAGGATGCCGGACAGTTTGCGCCCGTCAACCTGCACGTCGTTGGGCCATTTTATCCCCGCGCCGCGCACGCCTAAAGCCTCAACCGCTTCGCAGATGATGAGCGCCCCCAACATGCCGACGTCGCTCTGGGCGGCAGGGGGCGGTCGCAGCACGATGGAGAGCATCAGGGCGGAACCCGGCGGCGAATGCCAGGCGCGTCCCAGCCGCCCGCGTCCGGCGGTCTGCTCATCTGCCAGGACGGTGATACCGGTTGGCGCGCCTGCCAGGAGGAGCGACATCGCCCGGTCGTTGGTGCTGCCGAGGGTCGGATGAAACTCATAGGGGCGGCTGCCCGTCGCCCACGCCAGCCGTTCGGGGCTGAGATCGTTCATTCCCCATCTCCATGCAGGACGGCGGAGGCGGCGTAGACGATGAGCATTTGACCGGGGCTGTAGAGCAGCCAGATGAGATCGCTGATGCCGGTGAAGCGCCAGTTTGAGAAGAGCGACCCCGCCAGGATCAGATCGCTGACCAGGAAGAGTGCTGCGCCGCCCGCCAAGCCCTGGAAGCGGCGTCGATTCAGGGCGAGACCGGTGGCGGCTCCGGTCGTCGTGGCGAGCAGCAGGGCATAGGGGAGCGCTGCGGCGTGCATGACGCCCCGCGAAGCCGCCGGCAGCCAGACGATCCCCAACCAGCTCGCCAAGCCGAACAGCCACCAGCCCACCAGCGCGGGCAGGCGGCGCAGGGTCAGACGGCTCGCCGCGCCGAAGTGCAGAATCCCCAGGCTGTAGGCGACGTGCCCCAGACCGAAGGACGCCATACCCCCCAGGACGGCGTTTTCACCGGGGATGATCAGCCGCGCCATGAAGAAGTCGCCGAGCGTGCTGAGCGACATCCCCGCCGCCAGTCCGAGCAGCATGCGCCGCGCAGCGGGCGGGGCATTCCGGGCGCGCGCCAGCCATGCCCAGGCGGCGGCGGTCAGAGTGATCGACGCGCCCATGCGCGTCCACAGGGGCATGCGGCGCTGCTCATCCCCCTCCGGTCTTCCGAGGATGAAGCCGCCGAACAACAGGACCGCCCAGATCACAAGAAGGGCGAAATGAAAAGGCGTGAGACTTCTGCGCAGGCGGGATAAGGTGATCATGAGTCATCATCTCCAAATCAGGAGTCCATTCCTGGTCTGCCCACATTGTATCATCCTGTCTTTCGTGGGTATGATCAGAAGACAAAGCGATTCTGGAAGAAGATGGATTTCGTCGATGGACCACCTGTATACCCCCTGGCGCATGGCGTACATTCGCGGCGAGACCAAGCCTGAGGATGGCGGCTGCGTCTTCTGTCGGCTCGCCGCCGAGCCGGACAACCCGCAGGTCATCGCCCGTTCGCAGCACGTCTTCGTCACACTCAACATCTTCCCCTACAGCAACGGACACCTGATGATCGTACCGTTGGAGCACGTCGCTTCGCAGGAATCGCTGCCGGTGGAGGCGCTGACCGACATGATGGTCACGGTCAACCGCGCGCTGGGCGCGCTGCGCCGGCTTTACAACCCACCGGCGTTCAACCTGGGCGTCAACCTGGGCAGAGCAGCCGGGGCGGGCATCGCCGAACACTACCATTTTCACATCGTCCCGCGCTGGCTCGGTGACGCCAGCTTCATGACCACCATCGGCGAGACGCGGGTGATCCCTGATACGCTGGAACACACGGCAGAACAGCTGCGGCAGGTCTGGCGGGAACTCTACGGCTAAACCGCGAAAGGAACAGGAGGCAATGGCAGCACAAAACGGGCAAGATGTTGTTATCTTAGGAGCCGCCCGCACCCCGATCGGCAAGTTCCTGGGCGGCTTGGCGGGGCAGACTGCGGCGCAGCTGGGGCAGGTCGCCGTGCGCGCTGCCGTCGCGCGGTCGGGCATCGACGCCGCTGACGTGAGCGAGGTCATCCTCGGCAATGTCGTCAGCGCCGGGGTGGGGCAGGCGCTCCCCCGACAGATCAGCCTCGGCGCGGGCGTCCCGGCGCATGTCGGCGGAGTCGCCATCAACAAAGTCTGCGGCAGCGGCTTGAAGGCGGTCATGCTGGCGGCGAACGGCATTAAGTCCGACGATGGCGAGGTGTACATCGCCGGCGGCGCAGAGAGTATGAGTCAGGCTCCCTTTCTGATCCGCGATCACCGCACCGGCTACAAATACGGCAGGACCGAGCTGATCGACGCGCTTCAGCACGACGGCTTGTGGTGTCATCTGTGCGACTGGAGCATGGGCAGCGCCGCCGAATTCATCGCCCGCCAGGCGGAGGCGACGCGCGCCGAGCTGGACGAGTTCGCCTATTACAGTCACATGCGGGCACAGGCAGCGACCGTCGATGGGCGTTTTCGCGACGAGATCGAACCGGTGGTCATCCCCGGCAAGAAGGGTGACACGATCATCGACCGCGACGAATCCATCCGCCCGGACACGACGCAGGAGGCGCTGGCGAAGCTCAAGCCGGCATTCGACCCGGAGGGCGTGGTGACGGCGGGCAATGCGCCGGGCATGAATGATGGGGCAGCCGCGGTGGTGGTCGCCAGCCGCGCCTATGCCGAGCGTAAGGGGCTGAAGCCGCTGGCGCGCGTCGTCGCCTATGGGCAGGCGGCGGTTGAACCGGCGTGGCTGTTCTACGCGCCGGTCAAGGCGATCCCGGTCGCCCTGGCGCGCGCCGGCTGGACGATGGAGGATGTCGATCTGGTGGAGATCAACGAAGCCTTTGCCGCTCAGGTGATCGCTGATGTCAAAGGACTGGCGAAAGACGGGCATGTCCTGCCCATGGAGAAGCTGAACGTCAACGGCGGCGCGATTGCCCTGGGACATCCCATCGGAGCGTCCGGGGCGCGCGTGCTGATCACGCTGATCTACGCCCTGAAACAGCGCGGACTGAAACGCGGCATCGCCTCGCTCTGCCTAGGCGGCAGTGAAGCGGTAGCGCTCGCCGTCGAGATCGAGGAGTAGAAGATGGATTACGTGAATCTGGGCAAGACCGGTCTGAAGGTGTCGCGCCTGTGCCTGGGCTGTATGACCTACGGAACGCCGGCATGGCGCGAGTGGGTGCTGGATGAAGCCGCCAGCCGCCCGTTCTTCGTGCGGGCGCTGGAAGCGGGGATCACCTTCTTCGATACTGCCGATGTCTACTCGCTCGGCGTCAGCGAGGAGATCACCGGACGGGCGCTGCGCGACCTGACGAAGCGCGACCAGGTGGTGATCGCCACCAAGGTCTTCAGCACGATGGGCGAGTCGCTGTACCAGCGCGGGCTGTCGCGCAAGTGGATCATGCAGGCAATCGACAATTCGCTGCGGCGGCTCGGCACGGACTACGTGGACCTCTACCAGATTCACCGCTTCGACCCGGATACGCCGATCGAAGAGACGATGGAGGCGCTGCACGACGTGGTCAAGGCGGGCAAAGCGCGCTATATCGGCGCGAGCAGCATGTACGCCTGGCAGTTCGCCCAGATGCAGCACACCGCCGAGCGTCACGGCTGGACGAAATTCGTCGCCATGCAGAATCACTACAACCTGGTGTATCGCGAGGAAGAGCGGGAGATGATCCCGTTCTGCCGCGATCAGGGCGTCGGCGTGATCCCCTGGAGTCCGCTGGCGCGCGGTTTCCTGGCGGGCAGGCGCACCCGTGAAGCCCCGGAGACGGCGCGCAGCCGAACGGACGATTACGCCCATCGCATGTACTATCACCCCGCCGACTACGACGTGGTGGACGCGGTGGTGACGCTGGCGGAGGCGCGGGGCGTCAAGCCGATTCAGATCGCGCTGGCGTGGGTGCTGCACAAACCGGGGATCACCGCGCCGATCATCGGGGTGAGCAAGATGCCGCAGTTCGACGAGCTGCTGGCGGCGCTGGAAATTCGGCTTGCGGCAGAGGAGATCGCCGCGCTGGAAGCGTCCTACCAGCCGCACCCGATTCTAGGGCATTGAGCCGATCTGATTCGCCACCGCCTGGGTGACGATCTGCCAGCCGGACGCCGTCAGATGCACCGGCGAGTCCGTGAACTGATCTGACGGCACGGCGTCCCACAGATCGAGGCATGTCCAGCCCCGGTCGGCGCATTCCGCCGCCAGCAGCGCCCGGTAGGAGTCGTATGCCCAGCGGGGATACCAGCTGTTGTAGCGCACGTCACCGTTCGCGCCAGGGGTGATGAAGATCGGCTCATTGACGATCAGCAGCGCCGCCCCTGCCGATTCCGCCCGCGCCGCGCCTGCCGCCAGCACTTCCAGAGCGAGGTCCTGGCGCGTCAGATCGCGCGGGGCGTCGATGCCGTTCCAGGTCAGGTCCGCGTCCTGATCGACCTGTACCGGCTGGACCTCCGTCACCGCCTGATCCACGCCCGTCGCAGTCCAGGCGAGCGCGAAAACCTGCAGGCGCAGCCAGTCGGCGATCTGCCGGCGCGCGCCGAAGATCGTCCGGTCCCACCAACCGCCGTCTTCGACGAAGCGCGCATCCGCCGGGTCGAGCGCCAGCGTGTACCGGCGGATGAGTTCGCGGGCGCGCTCAGGGTTGCGCTGCACCAGCGGCGGGTAGACCTGCTTGTCGCGCGGGAAGCCGTCCAGCGTGGTGAACCAGATGACGGCATCGGGCGCGTAGTGCGCCGCTTCGTCCAGCAGCATCAGGTCTTTGAGCGCCGCCTGGATGGGATAAGCGAGGTTGTAGAACACCATCCGGCGGCTGCCGGCGGCGCGCAGGTCGAGATCGTTGAGCGCGGCGTCGAGCGTTTCGCCGGTCGAGAGCAGCCACCCCCACACGCCGGAGTCGCCGATCAGCACGACTCGGTACTCGTCGGGCGCTTTCGGCTGGCGGAGGCGGTGAGTGGCGAACATCGCCGTCAGGGTGTCGGGGCTGAGGCTGTAGGACTGCGCCGGATTCTCGCCGTAGGGCAGCCGCGCCCGACCGGGCAGGATCAGGTTGTGCAGCGATACGCCGTTCAGCCAATCCAGCGCGCCGGTCGCTGCGAAGGTGACGTTGCAGAGGGCGAAGAACAGCGCCGTCTTGATGGCGATGCGGGCGAGCTTCATCCAGGTCATGCGCGCCTCACCAGCCCACGCCGAACAGCCTGCCCAGAGTGCGCAGGGAGTCGTCGAAATGGGGCAGGGCGAACCACACCCAGCCCAGCGCAATGTAATGGAAGGTGATGAACCAGGTTAGCAGAACCCACAGCCGCTTCTGCTTCGGCTTCTGGTTCAGCCCGCGATACCAACCGCGCGTGGCGTCGCTCCAGCGCTTGTGAACGTACAGCCCCGCCGCCTGCCACAGGCCCCAGACGACGAAATTGATCGTCACGCCATGCCACAGCCCGATCAGCAGCATGGTCGCCAGATGCCCGATGCCAACGATGACCGCCGCCGACGGTCTGCGATCGCGGCGCAGCAGGGCGCGGGTGAGAGGGCTGAAGACGTAGAAGCGCGCCCAGTCGCCCAGGGTCTTGTGCCAGCTCTGCCAGAAGGCGGTGAGGGTCGTCTTGAAGTACGGGCGGTCGAAATTCTCCGGCATCTGCACGCCGAGCCAGACGCCGACGCCGATGGCGATGTCGCTGTAGCCGCTGAAGTCGAAGAACAGCCGGAGCGCGTAGCCGTAGAGCAGCAGCCACAGCGCGCCAGACCCCTGCACCTGTTCGACGTTGACGGCGTTCAGCGCCAGACCGAGCGCCAGCGTATCGGCGAGGACGAATTTCTTGAAGATGCCCATCGCGATGCGCGCGCCGCCCCTTGCCCAGCGGTCAGCGTCCCAGCGCGGCTCGGACCGCAGATCGGCGGCGAAGCGATCCGCCCGGTCGATAGGTCCGGCGATCAGCGCCGGGGGAAACAGGGTGTAGACGGCGTAGTCGCGCAGCGCCAGCGCCGGCAGGAGACCGCTGCGCCGGTCGAGGAGCGTGTGGATCAGGCGGAAGGCGATGTAGCTGAAGCCCAGCCAGTTGAGGTCAAGAGCGCTGGCGATCTGCGCATCCTGTCCGGTTGCGCTGCGCCAGGCG
>JAEURA010000227.1 GCA_016789005.1 Anaerolineae bacterium
TCATCTTTGCTACAAAACGTTGTATTACTGCACAGGCGCGTCGCACCGGGCGCATCGCGATGCGCCCCTACGAAGATTGGGGGTGTCCGTAGGGGCGGTTCGTGAACCGCCCACCTGCGAACCCCCGTCCGCGCGAACCCTCCGCCCATACCGGGCGCATCTCACCGGGCGCGTCTCACCGGGCGCATCGCGATGCGCCCCTACGAAGATCGGGGGTGTCCGTAGGGGCGGTTCGTGAACCGCCCGCCTGCGAACCCCCCGTCCGCGCGAACCCTCTGCCCACACCGGGCGCGTCTCACCGGGCGCATCTCACCGGGCGCATCGCGATGCGCCCCTACGCCTTGGGCGGTTGTTCGCCGTCCTTGTTCATCAGCGCCATGAAGCGCGCCATCATCGACGTGAGTTCCATCGGCACGACGAACTTGGTCGACTCGCTGGAGCCAACCGCGCGCAGCGCGTCGAGGTACTGAAGCATCAGCGTCTTCTCATCGACCTCTTTCGCCTCGGCAAACAGCGCCCGCAGCGCGCTCGCCCGACCTTCCGCCAGCAGCAATTGCGCCTGCCGCTCACCTTCGGCGCGCAGAATCGCCGACTGCCGTTCGCCTTCCGCCTTGAGGATGTTGGACTGCTTGTCGCCTTCTGCCACCGCAATGGCGGCGGCGCGCTCGCCTTCGGCGCGGGTCACGGTCGCGCGGCGCTCGCGTTCGGCGCTCATCTGGCGGTTCATGGCATCGCGGATCGCCGCCGGCGGTTCGACCTCGCGGATTTCGACGCGGGTCACTTTCAACCCCCAGCGCTCCGTCACCTCGTCGAGCTTGACGCGCAGCACGTCGTTGATCTGCTCACGCTTCGCCAGCACGTCGTCCAGTTCGATGTCGCCGATGACCGCCCGCAGTGTCGTCGCCGCGATATTCAGCGACGCCGTGACCACGTTTTCGATCTCCAGCACCGCCAGCTTGGGGTTGACGACGCGGTAGTAGACCAGGAAGTCGATGTCGATGGAGCTGTTATCGCGAGAGATCGCCGTCTGGCGCGGAATCTCCAGAAAGCGCTCGCGCAGATCGACCTTGCGCGCCGATTCGAGGAGCGGGATGACGATGGTGAAGCCCGGTCCGCGCGTCCCGGCGTAACGACCGAGCGCCAGGATGACCAGCCGCTCGTATTCCGGGACGATGCGGAACATGCTCAGCACGACCCACACCAGGGCGAGAATGAGAAAAATCAGGATGATTGGCTCGAAACCCATCTGCTACGCCTCCTCGACGCTTTCAGCTTCCCGATGCTTTTCCTTCAAGACAGCCACGTAGAGCGTCAGCTCTTCGCGATCCACCACCACGACCGGCGTGCCGACCGGGATCGGCTCCTCGGCGCGCGCCGTCCAGCTTTCGCCCCGCACGTAGACCGTGCCCACCGGGTTGATGGCGCGCTGGACGTACCCCTCGGCTCCGACCAACGGCTGATCGTCGATCAGCGCCGGGCGAAGCCCCTGATAAGCCATTGAGCGCTTCAGCACGAACTGATAATAGACGACCGATGCCGCCACCGTCACGCCGATCACCGCCGGCGAAACTGCGACGCCGTTGAACAGCGTCAGCGCGCCGAGCGTTTGCAGCGCCAGCCCGACGATCACCAGCAAGTTCAACCGCCGGTCCAGCAGCGGAGCGATCAGAAAACCGACCACGCCGACCACCAGCGCCACGACAGCCGTCCAGTTCGTCGGCATGTTCGCCAGCGCCACCAGCGCCAGGATGGAGAACCCGGCGGCGAGCAGTTCAACCAAGCCGGTCCCCGGCAGATAAACCGCCATCACCGCCAGCCACATGCCGGCGAGCAGCGCAAGATAAACCAGATTTGGATCGATTGCCATGTCATCCTCTTGAACGAAACGGCGCTCTGCCCAAGAACCCCCATCATCATTATAGGGCGTCCGTCGTCCCGCGATTGCCCCCAATTGTTAGGTTTCGGGGGCAAATCTGCCGTCTGGCGTCTTGTTGAATGGCGGTCTGTTCGCCGCTTCACCTTGGATCGTTCGGCAGATCACGCCATCATGCTCATGAACTTTCATTCCAACAGGGGAAGACATATAATTCACCAGCAGAATCTCTTATGGTGATACTGGAGAATTTGTCGGCTTGCACACCCCACCCCTGGACCGTCTGCTGCAACTGCGCGTCAACGCCGAACGTCTCTACGCGGACTTCCTGGAAATCCAGGCGATTGGTCTCGCCGATGACGGCAGCCTTGACCGGGTCGCCCTGTCGCCTCAGGATGTCGCGGCGCGCCAGTGGTTCGCCAGCCGCATCGAAGAAGCCGGGCTGACCGTGCGTGATGACGACGCCGGCAACATGAGCGGTGTGCTGCCCAGCCGCGCCAAGCGGGCGCGCACGCTCCTGGTGGGGTCCCACCTGGACAGCGTCGCCAACGGCGGACATTACGACGGCGTCATCGGGGTGCTGGCGGCGCTGGAGTGTCTTCGCGCGCTGAAGGAAGCAGATGCCGATCTGCCGGTGAACGTCGAAGCCATCGATTTCACCGACGACGAGGGCACATTCATGGGGATGTTCGGCTGTCGGGCGCTGGCAGGAGCGCTGCCGCCGGACGCGCTTTCAGACAGCGGCACCGCCGATTACGGCGCATTTCGCGCAGCGATGATCCGCGCCGGCATGCAGCCGAGCGACTACTACAAGGCAAGACGCGATCCCGCCAACCTGGCGGGCTACGTCGAACTGCATATCGAACAGGGTCCACGACTGGAACGCGGGGATAAGCAGATCGGCGTGGTGCTCGGCATCGTCGGGCGCACCAACTACGAGATCACCTTCAACGGTGAAGCCGGACATTCCGGCACAACCGACATGTACCGGCGGCGCGACGCCTTGCGCGGCGCGGCGCAGTTCATCATGCGCATGCATGAGCTGGTGCGCGAACGATTCGGCGACGGCATCTTCAACTGCGGCAACATCCAGGTCTATCCCGGCAACTTCAACGTCATCCCCAGCCGCGCGACGCTCGCCGTTGAGGTCCGGCACGTAGACACCGACCTCTTGAACAGCATGGAGACGGCAGTCATCAGCACCGCCCGCGAATGCGCGGCGACCTTCCGACTCGATGTCATCCCCCGTCTGATCGTCCGCTTTCCCGCCGCCGCCATGCATCCTTCTGTCATCTCCGCCATCAAAGACTCCTGCGAAGACCTCTGTTTCTCACACACCGACCTCTACAGCTACAGCGGGCATTCGCCGCAGTTCCTCAGCGCGGTGACGCCGAGCGGCATGATCTTCATCCCTTCCATCGGCGGGATCAGCCATCATCGAGACGAGCGGACCGATTGGAACGACGTGGTCAACGGCGCGAACGTCCTGCTGAATACCCTGGTGCGCCTCGCTCTCGTGCACGAGGGACGCGGCAGCGTCGCCCGCCGAAGTGGCGACCTCAGAACCGACCATTCAGCGAATCGGCATAGCCCGTGAGTTCGGCATAACCATAGCCAGTCGCGCCTCCGGCGATCTGCACCGCCCCTTCCCAGTAAGCGATGCCGCCGCCGTGCAATTCCTGGTCCGCCAGCAGCGGACTCACCTGAAGGACCAGCGGCGCGGCGGTTCCCACGTCGATCTGCATCGTCCATCCCGCCGGGTAGATCGCGCCGGTGTGCGGGCTGGTCCATGACCCCTGGGCATCGATGGCGATGGCATCCGCCGGCAGCGCGCGCGTCGATCCGTCGGCGTTGATCAGCAGACCGCCGAAATACGGGTCCTTACCGCCGTCGAGCAGGCGAATCTGCCCGACCATCAGCTCTCGCCCATCGTCGAACTGCAAGCCGAACCAGTCCCAGCCCAGGGCATCCTCGCCCAGCGCGCTGGTGCCAAACTCATGATCTTTCCACGCTGCGCCGGTTACCGCGTAGGTCTGCTCGCCGACGCGCACCTCGCCGCGCGTCAGCAGGCGCGACAGCGAGTAGTAGTAGCTGGCATTGCCGACCTGGTCACTCTTCGCGCTCAGCCCAGCATCGCCGTGCAGCGCCGGCGGTTTGGCCTGCTCCAGCGTCAGATCGAGGGCGAACTCGCCGCCCCGCGCCTGAATCCGGGTGAGAGACGCCTCCGGGTTCAGTCCGGAGATGCCCCAGTCTTCCAGCCAGACGCGATAGTTCGGGGTTAGCACCGCCCCGGCAAGATCTGCTGCGCCGCGCACCAACCGGGACTCGTGGAAAAAACGCTGATCAGCGATATCCGAGAGGGCAAAGTGCGCCATGTAAACCTGATTGGTGCGCCATTCCGACTCGGTCGCCTCGACTGTCGGCGTGATCGACCGGCGAAAGATCGTGAACTGAAAGCCGAAGCGCCGCCCTTCTGCCGTCGCCAGATTGCCGGTGTAATACCACCATTCGGTCTGAAACTCCGGGTGCGCGCCAAAATCGACGGGGAACTGCCAGTCCCAGGGTTCGATGGCGCGCGCGTAGCCGGCGGGATTTCCGACAGCATTGAGCAGCACGGCTCCCGCCGGCGCTGGCGCTTCCGCGCCGCCGATCAGACTGAAGCCAAGGATGACCAGGATCAGGACGAGCGCCCCGGCAAGGATGATTCGGATCACATGCGCCTCACTATAGACGGACTCAGAAGGCGTGAATTGTGACGAATTGTACAAGGGCAACCTTAGGCGACGCTGAGTAACATCAATCCGTCTCTGCGGCGCATGATTGGTGACGAATGACATATAGATTAAAGTCTGGGCGCGTCATACAATACAGACATTACGATTGAGTGGAGTCGGTGTAATGACCACGCCTTTTGATCCTGAACCCAGCCCGGAATTCAACACGCAGTGCACCGCCATCATGGACTCCTGGGAGAAAGGCGATCTTTCTTTCCGGGATTCCGTCGCTCAGCTTGACGCGCTGCGCAACCAGGCGGCGCAGGATCATCATCCGGCGAATCAGGGGCGCGTCGAGCTGATTCTCGGCGTCATTCAGGGCTACCGCGCTAACCTCGATGCCAGCATCACCCATTTTGAACGCGCTCGCATGTACTTCGAGCAGGCGGGCAACCGCCGGCGCGCCATCGGAGCGATCCTCAACCTGGGCGAAAGCTACCGCTGGAAGGGCAGTTTTGCCCGCGCTCGGCAGTATTTCCGCGCCGCCTTTGATGGCGCGGAGGCGGTCGGTGACCGCTACACGCAGGGGCTGTCCGCCCTCAACGAGGGGCAGATGCTGCTGAGCATGGAACAGCCGGAAAGCGCGCGGCGTTCGATTGAGACCGCTCGCGAATTGATCGCTTCAATGGAAACCAGCGATTCCCAGCGCGAGGATCTGCTGAGCGAAGCATCTGTGGCGCTCGCCCAGGTGTACCTGCTGACCGGCGACCTTCAGCAGGCATGGTCCAACATCTGCGACGGCATGCGGCGCGCCGAGGTGATCGCCCAACCGCTCCAGGTCGGCACGGCTCACCGCAAGATGGGTGAAGTCCTGACGGCGCTGGCGAACGCCGTTCCTGAAACGAGCGATTTTTCGACCGACCCTGACGAGCATTTCCGCGCCGCGACCGAAGCCTTCCAGGAGATCAAGGCTGAAGGTGAGCTGGCGCGCACCATGTATGCGCACGCCCTGAGCCTGGCGAATCGCGGCAGAGGCATGACGGCGGCGCGCAAAATGCAGCAGGCGATGATCATCTTCACGCGGCTGGGGATGAATGATGACGCCGCCAAAGCGGCGCGCGCCCAGATCGACGTGCTGGCGCGCGCTACCTCGACGGTGGAGGCGGTCAAAGCCATTGACCCGGACAAGCCGAGCCAGGGGAATACAACCGCTGCGGCAACCTGAGATCGTCCGTCAGGAATTCAGCAAGGGCAGCGCATCGCAGGCGCGGCTGACGATCATGTAGCCGCCGTCCAGCCAGCCATCGACGCCCTCGTAGATGGCGCGCCACCAATAGGCGCCGTTTTCGCTCGCCCCTCCCCGCCCGACCAGTTCGACCGCTGTGCCGAACGGGATCACCAGCAGCGTCTCGCTGTCATAGTCCGGCGCAGCGCGCAGCCGGAGGTTGTACTCAACCGAGGCGAGGCAGGGGCGCACCGGCGTCGGGGTTATCGTCGGCGTGCGCGTGGCGAAGGCGAAGCGAGTCGCCGTCGGTTCGCGGGTCGGTATCGGCGTACGGGTCGGCATCGCGGTGGGCGTCGCCGAAGGCAGCGCTGTAGGCGTCTCGGTGGCAATCGCCGTCCCTGTCGGGACCGGGGGTGTCTCGTTAGCGGCTGGCAAAGCCGCCTGCGGGGTCTCGAAAAGGGCGCGCAGGCTCGGTCGCGTCGCCTGCGGGTCCGGTTCACCGCCCATGCGGTCCGCCAGGCGGGTGATGTCGGAATTGATCAGAAAGCGCACGAAGGTTTCCATCTGGCTGACGGCAAGCGCCGCTTGAACCGGGTTGATCTGCCCGCGCGCCGCCGACTCGCGGATGACCTGCCGCGTCACCTCCGCAATCTGATGCACCACCCGGTCCACATCACCACCATTGTCCGTGATGATCTTCGCCAGCGGCGTCCCGGCTTCAAGCCTGTCTACGATCTCCAGTTCATTCAAGTCGGTCTCGTCGGCGACAAAGCCGAAGATAACGCGAAACATCTCGGCGAAGCGCGCTTCTTGCGCCGAAGAAACCGCCTCATCTTCAACGTCGGCTTGCGGGGTGGCAGATGCCGAATCGGTTGGCGCAGCCACCCCGCTGACGGGCGTTGCCTCGACAGTCAGCGAGAAGTAGACCGCCAGAAACGGCACGTAGATCGCCGAAAATGCCAGCAGCAGCGCGCTGAAAATGCCTAGCATCCCGCGCGAACCGCGCAGCCGCTGCGGACGAAATACCTCCAGAAGTGCGATCAGCAGATGCGCCGCCGCCATCCCCCCGGCGATGATCAGGACGCCGCGCGCGATCATCGGGTCGGGCGTCTCGACGAGATTGGCGACGATCAGCGCCGCCAGCGGAACCAGCGTCCCGCCGAAGATCAGCAGCAGGTCGAAAAAGCCGACCGCCTGACGGCGGAAAATCGTCTTGAGCAGATTGTTCAACCCGCTCAGCGCAGCGAAACCAACCCCCGCCGCCAGAAGCACCCAGATGGTCACTGGAGATGTGTCCTTCCCAATTTCGTTCCCTATTCTAGAAGATATTTCAGGCTGACTGAAATATCCTCTTTGGTGGTCATGGTGATGCAGCGACTGGTCAGCGGGTGAAAGTCGGCATCGTTTGCAGACATCACAATCACGGAAATCCTCTGGAATTCCGGGTGAGCAGCGCGCGCGGCAAGAAACTCAATCCCGTTCATCGTAGGCATAACAAGGTCGAGATGTCACCTTCATGTCGTGGTCTTGACGTGCCACACCTCGAAAACAGCCTCAATCTATAGAGAGCATCATTTGCATTCTATCAACGCGCTGACCATCGCAGATTTGCCTATATGGACAACCCACACCAACGCACCACCTCCAGACCTGCCTGGCTGCTTACAACTTTGCAAAGCGACTGAAGACGCTGAAAGGATTAACGCCTTTCGAGTTTATCTGTCAAGCATGGCAATCTCAGCCAGACCGCTTCACTTCCGAACTGTTCCACTACAAGTTGGGACTATGCATCTACCCATCAAAATCCGTTCAAACGTGAGCAGCATGTTATAATCCTTAGCAGATTTGCGAAAGCAGGGAACAAAGGAAAAAACCCGTGTCGTCCGACCTGCAAACCCTTGCCATCAACACCATTCGGACTCTCTCGATTGACGCCGTGCAGAAGGCAAACAGCGGACACCCCGGTCTGCCGATGGGCGCGGCGCCGATGGCATACGCGCTGTGGGCGAAGCATCTCCAGCACAATCCGCGCGACCCACATTGGGCGAACCGCGACCGGTTTGTCCTCAGCGCCGGGCACGGTTCGATGCTGATCTACGCCCTGCTCTACCTGACCGGCTACGATCTGTCGCTCGACGACCTCAAGAGCTTCCGTCAGTGGGGCAGCAAGACCGCCGGTCATCCCGAATATCACCTGACACCCGGCGTCGAGACGACGACCGGTCCGCTCGGTCAGGGCACTGCCAACGCCGTCGGTTTCGCGCTGGCGGAGGCGTTCCTGGCGGCGCGTTACAACCGCCCCGGTCACGAGATCGTCAACCACTACACCTACGCCCTGGTTGGCGATGGCGATTTGATGGAAGGCGTCTCTTCCGAGGCGGCGTCGCTCGCCGGGCTGTGGGGGCTGGGCAAGCTAATCTATCTGTACGACAGCAACAAGGTCACGCTCGATGGCGATACCGACATGACCTTCACCGAAGATGTTGTCGCGCGCTACAAAGCTTATGGCTGGCACACGCTCTACGTTGAAGACGGCAACAATGTCGCAGCGATCAGCCAGGCAATTGACGAAGCCAAGCGTGTCGCCGACAGACCGACGCTCATCGAGATCCGCACCATCATCGGGTATGGCAGCCCGAACAAGCAGGGGACCAGCGAGGCGCACGGCGCGCCGCTCGGCAAGGATGAAGTCAAGCTGGTCAAGGAGTTCTATGGCTGGTCGCAGGACGAGTTTTTCGTCCCCGGCGAAGTGCTGGAACACTTCCGCGAGGCGGTCGAAGCAGGACAGGCGAAGCAGAGCGAGTGGGCGCGTCGGTTCGAAGCCTACCGCGCTGAATATCCTGATCTGGCGGCGGAATTCGAACGTGCTCTGCATGGGCAGCTTCCTCCAGACTGGGATGCCGACATCCCTCGTTACGCAGCCGGCAAGGAAATCGCCACCCGCGTCGTCAATGGCGACGTGCTGAACGCCATCGCCAAGCGCGTTCCGACTTTCATCGGCGGCGACGCCGACCTGGCGGGCAGCACCCGCACGCTGATCAAAGGCGAGGGCAACACCGGGCACGGCAAGCCTGCGGCGCGCAACCTGCGCTTCGGCGTCCGCGAACACGCGATGGGCGCTGTCGTCAACGGGCTGGCGCTGCACGGCGGCGTGACCAAACCCTACTCAGCCACTTTCCTGCAATTCAGCGATTACATGCGCCCGGCGATCCGCCTCGGCGCGCTCATGGGAATCAAGCCCCTCTACATCTTCACCCACGACAGCATCGGCTTGGGTGAAGACGGACCGACTCACCAGCCGGTCGAACACGTCATGGCGCTTCGTCTCATCCCCGACCTGTATGTCTTCCGTCCGGCGGACGCCAACGAGACGGCGGCGGCATGGCGCGAGGCCATGCTGGCAGACAAGCCGGTCGTCCTGATCTTCACCCGGCAGAATCTGCCGGTGCTGGTCGGTGACGGTCTGCCTGGCGGTGTGGATGCCATCCATGTGGGCACGGCGCGCGGCGGCTATGTCTTGGCAGATTGCGACGGCACGCCGGAAATCATCCTCCTGGGGGCGGGCAGCGAAGCGCATATCGCCCACGAAGCCTGGCGAACGCTCAGCGCCGAAGGCGTCAAAGCGCGCCTGGTCTCCCTGCCCTGCTGGGAACGGTTCGAAGCGCAGCCGCAGGCGTATAAGGACTCGGTGCTGCCGCCGGACGTACGAGCGCGGGTCAGCATCGAAGCCGGCGTCACCCTTGGATGGGAACGTTATGTCGGCGCGGACGGCGTGGTCATCGGCGTGGACCGCTTCGGGACCAGCGCACCCTATCAGCGCATTTACCAGGAATTCGGGCTGACGGCGGCGGCGGTCGTTCAGGCGGCGCGGTCGCTCCTGGCGGCGAAGTAGCGGCACACGGGCATAGCAAGCGGGGAGGAAGCGAGACATGAAGATCGCGATGGCGTCCGATCACGCCGGTTTCCCGGTCAAGGATCATCTGGTGAGATTCCTGCAGCTGCACGGGCATGAGGTGATCGACCTGGGGACCGATTCGCCGGACCGGCGCGTCGATTACCCGGTGACGGCACAGTCGGTGGCGGACGCTCTGCTGGATGGGCGCGCGGAGCGCGGTATTCTGCTGTGCGGCAGCGGCGTGGGTGTTTCTATCGCCGCCAACAAGATACCCGGCATCTATGCCGCCATCTGCCACGACATCCACAGCGCACATCAGGGTGTGGAACACGATTTCATGAACGTGATGGTGCTGGGCGCGCGCATCATCGGACCTGCCGTCGCCGAAGAACTGGCGACAGCTTTCATCAACGCCCAGCCCTTCACTGAGGAACGCTACGCCAGGCGTTTCCAGATGGTTCAGGCGATGGAGCAGAAGGCGGCGCAGAACACCGGCAGTGAGCAGGACGAGCAGGCTTGAGGTAGATCGACTTTTGAGGAGCAGCGCACATGGCAGGCAATCCCCCGGTTGAAGTTCAGCAGTACGGGCAAAGCATCTGGTACGACAACATCCGCCGCAGCCTGATCACCAGCGGCGAACTGCGCCGGATGGCTGAAGAAGACGGCGTTCTCGGCGTCACATCCAACCCGACCATCTTCCAGAAGGCGATCGGCGGCAGCAGCGACTACGATGCGGCGCTGTCTACGATGCTGGAACTCGATCCCTACGACATCTACGAACGTCTGGCGATTGAGGATATTCAGAACGCGCTCGACCTGCTGCGCCCCATCTATGATCGCACCGGGGGCAAGGACGGCTATGTCAGCCTGGAGGTGTCGCCCCTCATCGCCAACGACACCCAGACGACGGCGAGCGAGGCGAAGCGCCTGTTCGCCGCCGTGAGCCGCCCGAACGCCATGATCAAGATCCCCGCGACCGATGCCGGCATCCCCGCCATCGAAGAGGCGATTGCCGCCGGGATCAACGTCAACGTGACGCTCATCTTCAGCGTCGAAAACTATTTGCAGGTCGCCGAGGCGTTCATTCGCGGGCTGGAACGACGCCACGCCGCGGGACAGGATGTCAGCAATATTGCGTCTGTCGCCAGCTTCTTCCTCAGCCGCATCGACAGCCTGGTCGACCGCATGCTCGACAACAACATTCGTGCGGCACAGACACGCGGCGACCTGGGACGGGTGACGCTCAATAATCAGTTGAAGGGCAAGACCGCTATCGCCAATGCCCGAATCGCCTACCGCCGCTTCAAGGAGCTGTTCTACGGCGAGCGCTTCGCCCGCCTGCGCGACTCTGGGGCGATGGTGCAGCGGCTCTTGTGGGCGTCCACCGGAACCAAGAACCCCGCCTATCCTGATACGATGTATCTCGACAGCCTGATCGGGCAGGACACGGTCAATACCGTCCCGCCGGAGACGCTCAAGCTGTTCAAAGATCACGGCACGGCAGCGCCGACGCTGGACCAGGAATACGAGGAAGCGCGACAGGCGATGGACCTCCTGGCAGAGGTCGGCATCGACTTCGCGCAGGTCACCCAACAGCTTCAGACGGACGGCGTCGAGTCTTTCATCGAGTCCTTCCAGAACCTCATGGCGCAGGTCGAAGCCAAGCGTGATGTCCTGCGCACAGCAGTCATGCAGCAGCAGGAATTGACGCTGGGCATGTACACCGATGCGGTGCGCGAGACGATCAAGGAACTGGAAAAAGATCACACGAACGCCCGGCTGTGGAATCTGGACGGCAGCCTGTGGAAGGATAATCCGGTCGTCATCAGCCGGATCAAGGAACGCATGGGCTGGCTCGACGCTCAGCAGATGGTCGATCCTGACCGGCTGCAAGCCCTGGCGAAACGGGTCAGCGACCCGCCGCTGGAGGCCGTCGTCCTGCTGGGCATGGGCGGCAGCAGCCTGGCGCCCGAAGCCCTGACCATGGCGCTCGGCGGCGCTCCGGGTCGTCCGAAGTTCTTCCTGCTGGACAGCACCGCGCCTTCGGCGATCCGCGACGTGGAAAGCAGGATTAACCTGGGGCGAACGCTGTTCATCGTCGCCAGCAAGTCGGGCAGCACCATTGAAACCTGGTCGCTGTATAAGTACTTCTTCGCCCGCACCGGCGGCAAGGGCGGTCAATTCGTCGCCATCACCGATGCCGGCAGCCAGCTGGAAGCCGAAGCGAAGGCGAAGGGCTTCAGCGATATCCTCATCACTCCGGCGAACGTCGGCGGTCGCTATGGCGCGCTCACCTATTTCGGGCTGGCTCCGGCTGCGCTGGTGGGCATCGACACCACCAGGCTGATCGCCAGTGCCGAGCGCATGCACACTGCCTGTGGACCCAACATCCCGGCGGACCTGCACCCCGGCATCTGGCTGGGCGCGATCCTGGGCACAATGGGCAAGGCAGGCAAGGATAAGGTCACGCTGCGATGCAGCCCATCCGCCGCCGGCTTCGGCAGCTGGGTCGAACAGCTGCTCGCCGAAAGCACCGGCAAGGATGGCAAGGGACTGCTGCCGGTGGTCGGCGCGACGGTCGGCAAACCGCACGACTATTCTACCGACCGGCTCTTCATCTATCTGCGCATCGAAGGCGATCAGAATGACGAGACCGACGCGGGTATCACCGTCCTCAAACAGGCGGGGCATCCGGTCGTCACCCTGCATCTGCAGGATGCTTACGCGCTCGGCGGCGAGTTCTTCCGCTGGTCCTACGCGACCGCCATCGCCGCCAAACTGCTGGGAGTCAACCCCTTCGACGAGCCAAACGTCGGCGAAAGCAAGTCCAACACCACCCGCCTGCTGGATCAGGCTGCGCAGTCCGGCGCGCTCCCCCAGAACGATCCGATTCTGGAAGCAGGAACCGTTCAGCTCTTCGCCAGTGAGCAAATGGCGAAGGTGATCTATGACCTGTGTACCCAGCACCTCTACGAGCACAGCACGCTGAGCGGCATGCTGGCAGCGCAGTTCAACGCGACCGTCGCCGGCGATTACTTCGCGCTGCTGGCGTACCTGCCGCATACTCCGGAGATCGCCGCCAAGCTGGAAGATGTACGCCGCCGTCTGCGCCACGTCACCAAGCGGGCTATCACCCTGGGTTATGGTCCGCGCTACCTGCACAGCACCGGGCAGATGCACAAGGGCGGCGCTGGCAACGGCATCTACATCCAGATCACCACCGATGACACCGATCTGGCGATCCCTGATGCGCCCTACGGCTTCGGCACGCTGGCGGCGGCGCAGGCGGCGGGTGATCTGGAGGCGCTTCAGGGGCACAACCGACGGGCAATTCGCCTGCACCTGCGCGGCGACATCATGGCGGGGCTGGATCAAATCCTGCTGGCAATCGACCTGGCGGGCGAGCGCCGCAAGTAAGGCGTTCGCTCCGCAGACAGCACTGTCAGGACGCCGGGTCGGGCATGAAACCCGCCCGACCTGGGGTCCTGGTCATTCAGTTCCCTCGAAGTTTTTCCGCCGACAGCAGAATCCTGGTCGCCGGCGAACGATACAGTCGATAGGCGCTGCCCTCGTCAAAAGCAGTGAACACGTCCTGGGGGATGATCAGGCGTTCGCCCGCGACGTCGATCATGTAGGCGCGATTGCCTCGGCTCACCCGAATGGTGTGACGCAGCGTCCCTTCCAGCGCCGCAACCTCACCAGCCCGCAGATCGTGCTGCGCCCGCATGAAATTCGCGCCGCCCACGCCGACGATCACGGCGTTGACCACCGTCAGCCCCATGCCGATGACCGTCAACACCGGCGAGTCTGTGCTTGCGCCCAGGTAAAGGAACACCGCTGCCGCCAGTCCATTGAACACCATGCCGGCGGCGGTTCCGATCAGCGAGCGCCGCTGAAGTCGACGCAGGTGGTTCGCCTGCGTCTCGCTCATCTTTCCCCGGCGATTGGCATTCAGGTCGTGATCGCTGAATCCGAGCGCCTGAGTGAGCGAAAGCGCGCGGGGCTGCGCCTGTTGAGTCGGCATGGCATCATTCATCGTTCCACCTTCGGCGATGTCGCCCTGGCGGGCAAAGAAACTCAGGGAGATGCAGGCGGCTGCGGCGGAGACCCGCGAGTCACGCCGGGCACTTGCAGCGCGATCTGAAATGTTCGTCCATCCTCGCGGTACAGGCTGTTGAGCGGCAGCCCCCGCGCGCGGTTCCAGAGATGGCGCACGCCCTCCCCTTCAACCCACACCGGCGTATCGCCGGTGTGGGCGCTCAGGTGCAGCCCGGTCACCGCTGGGTCCCACAGGATCAGCGCCGGCTGCGGGTCGTAGGGAACTTCCCTGCTGTTCACCCACGCCTGCGACGGCAGCACCAGCACCGGCGCCGCGCCAAGCCCCTGACAGGTCATCAGCACCCGGTCGAACCAGGTCGAGTCCCACCCGCTCAGCCCATCCGCCCGGTGCAGGATGCCGTTGACGTTGATCGTCACATATTCGACCACCGGAGCGGTGTCATACTGCGCGGCAACTTCGGGCAGCTTCTCGGTGTAGGTGTAGATGCGCTCGCCAACCGTGAGATATTGGACGAAGGCGCTGATGGTTTGATCGGAGAGGCGGTCTTCAAGGACCTGCACGTCTGCTGAATCCAGCGTGTTCTGCCAGACGATGCGATTGTCACCGTAGATCGTACAGTCTGGGACGACACTGCGCGCCAGGAAGGGGTCTTCGCCGCCAACGATCTCCGCCCGGAACAGCACCTCATTGGCATCGCGCGTCCAGGTGATCAAGCCCGGTGCGGGATTAAACCCATCGCCCAGCAGGCTGGCGTCAACCGCCGCCGTCGAGGGAGTATCCTGCGCCGGACCCTGCTGGCAGGCAGTAGCCGAAAGCACGAGCAGGAGGCACAAACGCGCTAGGGCAAAACTGCGCTGGCGGGTCTTCCATCTCATCAACGCTGCGCTCCTCTGTCATCAACGTGATTCTACACCATTCGCCGCCGTCCGCACGGGATACAAAACGTCCATAAATCCGAACAATATGCTATCCTTAGCCGGCTTTGGCACAGGAGCAGTCCAGGTCTTGAGCGAACCCGCAGCTACCTCCGTCGAGACAGTGCTTCACGACGAAACCGGCGACATGCAGCGCCATGACGATCAGGAAGCGACCAATGCCAGCGTCGCCCGCGCCACCGGGGTGATCGCGCTGGGCAATGTCGCCAGCCGTGTGCTCGGCATGGCGCGCGACGTCGTGCTGACTAATCTCTTCGGCGCTTCCACCGCTACCGACGCCTTTTTCGTCGCCACGCTCGTCCCGCGAACGCTCTACGATCTGCTGATTGGCGGGCATGTCAACGGCGCGCTCATCCCTGTCCTCAGCGAAGTGGTCACCCGTGACGGCAGGCTGGCGCTCTGGCGTCTGGTGTCGGTCCTGGTCAGCATGATCGCTGTCGTCATGGCGCTGATCGTCCTGCTGTTGACGATCTTTGCGCCAACCGTCGTCAGCATGGTGGGCAGCGGTTATGACGGCGCGACTCAGAGCCTCGCTGCCGATCTGCTGCGCATCACCGCTCCGGCAATGCTGTTCCTCAGCCTGTTCGCCATCCTCAGCGGGACGCTCTACGCGCTGCGTGCCTTCACGTTCCCGGCGCTGGCAGGAGCGATCTTCAACGGCTGCGTCGTACTCGGCACAGTGGCGCTGGCTCCGCCCTTGCAGGTCTTCCCTGCCGCTTCGTCGCACGGCGTCACCTGGCTGGTGGATCGCCCCATCGAAGGCATTCGCGCCGCCGCCTTTGGATGGCTGATCGGCGCGGTCGTGCAGATGGCATCACAGCTGCCGGGTTTGCGCAGGGCGCGCCTGCGCCTCACCCTCCACTGGCGGCACCCCGCCATCCGGCAGATCGTCCTGCTCTATCTGCCGGTGACTTTTTCCCTCATCCTGGACGCCTTCGTTCGCGTTTTCAGTTACAACCTTGCCAGCCAGACCGGGGAGAGCAGCCTCAGCTACATGAACTGGGCGACAACGCTGATCCAGTTCCCTCAGGGACTGGTGGCGACAGCGATCAGCATCGCTATCCTGCCCACCCTGTCGCGGCAGGCGGCGCTGATCGCCGGCGAAGGCGAGCGCTCGTTCCGCGACACCCTCGGTCTGGGGCTGCGGATGGCGATCACGCTGATCATCCCGGCGGCGGTCGGCTTATTCGTCCTGGCGATGCCGATCATCGATCTGCTCTTCGAACACGGCGCATTCACCCCTGCTGATACCGAAGTGACCGCATTCGCCCTGCGCCTGTACCTGATTGGGCTGCCCTTTGCCGCAGTCGATCTGCTGCTGGTCTACGCCTTCTACGCGCGGCAGGACACCCTCACGCCGGCGCTGATCGGGCTGGTCAGCCTGCTGCTCTACATGGTTGTGGCGCTCCTGCTCGCGCCGACCACTGGCGTCTTCAGCCTGATGATCGCCGACAGTGTCAAACATGTCGCGCACGCGCTGCTTTCGACGCTGATCCTTCGTCGCAAGCTGGGCGGATTTGGCGACCAACGACTGGCGTTGACCACCCTGAAAGCGGCGACCGCGGCGGCGGTCATGGTGGTCGGGGCACTGATTGTCCAGCCTGTCGTCGTAGACATCGTCGATACCAAACGGTTCTACGGCGAGATTCTCCTGGTCGGCGCAGCCGGGGGGGTCTGTGTGGTGGTCTATGTGGCGATGGCGCTGCTGCTTCGCCTGGAAGAACTGCTCTGGCTGTGGCGGATGATCCGGCAGCGGCTGTTCAGCCGAAATTGAACTCATCCTCCAGCGACCTTCACGCATGAGAAAGCGCTTAGCATCTGCTGTCGAGTGCTTTCGATCATGCTATGCTGTTGTCAGCGACGTTCTCACAAGTTGTTAACCCATCCTATCATGCTGAAGCGATGGCTCATCGGGGCAGCCCTTTTTGTCGGAGCCTGCCAGTTCCACACAACGTACACCTACCAGACCGCATCGGATGGCGCAGCAGATCAGCTGACCGCCGCTTCCGACCTGCACACCAGCGGCGCGACCATCAGCGGAACCCATGTTGCCGTGTCGCTCTCTTCACACTGGCAGGTCGATGAATACAACGGGCTGGTCATCGCCGAAAACGTCGCCACTCCCGACCGCATGGTGATGTACCTGTTCGTCCCTCCAAATGACCTGCTGCCAGCCGACGACGAAGCGAGCAACGGCAATCGCGCATTTTCGCTGCTTCAGCGCGCCATCCGGCTGCCCGACCGCATTGGCTATGATGTTGCCGTAAGCCTGCCGCAGCACGCCAGCTATGAAGGATGCGCGATGGCGTACTATCTGCTCTCTGGCAGCGACGGCATGAACTCGCTGGTCCTGGCGATCCAGGTTCCAGGGGCTGACCTCCCTGTCGTGCTGAACGCCAGCCTGCCGAAAGAGTACGCTTCAGTCATGCGCGGGCGGCTGGTCGAACTGCTGGGGTCGGTGACCATCAATGACGTTGCGCTGCCGCGGGAAATCTTCGACCACCTGCCCGATCCGCTGCTCTTCCCCGACCCTCAGGCAGACTATGCGGTGGTCAGCAGCCAGCGCTAACCGTCACCGGCACACTTTCAAGAACGCCGGTTCTACATCCTCTTCCCATCCTATGATACAATCGGACGGTAGTCCTTTCGTCTGCGCTGTCATCTTGTGGTTCGCTTCACGGAGTGAAGACGTCTCATGTCTGCGCGTTACTACGACGATGAACCCGCCCTCAATCCCTGGCTGATCCGGCTCCCGCTTCTCCTGGTCAGCGGAGCGGTGCTGCTGCTGCTGATCGCCGTGACTCTGGTCGGGCTGTTTCAGTTGAGCTTCCGCGAGCGGGTAATGCCCGGCGTCTCCGCCTATGGCATCTCGCTCAGCGGCTTGACTCGCGAACAGACGCGCGCAGCGCTCGAAAATCAGTTTACCTACGGCGAGAGCATTGTCTTCACCTTCCGTTATGGGGACCGTTTCTGGCAGGCGTCGGCGCGCGATCTGGGGGTGACCTTCGACCTTGATTCGACGGTCGATCAGGTCTTCGCAGTCGGGCGCGGCAGCGGTCTGTTCTTCAATCTGGTCGATCAGGCGCTGGTCTGGCTGAACGGCGAGCCTATCAATCCACTGATCCGCTATGATCAGGGCTTAGCAGCGGCATGGCTGCGGCGGCTGGCTCTGGAGATCGACACTCCGGCGCAGGATGCCCAGCTGATCCTCGACGGCACCGATGTGCAGGCAAGCCCTGCGCAGAACGGGCGCTGGTTGGATGTCCGCGAGACTCTCCGGCAGATCGACACCTTCATCCTCAGTCTGCGCCCCGGCGGCGAGATCGCCCTGGTCGTCAACGAGACGCCGCCCATCGCCTGGGATGCTGAAGCCGCTGCCGAAAAGGCGCGCGCCGCCATCTCTGCGCCCCTGGTGCTGGTCGCCGAGACACCCGACGGCGCGCCGGTTGGTCCCTGGCAGGCGCGCGTCGATCAGATCGCCGCGCTGCTGCGCGTGATCACGGTGGACAACGGCGACGGCACATTACGCTATGATGTCGATATCGATATGACCGCCTTCCGCGCCTACCTGGAAGAGCTGGCGCAGGGGTTGATAGCGCCGCCGGTCAACGGGCGCTTCCACTTCGACGAGACCAGCGGGCGGCTGACGGTGATCCAGCCTTCGCAGAGTGGGCGTTCGCTCAACGTCGACGAGACGCTGGCGCGCATGGAGGCGGCAGTCTTCAGCCGCGACAACCGGACCGTGCCGCTGGCGTTCAACTACACGCTGCCCCCTTACCACGACGCGGTCACTGCCGCCGAGCTGGGCATCACCCAGCTGGTTTCTGAATCGACAACCTATTTCACCGGATCGACTTCGGCGCGGCGCACCAACATCATCCAGGCTGCCGCAGCCTTCGACGGCGTGATCGTCGCGCCGGGCGAAACCTTTTCCTTCAACAGCCTGCTCGGCGATATTTCGCCCGAAGAAGGCTATGTCTCCGGCAAGGTCATCCTGGGCGGACGCACCGTCGACGGCGTCGGCGGCGGCGTATGTCAGGTCAGCACGACGGCGTTCCAGGCAGCATTTTTCGGCGGCTTCCCGATCATCGAGCGCTACCCACACGGCTATCGGGTCGGGTACTATGAGCGCGGCGAAGGCGTCGGCATGGATGCGGCGATCTACAAGCCCGATCCGGAAGATGGACCCTACGCCACCGAACTGGATTTCCGTTTCGTCAATGACACCGACTATCATCTGCTGATCGAGACCTCCGTCTTCCCACAGTCGGACGCGCTTCAGTTCCGGTTTTACAGCACCAGCGCCGGACGGCAGGTGGTCAAGGTGGGACCGGAAGTGTTCAACGTACAGCCGCCCGCCGCCACCCGCTACGAGGTCAACGCTGATCTGATCTCCGGTCAGGAACTGCAGGTCGATTGGTCGGCAGAGGGGTCTGAGGTGCGTGTGACGCGGCAGATCCTCGATGCGTCGGGGGTCGAAGTGCGCCGTGACGTGTTTTACAGCAACTATCAGCCCTGGGGGGCGGTGGTGCAGGTCGCGCCGGGCGATCCGCGTGTGACGGGATAGACTCAGCCGACGCGCGCCAGGATCAGGCGGTAAGGACCGGCAGTCCTGCCCTCGCGGACGCCAAAGCGAGTCACCGCCACGACATATTCGCCGGTGTAGGGAAGGGTATATTCCAGCGTCGCTTCCTGCGTCGAGCCATCATCGTCGTTCACCGCCCCCGGCAGGTTATTGTTGTCAGCGTCGCGCAGCACGACGATAGGGTCGAGATCGCCGCCGACCGGTTCCACCCGCAGCCGTATCTGATCGCCTGCTGATCCGCTGAATCGGTAGAAGCGCGCGTAGACTGCATCGTCCAGGCTGCCCGTCACCGGGTCGTCGAAGCGCAGGGGCAGATCGCCGCCTTCGCTGGCACGCTGCTGCGCCGTCGGCTGCGTGACGACGCCCACTTCGAGGACGAAAGCCCGCCCATCTTCCACCAGCCGCACCGGAACATCGAAACGTTCGCCGGCGCTGAGTACTCCGGTCTCCGAGGCGATCACCTGCTCGCCGCTGCGAATGGTCAGCGTATAGGGCACAGGCACGGCGCGCCCACAGTCGTTCAGGTGCCATGCCCACACGGCATAGTCTCCAGGCGTCACCCGATCCCAGTAGATGTGTTCGACGGGTTCATCGCTCGGCGTCTGGCAGTCGGCGTTGCTGTCGATTTGCAACCTGCCGCCGGTCGGCGATGACGGGCTGCTCCAGGTGATGATCCGCCCGCGCGGGTCGCGCACCAGCAGGTTCAAATCTGCCTCTCCCTGCCAGGTCAGCGTCGCGCTCAGCGCGCCCGGTGTCAGATCGATCTCGCCGGCGGTGAGCGACAGCCGGTAGACACCTGTCGTCGCGCCCTGCTCCATGCCTGCGCGCGACGCCACGATCAGGTAGGCTCCGTCTTTGGGCAGGCGGTACTGCGTGATGCGCGCATCCTGTTCGACCCCGGCGTCATTGTTGGACGCCAGTTCGTTCAGGTCGCTGTCCATCAGGATCAGGAAGGCGTCCAGCGCGCTTTCCAGCCGCGTTTGGGAGATCGTCACCAGCTCGTCGGTCTTGCCGGAAAAACGAAAATACTCAAGCGGCTGTCCAGTCGTGATCTCGCCCTCCAGCTGGCTGTTGTAGGCGATCTGGCGCGGCGCAAATGCCGCCACATCCGCCGGGACGCTGGTCAAGCGCAGGCTGAAACCGCCCGTTTCCTCAGGGTTAAGGTTCGTCACCCGAACGATGTAGGGCGCGCTGCGCGGGATGCGAGCGCGCAGCGTGGCAAAACGTTCTCCTTCGGCGCGGGCGATGCTGTTCAGGTCAAGATCCAGCAGTTCCAGCCCCGGCTTGACGCCGCTGGCGGCGTCGGTGGCGAACATCGTCAGCGTGAGCAGATCACCAATTCGCGCATTCACGATGTAGGACAGCGAGGCGGTCTGCGGCACGAAGGTGTTGGTCACCGCCTGCCCCACCTGAAGCACAGCATCAGCGAGGCGGTTGAGATACAGATCATACGCTCCGCTTCCAGAACGGGCGCCGGCTTCGATCAGATACCACCCCGTTTCCGGGAAGGTCACATAGGCGATGGACTCGCCAGAGCGCGTCTGCGATTCCCGGCTGATCTCTTCGGCGCGGCTGTTTCTGACGGTCAGGCGTGGGTCGATGTCGCCAGAGGTGCGCGTCATGATGATCCGCACCAGATCGCCCTGCCGTGCGCCGACAGCGTAGTAACGCGATGCCGAGGCGTCACTCAATGATCCACTGGCGACTTCCTGATAGGCGACAGGCGTGAAAGCAACACCGAAAGCCGGCGGCGACTCCAGCGGATCGACACTGCCGCCAGAAGCGCCTGCGCCGCTGACCGACAGCGTCAGCCGAAAAGTCCCGCTTGAAGCGCCGGACTCAAAACGTGTCGCCTCGATGATGTAGACGCCGCCGCGTTCCAGGGTCAGGGCGATCTCGGCATCGCGATTGCCGCTTTCCCGGTCGTCGTTGCGTTCGACCAGCGCATCATCAGGACCGAAAAGGAGCAGGAGCGGATCGAGGTTACCCGATGTCGTCTCCATCAGAATGGTGACGCTTTCGCCCACCCGCGCCTCGAAGCTGTAGCGCACTGCCGGAAAGGTCTCGTTGATGTTGCCTTCAAGGGCGCCGGGGCGCACAGGAAACACCTGCTGAGTCTGCGCATGAAGCGAGGGCGCAGACAGCGCCATGAGCAGGCTGGCAAGCAGCGTGAAGACGCGCCGGCGGAAAATCCTACTTGCCCTCTGGGGAAGTCTGCCCCTGCTTGAGACCGCGCGCCAGCAGTTCAGCGACATGCATCACCCGTTTACTGCTGCCCTTGCGGCTGAGACCGCCGTTCATCTGAGTCAGGCACGAGGCGTCACCGGCGAGGATGACATCGGCGTCGGCAGCCTCGATGTTGTCCACCTTGTCTTTCAGCATCGCGCCGCTGATCTCCGGCATTTTGACGGCGAACAGCCCGCCGAAACCGCAGCACTGATCCGCACCCGCCAGAGGGTTGATGGTGACGCCATCGACCGCCCCAACCAGCGCCCGCGCCTGTGCGCCGAGATGCATCAACCGATAGCCGTGACAGGAATCGTGGAAGGCGACCTTCATCGGGGGCAGCGCCGCGCCGATGTCGGTGATCCCCAGACCGTCCACCAGGTATTCGGTGAACTCCCAGGTGATGTTCGCCGCCCACACAGCGCGTTCGTGCCACACCGGATCGCCCTCGAACAGCCTCGGATACTCATGACGCACCATTGAGGCGCAGCTTCCAGAAGGAGTGACGATCACTTCGGCGTCACGAAAAGCGTTGAGGAACTGCCTGGCGACAGCACGCGCATCTTCCTGGAACCCGGCATTGTACGCCGGCTGTCCACAGCAGGTCTGGTTGAGAGGAAATCTCACCTCAATGCCCAGATGATCGAGGATTTCCACCACCGAGACGCCCGTCTCGGGATAGATCATGTCGATGATGCAGGTGACGAAAAGCGAGACAGGTTTGAACTTCGGCGATGGGCGGAGATCCTCAGACATCTGATGAATCCTGACTCCTCAGCGAAAACGAGATGATTATATCCCGACGCTGCGCGGTGGGGCAAAAGACGCCGAGGCTTCCTGGCACTATACGCACTGGGGGTCTTCGGTTTCAATTAGGCAGTTCGCGTTGGTAAGGAGTCAGACAGATTGGTCGAACCTTATGCTTTCCGTCAGGCGGTCCTTGACGACCTCCAGACCATAGGCGCGCAGCGCCGAGCAATGTTCACCGAGATGGGCGTGGATGCGGCTGCTGTTGCGCGCCAGGACGAGCCTTTCAGGCGTTGGGCAGCCCGATTGATGCGTGAAGGGCAGTTCGTGACGTGGTTCGCCCTCTCTGACGGCGTGATCGTCGCCGGAGCCGGGGTGTGGATTCACGACTGGCTGCCCGGTATCAACACGCCCGATGGTGTACGCGGCTATATCTGCAACGTCTACACAAACCCGGTGCATCGCGGGCAAGGTTTGGCGCGCCAGCTGGTACTGCGCTGCATCGAAGAGTGCCGCAGTCGTCAGGTCCTGGTGGTTGCGCTGCACGCCTCAGACGCCGGGCGACCTGTGTACGAGCAGCTCGGCTTCACGCAGACCAATGAGATGCGCCTCGCCCTGAAACCCTGATCCAGCCGAACGGGGGTTCAGGTCCAACTGGGCATCGTCCCAACCTGAATCCCCGTCTTCCATGGTCGTTCAGGCGTGCGCCGGGGCGTTTTCACGCTGCCGGACGATCATCTTCATGCCGTACTTCGGGCGCAGGGTGAAGACGCGCTCCGGCACGACCTGATGCCCTGGCGCGAGGTCAAGCGTGAAGCGCCCCGCCACCGCCGCCAGCACAAGCTTCGCTTCCATCATCGCCAGCGCATTGCCGATGCACACGCGCGGACCTGCCCCAAACGGCAGATAGGCATATCGGGTGATCAGCTTCTCGGCATCGGGGGCGAAGCGATCCGGATCGAAATGCTCCGGGGCTGACCAGTAGCGCGGGTCACGATGGATCGCGTGGATCGGGATGATGACGGTCGAGCGCCTGGGCAGCGTGTAGCCGGCGATCTCCACCGCATCGATGGAATCGCGCGAACTTCCCCATGCCGGCGGGTACAGCCGCATCGCCTCCTTGATGATCTGCTCGGTATAGACGAGATGCGGCAGGTCGCTGATGTCTGGGGCACGTCCCGCCAACACGCGATCCACTTCTTCGTGCAGCCGCGCCTCGACCTCGGGGTGCTGCGAGAGCAGATACCATGTCCAGGTCAGCGCGACGGCGGTCGTCTCGTGCCCTGCCCCGAAGAGGGTCATCGCCTCGCTGCGCACCTGTTCGTCGCTCATGCGCGCGCCGTCGTCTTCCTGCGCCTGCAAGAGCATCGACAGCACATCGCCCTTATCTTCGCCGGAACTGCGGCGCTCGGCGATGAAGCGGTAGATCAGCGCGTTGAGCCGGTCAATTGCTCCGTAGTATCGACGGTTTTCGGCGGTCGGAATCGAGCGTGGGGCGGCGAAGAAACGGTTCATACGGTCATTGACGACGTGCAGAGCATCGGTGACCGCCGCGCTGATCGTCCGGGCGTCGTCGCCCACGTCGGCGTCGAAGAGGATTTTGGAGATGATGCGCATGGTGAGCTGCGTCATCGCATGATCGACATCCAGCGCCTCACCATCGCGCCAGGAGTCCAGCATGTCGGTCGCATAGCCGACCATGACCGCGCCGTAACTGCCAACCCGCCGGGTGTGAAACGCCGGCTGCACCAGCCGCCGCTGCTTCTTCCAGAATTCGCCGTCGCTGGTGAAGATGCCCTGACCCAGCAGCGGATCCAGGACGCGCTTCAGGTTGGCGGACTTGTAGAATTTCTCGGCTTTGGTCACCAGGACCTCGTGAATCGGTTCGGCAGCGTTGGCGATGTACAGCCGGAAAGGTCCGTACATGAAAGAGGCGAGATCGCCATAACGACGCATATCTGCCATGAAGCCCAGCGAGTCGCGGGTGAAGTCGCGCATGCTGCCGACAAGAAACGCGCCGCGCGGTCCAGGAGGGAGTGCAGCCTGTGCCATGATCAACGTCCAGTGCTATGATTGTGAAAAACAGAACAATCAAACAGTACACTGGATTCGCATTCTTGACAATACCCCAACTTCTGGTCAGTCAAGTGTCGAATGATATGTCTGGAAGGTGACGATCAGCCCAGCTGACCGCCCAATTGAATGACTGCTTTGCGCCCGTTCACCCGCCAGAGCGGGTCTTCCACAGCCAGCGCTTCGGCAAGTCCGGGGGGCAGTCCGAGGATCGAATCGCTCTTCAGGGTGCGCAGCGCCAGCAGCGGCGCAGGAAAAAAGGCGGTCGCCTCCTGAAACGACGCAGCGGGGTCCCAGAGCGCATCGCCGACCGACCGCCGGTAATTGGCATCGCCTTTCTGTATGACCAGGGATGCGCCGGTGAAGAAATCGTGCAGCGCTTCCGGCATGTCGAAAAGGAACCACGGGCTGTTCCAGAAAGGGTCTTCCCGGACGATCAGGCGTCCTTCCATGAGGGCATGCTGCAAGCGTTCGGCGACTGCCGCCGCCGCCGGACCGAAGCCGCGCGTGATCGTCCCGCGTCCGCCCAGTTCCGCCAGCAGGGTCAGCGCGTCGTCGCGGGTCGCATCGCTCACGAACGTCGGATGCGCCTTGACGTGAACGATCACCTGCTCAGCAGCCGGTTCCTCGTCGACGCTGGCTTCCAGCAGTGTATCGATGAGCAGCCAGTCCATCGCCAGTTCGGTGCCGGTGTTGTCGGCGATCAGATGCACCACGCCGCCGCGTTGATTCAGAAGCAGGTCAACCGCCCCCAGACGGTCATCGACCAGGAGATCGTCATCGTCGCCGTGCGCGCCGTGTTGGGCGACTTCCTTCAGGCTGAGGTCGATGCGGTTGCCCCACAGGGCACGCAGCAGGCGGTCGATCAGGCGGGCGCGATAGTCCTCCGGCGTCAGTTCAAAGGCGATGGAGAGGGTCGCGCGCATCGCCCTGCCGGTGATCTCTTCCAGCTTGTAGGGCACGAACGGGTCGCGCCGCGCCGACTGCCACCGCACAGCGTCGGCGATCAGACGATAAAAGTAGGTTTCCGCGAAGAACCACTGGGCATCCTGCCATGTCTCGCCGACATGCGCAGCGACCGCCATCGCCCACGCGGGATCGGCATGGACGGGGATCGGATCATCCGTCTCCAGCGAGCGCGCCAGCGCCGACAGTGCCGCCGCCCCTTCTGCGGGCAGGTCGGGGTTCAGGCGGAGCGTCTCTCGAACAATCGCCGGCAGACGCACCTTGATCGTGTTGTGGGCAAAGGGAATGCTGTGATCTGTGCGAATCGCCGCAGGTCGGGTTGTCATAAGGTTCGTCTTCACCGGGGGTGCGCGGACAGAGTACCAGAAAGCATAGCCGATGCCGCGCCTTACGTCACGAAGGCGCGGTCTTTGCTGAAGGGCTTCCAGCTGCCATCGGCGAGGATGTCGGCGATGGCAGCCATCACGGCGTGTATTTCGGCGTCCGTCGTGTAGAAATGCGGCGCAATACGAATGCCCGCCCCTTCCCGATAGTCGATGACGAACTGGCGCGCCAGCAGCGCCCGGCTGACGGCGTAGGCTTCCGGCATGTTCACCGTCACCGTGCCGGCGCGCCGGTCATCCTGACGCGGCGAATGGACGGCATAACCGCCGGCGTCGGCAAGCGCGATCAGCAACCGGGTCTGGCGCAGCGACTTGGCGCGAATCGCCTCCACACCGACCTGCGTAATGATCTCCACGCCGGGCTGCACCGCGTACAGCGCCGGGATGGCGGGCGTGCCGTTCGCCAGACGGTAGGCGTCATCGCGCAGATCGAATTGCTCCAAGTCGAAGGCGAAGGGTCGCTGATGGGCGAACCAGCCGGTCATCTTCGGGTGGAGGGTGGGCAGCAGGTCCGGGCGCACATACATGAAGACTCCGCCGGGTCCACCACACAGCCATTTGAGTGTGCCGCCAACGTAGAAATCGACGTTCAGGGCTGCCACATCCACCGGTATCACGCCGACGCTGTGGTAGCCGTTGAGGAGCACCTGCGCCCCAACCTGATGCGCCTTCTGCACGATTTCGGCAGCGGGCACAACGTAAGCGCTGCGAAACAACACGTGGCTGAGCGAGACCAGCCGGGTGCGCTCGTCGATTGCCGCCAGCAGATCATCCGTCTCGATGCCGATTCCGTCGCGGCTGCGGACGACTTCCACCCGCATGTGCGGCGGCAGCATCCGCGTCACACTGTAAACGTCTGACGGGAAATCCTGATCGCAGACGACCACTTTGTCGCGGCGCTGATCGCTGAAATCGAGCGCGCTGCTCAGGATGCTGTTGGCGATACTGGCGTTTTCCTGCATCAGCACCGTCCCCGGCGCTGCCCCCATCAGCGGGGCGATCTTGTCTCCGACCGCCCGCTTGAGGTCCCACCAGGTCGGGCGATCCTCGTGCGCCGTCCCCCAGACGCGCACGCCGAGCGTCGCCCAGGCGTCGGCATATTGGCGGAGCGACTCGTAGACAGCGCGCGGCATCGCCCCAAGCGAATTGGAGATCAGGTAGGTGCAGGTGGCGAGGATCGGGAATTCCTCGCGCCATGCCAGCAGCGGATCAACCGGGTCGAAGGCTTGCGCCATCGGCTACACCGGCACGACGATGAGTTCGGTCTGGGGTTTGCCCAGCCACTCGACGCCGTGATCGGTCACCAGGACATCCTCTTCCAGCGAGACCAGCCCATAGCCCGGCACGACCACGCCCAGTTCAAGGGTGTAGCAGTTGCCCGCCTCGACGATGCCGAAGGGCGTCTTGCCGTAGCGCTCCCAGCGCGGACCGAGCAGCGTCGAACCGTCGTGTACGGTGCGTCCGATGTGATGCCCGACCGCGTGCTGATATTCGGCGTAACCGGCGGCGACAATCGTGCGGCGGGCGGCGTCATCGATGACCCAGCCCTGCACACCGGGCTTGAGGATTTCCGCAGCGGCGAGGATGGCGGCGCGCACCGAGTCGAAAGCGTGCTGCACAGGCGCGGGAATGCTCGTCTCGCCCGCCGGCTGCAAATACCACACCCGCTGAATGTCGGAGATGTACTCGTTGAGCACCACACCCTGATCGATGCGCACTGTCTGCCCTGCCTGGGCGACGTAGGCGTCTGACGGCGACACGTGACCGACCGGAGACTCCGGTCCACAGGTGACGGTCGGGCAGTAGTTGTGATCCCACGACGGGACGACGCCCTCTTTCTTGTACTCGGCGTGGATGGCATCGGCGATCTGACGCTCGGTCAAGCCGGGGCGCAGCATCCGGGTGATACGGTCGATGATGTCGTCGGTCAGGGCGACTGCCGCGCGAATGCGGGCGACTTCGCCGGGAGTCTTGCGCCCGCGCAGCGGGTTGAGCAGAGTCTCCGCCGAGATCAGCTCGTAGGGTTTGCCCGCCAGATAGCGCTGGAGAGTCAGATACATGCCATGCGAAAGCCCGTCCGCCGCTGTATCGCTCTCCGAATAGTTGACGGCGATCTGGCGCGGCTGAAGGCGATCCAGCACCTCGACCAGCGCCGGCTGTATGCTCTGATCGTAGGAGATGGTCTCGTCGAAGACTCCCATCCGCTGGAAATTGACGATCTCATAGCGCCCGGCGATGGCGACCTGGTAGCCGCTGCGGGTGATCAGCACCGCTGTGTGCCAGGTGACGTTGAAGGGCACGACCAGCGGCAGCGCCGGGTCGGCATTATGCTCGGTTTCGCGCACAAAGGTCAGCCAGGCGTCGATATTCTTCTCCTGAAGGATGCCGACCGCCTGCTCGATCTTTTCCAGTTGAATGCTGTAGTCCATCGTCGGGGTTCTCTTTCGTTAGCGCAGTGAACGCGGATCAAAGGCGTCGCGCAGACCATCGCCCAGGAAGTTGATTCCGAGCGTCGTCAACATGATAAACAACGCCGGGAAGAACCAGTAGTACCACTGGTTGATGTAGCTGTTCGCCTGCCCCATGATGTTGCCCCAGGTCGGGGTGGGCGCACGGACGCCAAGACCGAGAAAGCCCAGATAGGCTTCCAGCAGGATCGCCGCCGCGACGCCGAGCGTCGCCGAGACAATGATCGGGGCGATGCAGTTGGGCAGCACGTGCCGGAAGATGATGCGGGTATCACGCGCGCCGACGGACCGCGCTGCCGTGACATATTCCTGTTCTTTCACCGAAAGTACCACCGAGCGCACGATGCGCGCCACGCGCATCCAGCTCGTCAAGCCGATGACGAAGACAATGACGATCATCGTACTGCTGTACTGCCGTCCCAGGAATTCAAAATCGGGGAACTGCGTCGGATCAGAAAAAATGCGCAGGGCGATCAGGGCGAGGAAGAGCTGTGGAATGCTGAGCATCGCCTCGGCGAGGCGCATCAGCACGGAGTCGATCACGCCGCCAAGGTAGCCGGCGAACAACCCGGCGAGAGTCCCGACGAACATCTGCACGATCATCGCGGTGATTCCGACGAAGAGCGAAATCTGCCCGCCGTAGACCGTGCGTGCCAGCAGGTCTCGTCCGATCACGTCGGTCCCGAACGGATGCTCCGACGACGGAAACTGGAGCGCGCGCGATGGATCGTTGTAGATGGACTCCGCTTCGGGGATCAAAATCGAGCCGAGCAGGACGAACAGGATCACGATCAGCAGCAGCAGCGCGCCGATGAGCGCCATGCGATGGCGGCGCAGCCGCGCCAGACTGCGCGAGAGATTCGATCTGCCCTTTTCCGCCTGCAAGCGAACGATGGGCTGAGCAGGGTTCACCGTCGTCATTGAACGTGCCTCACGAATAGTAGCGGATGCGCGGATCGAACCAGGTGTAGACGATGTCCGTCAGGATTTGAAAGATCACGACCAGCACGCAGAGCAGCATCAGGATCGCCATCATGACGGGGATGTCGGCACGCTCGAAACTCTCGATGAACAGACGCCCCATGCCGGGCCAGGCGAAAATGCGCTCGGTCACAACCGCCCCGGCGAGCAGGAACGGCAGGTCCAGACCAACCAGCGTGACCATCGGCAGCGCGGCGTTCTTCAGCGCATGGCGAGTCACCACGTTGCGCTCGGAAAGCCCTTTGGCGTTGGCGGTGCGCACGTAGTCCTGTCCCAGCACCTCGACCATCGAAGAGCGGATGAAGCGCACGTAACCCGCCAGCTGAATCGCTACCAGGCAGAAGACGGGCATGATCATGTGCCGCAGCAGGTCGCCGAACGTGCCGTCGCCTGTCCCGCCGATCGGCAGCGCGCCCCAGCCCCACTCGTTGAACTGCACGGCAAATATATAAATAGTGAGCAGCGCAATAAAGAAGATGGGCATGGAATAAAAGAAGAATGCCAGCCCGGTGACGACGTTGTCCATCAGAGAATACTGCCGCACCGCCGAATAGACCCCGATGCCGATTGCTAGAATCAGCGTGATCAGATATGCCGGAATCATCAGGGTGAGGGTCATCGGCAGGCGCTCTTCGATGCGCGTCCAGGCGGGTTTGCGCGTCACGAACGACAAGCCAAGGTCGCCGCGCAGGACGCCCTGTCGCGTGCCGGGAGCATACTCACTGCCGTCGCCGTGCACATCGACCAGTATCCAGTCGTTGCCAACGAGCCAGATGGCGTATTGTTCGAGGATGGGACGGTCCAACCCCAAGCGCCGGATCAGCGCCTCACGCTGCGCTGCGGAGGGGCGCTGACGCGACTCGGCAAAGACCGCCAGGGGGTCGCCCAGCGAATTCGTCAGGGCGAACAGGACGAAGCTGATGATGAACAACAGCGG
>JAEURA010000024.1 GCA_016789005.1 Anaerolineae bacterium
GGCGCGTTAAATGACCGCATCGCCCGGCTGACCGCCGATGCCGACCTGCAGCGCCTGCTGCTGCTGGATATCGAAGAGCTTTTCGACGATGAGATTCACCGCGCTCATGCCCCGGAGGTGCTGGCGCGGCTGATTGAGCGGGACGACATCCTGATTGTCCGCATCCTCAAGCGCGCCCAAACCCTTCAGGCGCGGCATGCTGATCCGTCAGTTCCGCCGTCTGTGGTGGATCCCCCTCCGCCCCTCGTCATCCCGTCCGCGCCGCCCCGCCTGGTCCTGCCCGATCCCTTCGCCTGGATCGACATCCCGGCGGGGAAGGTGACTCTGCGCGAGGGCTATGACGGTAAGGGGTACATCCCCAAAGGCAAGACGCAGACCTTCCCCGTGCCCGCCTTCGCCATCGCCAAATACCCGATCACCAACGCGCAGTTCCGGGTCTTCGTCGAAGCGCAGGGCTACCAGACCGAACGCTGGTGGACGCCCGACGGCTGGCGGGCGCGCGGCGCGAACGACTGGACTCAGCCGCGCTTCTGGGGGGATGCGGACCGCGAGCCGTTCAACCGCCTGGACCACCCGGTGGTGGGCGTGTCGTGGTTCGAGGCGGCGGCCTTCTGCCTGTGGCTGAGCGAAGCCTGGTCGGCGCGGATCATGCTGCCGACCGAGCAGATGTGGCAGCGGGCGGCGCAGGGCGACGACGGCAGAGCCTACCCCTGGGGGAAGGATTGGGACGCGACGCGCTGCCAGAACAGCGTCAAGCCTCGTGACAGCAAACACACCGCGCCGGTGACGCAGCACGCCGGGCGGGACAAGGGCGACAGCCCCTTCGAGGTGAGCGACATGGCGGGCAACGTCTGGGAGTGGTGTCTGACGGATTATGAGAGCGGTGAGCAGGATGAGAACAAAAGTGCTAATATGCGGGTGCTGCGCGGCGGCTCTTGGTACTACTTCAATTCAGTGGGCTTCCGCGTTGATCACCGCCTCTGGGGTTCCCCAGTGTACGGGATCAACAACTGGGGATTTCGGATTGCCCGCTTTTAGTTCTGTCTTTTCTGTCTTTCTGAATGCTGGATTCTGACATGCTCTTTTATGCTTTTCGCCTCCGCGACGTGAAACGCCCGTCACGGCGGCGGACGGCAAGAATGTCACGCGACGTAGGGATTGAGCGCAATCCAGGACGCCGGGTTAGGGCATCGACTGTCTGCCGCCACCAGGGATGCGCCGCCGAGGGTTAAAACACCTCGGCTAGGCAAAGACCCGCCCACTGAAGGGACGGCGCTCAGGTTTGGGAGTAGAAGCGCCTTTAGTGCGCTTGGCGGTTCGCTAGCCGAGTGCTTCAGCTCTCGGCGGTGTCCGCATCCATACCCAATGTCGTTTATCGTGACCCTATCCCTACGTCGGGTGACAAGTAGCGCGTCCCTACGGCGCAAAAGGGTTCGTAGGGGCGAGCCGCCGGCTCGCCCGTCGAAAAGAGGCGAGACCGGGCTTAAGCGGAATCTTGAAAGAAAACCACGCGCAGGAGACCCGCCGGGTCTCCCCTACGACCGCCACACCGTAGGGGCGAGGGGATTTGACTCCCCCTTCTCCCCGTTATTGTGGGAGAAGGGGGTTGGGGGGTTGAGGGGAGAAAAGCGCGCACCTCAAACCTGAACCGCCCTCGCGAAGTATTGATGTGTGAGACCGCATCATGTTCACGAATGGGATGAACGCCATGAAGACCGCCAGACTGCTCGTCCTCCTCCTGATCGGGCTGCTCGTCATGGCGGGCGGAGCGGCGGCGCAGGAGGACTCGCCTCCCGACAGCGCGCCGATCTACGACGACGTGCCGATCTTCACGCTCGACTACGGCGGTGTGGAGCGCACCTACGGCTTGTATCTGCCTTCAACCTACGACGCCGGGACGCCCGCGCCGCTGATCCTCGCCCTGCACGGGCGGTTCGGGTCCGCCAAGGCGCTGCACGCCCTCAGCGGGCTGGCGGCGCTCGCCGAGTCGCGCGGGGCGCTGCTGGTCTACCCGGAAACCTACGGCGTCTTCTGGAACGACGGTGGGCACGGCGTGCTGGAACGCCGCGAGGAGCCTTCCGACGACGCCGGCTTCATCGGGGCGGTGGTCCGGGCGGTCCAGGCGGACTATGCCGTCGATGCCGACCAGCTCTTCCTGATCGGCTACGACAACGGCGGGGTGATGAGCTACCGGCTGGCGTGCGAGGGCGTTGCCGATTTCGCCGGCGTGGCGGTGGTCAGCGCCCTGATGTGGGATTTCCTGCTCGAAGCCTGCCCGCCGGAGGAGGAAGCGTCCGCTGCGCCGCTGATCATCCTGCACGGCTGGCGCGACCCGCTCTACCCCTTCGGAGGCGGACCTATCGAGAGCTTCGGCGGCGATCTTTCGCCTGTGCTCCAGCCCTGGCGGATGAGCGTCAGCGATACGCTGAGCTACTGGAGCCGCCTCAACGGCTGCGCCGCCGACCCGACCGCCGAATCGGCGAGCGGCGCGCTCTACCGGGACTGCGAGTCCGGCGCGGACCTGGCGTACGTCGGTCTGGCGCGCGGCGGGCACGACTGGTTCCACGCCGGCGACGCCTATCAGCTCAACCGGCACGGCATCGAGGCGATGGACGTGATCGACAGCTTCTTCTTCGAACGCGAGTCCTTCGTCCTGCCGGAAGAGACGCTGACCGATGACGCCCCGCGCTCCTGGCTGGTCTACGTGCCGCCGAGCTATGACCCGGCTCAGCCGACGCCTGCCGTCGTCGCCCTGCACGGACGCCCCGGCAGCGCTTCCGGCATGGCGGCGATCACCGACCTGAACCGGGTCGCCGACGCCGAGGGTTTCATCGCCGTCTATCCCGACGGGCTGAACAACGAATGGAACTCCATCGGCGACCTGATCGGCGCGACCGCGCAGTATCCCCAGGATGACGTGACCTTCCTGAGGCGGCTGATGGATGACCTGAGCGTCGATCTGAACCTGGACCGCAGCCGGCTGTACGTCACCGGCTTCTCCAACGGCGGTTTCATGACCATGCGCATGGCGTGTTCCGCCGCCGATACCTTCGCGGCGTTCGCTTCGGTCGGGGCGACCTTCTACCCCTGGCTGCACAACGTCTGCCGCGAAAACGCGCCCGCGCCGATCCTGCTGATGCACGGCACGGACGATGTCAGCATCCCGTTTGACGGCGTGTTCCAGCGCGACGCGACCGGGACGCTGCATCAGGTCTCGCTGGATGTGCCCGGCACGCTCGACTACTTCGTGCTGCGCAGCCAGTGCCAGCCGAGCGGCGTGCGCAGCGAATTCCCGGCATCGGGCGCGACGCCGGGGGTGCGCGTCTTCCGCTTCGACTACCTGGGCTGCGTCGATGACGCCGATGTCACCTTTTACTTGATCGTCGGAGGCGGGCATAATTGGCCCGGCGTCCCCGGCGTGATCGGCGAAGAGATCGCCGGGACGGTGACGATGGACATCAACGCAGGAGAAGAGATTTGGGCGTTCTTCGAACGGCACACGCTGGACTAGCGCCTGGCGACACCTGCCCCTCACCCCCGACCCCTCTCCCACGCAAGCGGGGAGAGGGGAGAAACGCTAAACACCGCCTGGGTGAGGTGTTCAGCGGGGCGTCTGAGAAGGTTTCTGGGGCTTCTCATGACCCTTCAGTGGGGACGCTCCTGAGAAGTCGGCGGGGGCGGGTAATGCCTGCGCTCTTTCTCGCGTTACTTGTCCTCTACGTGCTGCTCGGCGCACCGTCGGTCACCTTTCACGGCGACGAGGCGATGCAGGTCTATATGAGCAGCGATTACGCGACGATCTTCTTCGACCGCGCGCCGGAGCGCCTCCTCAGCTATCCACCGTTTGCCATCGACAGCGACGCCCACCTGCGGCTGATCAACGGTTCGGTCAACCGCTACCTGATCGGTCTGTCGTGGCATCTGGGCGGCTATCCGCGCGAGTCGCTGCCGCCGCGCCCCGGCTGGGACTGGGGGTTGAGCTACGCCGACAATGTCGCCACCGGTCATCGCCCCGCGCCGGATTTCATGACGCTGGCGCGCGCTTCGTCGGCGCTGCTGACCGGCGCGGCGGTCCTGCTGATGTTCGCGATCGGCTGGCGCGTCGGTGGCGCTCCCGCCGCCGTCCTCGCCAGCCTGATCTTCGCGCTGCACCCGGTGGTGCTGCTCAACGGGCGGCGGGCGATGCAGGAAGGGGCGATGCTCGCCTTCGGGCTGCTGATGGTGTACGCCGCGCTGCTGATCGTCAGCGCCGGGGACGGAACGCGCCGTCGTGCCGTCGGGCGCTGGACGCTGCTCGCCGCCGCCGGGGCGCTGACCCTGGCGTCCAAACACAGCGGGGTGATCTTCCTCGCCGCCGCCTACGCCTGGGCGGCGGTCGATGCGGCATGGCGTGGGCTGCGCCTGGGCGACCTGACGATGCGCCGCGCTGCCGGGCGGTTTGCCCTGCTGATCATCAGTGGGGTGGTCACACTGGCGCTGTGGGTGGCGCTTTCGCCCGCGCTGTGGAGCGCCCCGCTGGAACGCTTCGGCGATCTGCTCGCCGCCCGCGCCGAACTGCTGGACATCCAGGTGGCGATTGACCCGGTTGCGCCGATGCCCTTCGATCAGCGCCTCCTGGAGATTGTCCGCCAGCCGTTCACCACCCCGGCGCAGCACTTCGAGGTCGCCTCGTGGGGCGAAGCGCCGGCGGTGCAGGACGAGATCGCCGCCTATCTGGCGTCCCCGCTGAGCGGCGCGCCGTACGGCGTCGTGGTCGGCGGGGCGCTGACCGTCTTCGCCGGGATCGGCGCGGTGGCGGCGCTGCGCCGTCGGCAGAGTGCCTGGCTCGCGCTGTGGGCGGGAGTTGTGGCGCTGTCGCTGCTGGCGAATCCACTGCCCTGGCAGCGCTACTATCTGCCGCTGATCCCGCCGGCGATCCTGCTGGCGGCGGTCGGGATGCGGTATAGTTACGGGGTAGTGCGGCGCGCCTTTTCTGAAAAGGATGCTTGATATGTTTCGCTTCAACGAGACTTTTCTGACCACCGACGCCGATGTCGAGACGCTGGTCTTCGACTGGGGTGTCGTGCGCATGCTCTCTGAAGAGAAAGTCACCGGGTCGAAATCGGTCAGCTTCGGGCACGTGCTGCTCAACCCCGGCAAGGGGCACGAGCGCCACAACCACCCCGACGCCGACGAGATCATCTACTTCATCAAGGGCGAGGGCATGCAGATGCTCGACGACGGCGAGCCGGTTCACTGCACGGGCGGCGAATGCTGCTGGATTCCCAGAGGCGTCTACCACTCGACCATCAACAGCGGGGGCGGCGTGCTGGAACTGGTCGTCGCCTATATGCCGGCGGGCGCGGAACAAATCCTGCGCACCCTGCCGGGTGTGCGCATCGTGCCAGCCGGTCAGCCGGTCTAGCGGGTGTTATGAACTTTTCTTCCCTCAACCCCCCAGCCCCCTTCTCCCACAAAAACGGGGAGAAGGGGGAGTCAGGTCCCCTCGCCCCGCGCGCGTGGGAGAGGGGATACAGGGGTGAGGGGGCAAAGTGCATAGCAGCCCCCAGCGAGTCTCCATCGCTTCTATGAGCCGCTTCCGGGGATTCCGCGCGCTGCTGATCGGCGTCCTGCTGATCGTCGCCATCGCCGCCCGGCTGATCCCCGGCGCGCGCACCATCGACGACGCCTTCATCACCTTCCGCTACGCCCGCAACATCGTCGAGGGACAGGGCTTCGTCTACAATCCCGGCGTTTCGACGCTGGGCACGACGACGCCGCTCTTCACCCTGCTGCTGACGGCGGCGAGCGCCCTCAGCGGCAGCCGGGACTTCCCGCAGATCGCCATCGTCCTGAGCGCCGCCGCCGACGCGGTGACGGCGGCGCTGCTGTATGCCATCGCCCGGCGGGTGATGGCGGGGATGCGGGTCGGCGGCGAACCCGGAGGCGCGAGCAGCGGACGCGCAGAAGCGCGTCCCTACGAAGAGATCCTTGCGGCGCTGCCGGGGCTGCTGTGGGCGGTCTCGCCGATGAGCGTGACCTTCGCCGTCGGCGGTATGGAGACCAGCGTCAGCATCCTGTGGATGACGGCGGCGGTCGCCGCCTTCCTGGCAGGTCCGTCTGCGGGGTGGGTGAAGCCGGCGGGCGACCCGCCGGGTCGCCCCTACGGGGATGGCGGGGATCGTCAGCGCCGATCCGACTGGGATGCGAAGGCAGGCGACCCGCCGGGTCGCCCCTACGAGGCGGCGCTGGGGATTTTTGCGGCGCTGGGGCTGCTCACCCGCGCCGATGCCGTGCTGTGGGCTGCGCCGCTGCTCGGCTGGCAGCTCGTCGAACGGCTGGCGGCGCGGCGGGGGCGGCTCACGCTGGCGGCACTGCCCTGGCGGACGTGGATCGCCTGCACAGTCATCCTGCTGCCCTGGGCGGTCTACGCGACGGCGGCATTCGGCAGCCCGATCCCCAACTCGGTGACGGCGAAGCGCTACGCCTATCTGATCCCGGATGGCGCGGCGCTGATCCGCATGATCCAGACTTACGCCACCCCTTTCTTCGAATTTGACACCTTCGGCAGCCTGGGCGCGATGTTCGCCAGCGTCGCCTATCTGCTGCTCAGCCTCGTGGCGATCAGCTTCGCGGCGCGGCGCGCACCCCGTCTGCTGCCCTGGCTGATCTACCCCTGGCTGTATCTGGTGGTCTTCGCCGTCCTCAACCCGTTGATCTTCCGCTGGTATATGGCTCCGCCGCTGCCGGCGCTGATGATGGGCATCGTGGTCGGGGCGTGGGCGCTGACCAGCGTGTTTCGACGGACGCCGCTTCGCTGGGCGCTCCTCGGCGCGGCGGGGGTGCTGTGGTTGTTCATGTCGATCAACGGCTGGACGCTCCACCCTGATCACGGAACGGACCGCCCCGCGCCGCGCATGGCGTTTCACGCCCTGGAACTGGAGTATCAGCGGATGGCGGAATACCTGCGCGATGACCTGGGCGTGACCGAGACGACGCGCGTCGCTTCCGGCGACATCGGCGCGGTCGGCTACTTCAGCCGGGCGACGATCATCGACACCGTCGGGCTGGTCACGCCGGAGCTGACCCGCTACTACCCGGTCGATCCGGCGCTGGTCGCCGCCGACCAGAACTATGCCATCCCACCGGCGCTGATCTACGACACACAGCCGGAATATCTGGTGACGATGGAAGGATTCGTGCGCCAAGGGCTGGCGCGCGAGGCGCGTTTTCTCGCCGACTACCGGCTGATCCGCGAGCAGCCTTTTCCGTTCTACGGCACAGCCATGCAGCTCTTCCAGCGGCAGGAAGCGTCATCAACAGATTGAGGTGCGCTAAGGGCGATTCACAGGCATCGCGCCGGGAGGAATAAAGTGCCGGCGCGATGGTCAAACAGGGACTTGAAACGCCTTCATGGAAGGCATTTGGCGTTCCGCCCATAAAGTGCGGCGGAAAGCCGGGTTCAGGGTATGCGGTTGTGTTTCGGTACTTACTTCCATAGAGGAAGACCGACTCCTTTCACTCAACCTGACTTACCCTATCTACACTGTATTCCTGTTTTTTTATGGTGTCAATCATGATTCGATGTGTAGCTTTCGGCGTCGTCATCGACGACATTGTCCTCGCCGATGGGACGACGATGCGAGACGTGCTGGGCGGCGGCGGACCGCAGACCGCCTGGGGGATGGCTGCTGCTTTGGGCGGGGGCGGGGC
>JAEURA010000041.1 GCA_016789005.1 Anaerolineae bacterium
TATTACCGGTTTCTGACAGTGGATACACCCTTCAGTCTACTCATTTTCATTCTCTGTGGTGTATCTTTTTTCATGTTAAGCTCTAGAGGCTGTTATGAACCTCTGCGACAGAAGTTCCCCTCACCCACCCGCGCGGGGAGAAGGGACCGGACTTCCCCTTCTCCCCATTTTTTGTGGGAGAAGGGGGCTGGGGGGTTGAGGGGGGAAAAGCTACGACGGGCGCGCAGGAGCACGTCCCTACGATTCGACCCGGTAGGATGTCCACCTGTGAATCGCGTCCAGACTCGGCTTACACCTGGTCTGATTGAATTCTGCCCGTCAGACCTCGGCTTCAATCGGCGGCGGCTGGCTCTGGCGCAGGGACCGCCGGGTGCGTATTGCGCACGAAGCGCAGCGTGACGAACAAGGCTGCCAGCGCCATCGCCAGCGCCACGCCGAAGAGCGTCTCGTAGCCCAACTGCTGGGCGATGGTCCCGCCGATGAACGGGGCAAGCAGCGAGACGAAAGCGGAGACGGTATTGAACAAGCCGGCATAGGTCGGACGCTCGTCCGCCGAGGCGTAGCCGATCACCCAGTTCTGAAAGCCGATGAACAGGTTGCTCAACGTCAGCCCGGAGGCGAGAAAGCCGATGTAGAGGGGGAACGGACCGACGACCGCGGCGATCAGCGCGCTGATCGGCAGCAGCGACGCCCCAGCCAGCGCCAGGCGGATGAACAGCAGGTTGTTGCGCGCACCCAGCCAGGTATAGAGCATCGCTCCCGACACGCTGCCGACCGTCTGAAGCGCCAGCAGCGTCGGCACGGCGACGGCGCTCGACAGCCCCAGCTGCACCGTCGCGAATCCGATGTAGAACGGGCTTGCCATCGCGAACAGGCTGGTCAGCATGCGGGTGATCAGGATGGCGCGGAAGGGACCATCGGCGCGCAGGACGCGCCCCAGCTTCGGCAGAAACTCGCCCATCGACGGGATTTTCTCCACCGCCTTGCCACCCGGCAGTTCATGCACGAACAGCACCGGCAGAGTCGAGATCGCGAAGAGCACTCCGGCTGCCGCGAAGAGCAGCGCATAGTTGTTCGGGAAGCCGGGTCCGCCTTCACCCAGGACCGTGCCGACCAGCGGCGACAGCAGCAGCATGATCAGCCCGGCAGCGGCGGACATGAAGCCGAACATCCGGGCGCGCCAGCGGCTGTCCATGCTCGTCCCCGCCAGGTCCGCCCAGGGCACGCCGACGATGCCATCGCCGATGGCAAATGCGCCGTACAGGATCATGAATGCCAGCAGGATCGCCCCCGGCTGATCTTTGCCCAGCAGCACCGTCAGCCCGGCGAAGACCAGCATCAGGAAACGCACCGGGATGTTGGGACCGATGAACCACCACTTCTTGCGTTCGGCGCGGACGATATAGCGCGCCACAAAGAGCTGGGGCAGCGTCCAGCCGACGTCAAAGATGCTGGAAGACAGACCGATCAGCACTTCCGAGCTGGTCAGCCGGCGGACGAAATCGGGGATAACGGTCGTGGGACCGATGAGCGCCATCCCCAGGCTGAACAGGATACCATCGCCCAGGAAAAAGAAGAAGTTGCGCCGGTAGATCCGCTCGCGTTCTTCCGGCGGCGGTCCCTGCTGATCGAGTTCGGTCATGACATCCCTATGTCTTCACAAGACGGCATGAGTCTGCCGTGCCCTGTGCATGCAGTAAAGGTCCAGGGTTGACGCGCCAATTCGGGAACTACGGGCGTTCAGGAACAGCCCTGCGCCTGAAATGCGCCAATGTCCCACGCGCTGACCTCAGGAAGCAGCACGCCCGCGAAATCGACGCTGTACTGGGGTCCGAGGTTGGTCCCCCCGCCGATCAGCGGGCTGCCGCAGGTCGGGCGGTAATCCCCGGCGGCAAGATCGACCAGCAGAGGGTCTCCGCTGCCCGCCTTGTTCCAGTCCCAATGACTCCGTGACGGTCGTTCGACGTTGAAGTACCAGTTGTTTTCCGTGACGACGCCGCGTGCTCCCGGTCCCCGATAGACTTCATCGGTATAGACGAACAGATTGCTGCGGAACTGGATGCCTTCAAAATCAAGATACGCCACATCGTTCAGGGGGCTGGTGAAGTCATGAGTGCGGATGACCGTGTTATTGTCGAACGTACAGTCGTGACACGGCGCCCACATGTACAGCCAGTCCTGCCCGTCTATGCTGACGTTGAAGGCGACTCGCAGCTTGTGCACTTCCTGCACAAAGGGCAGGAAGTCGTATTCCCAGCTGGATTCGATGAATCCGGCATTGCCTTCGGTGAAATTGTGATGGATGAAGAAGTTATCTTTGTGGTAGCGCCCATCGTCCAGTTCGATGGCTCCGCCGTCCGACCCATAGGCGCTGTCGGTGGTCAGGTAGCCGCGTATCGTGTTGTAGGAAATCTCCTGGTTGCCGATGCCCAGGTGAATGCCTATCGGTCCCCACCCACCTCCTGAACCGCTGGTGATCCAAAGGGGATGGCTCGGACCGTCCATCACGTTGCGGGTGATCAGCGTGAATTCGCCGGTCGACTGGATAGCTTTGGTGCAGTTGACGAACACGTTGTCGCGAATGACGTTGTGATTCGCGCCGGGCATATTGAAGAGAGCGCCCATGCGGAAGATGCTGTAGGGGCGGCTGGCGCTGCGGGTCGGCGGCGTATCGTGGAAATACAGGTTCTCCACGATGATCCAGCTTCCGGCAATACGAATGGCATTTCCGTTCAGATCGCGGTCGCTGGGGTTGGTGAAGCGCGGCAGATCGCCCTCGCCGTAAGCCGTGAAAGTGATGGGCAGTCCTTCGGTCCCCGAAGCCGTGATCTGCATCGGTCCCGAAAAGTGCGAACCCCGTTTGAAGGCGACAGTATCGCCCGGCTCCAGGTCCCCCTCGGACACCATCGTGTGCGATTTCCAGGCGGAGTCTGCGGACAGACCGTCGTTTGTGTCGCTGCCCTGCTGCGAATCGATATAATAGAAGGTCGCCTGCTGTCCCTGAACGGCAGCGATCTGCGCGCCGAGAAGCAGGAGCGGCAGGAGGACGAAGAGCGATTTCAGGGTGGGCTTAAGCATCATGACTTGCCGGCGGGGAAAGAGGGAAGAGTGGGCACAGTAGGACTCGAACCTACAACTTCTTCCTTGTAAGGGAAGCGCTCTGCCAATTGAGCTATGCGCCCGGTTCGCTGATGGAACGCCTGATATTGTACAGGCGCTCCCCATCGGGATCAATTGGATGTTGCCGGACCCCTGGCGCTAGAGGCTGTTATGAACTTCTGCGGAAGGAGTTTCCCTCACCCCAAGGCGAGCCTTGCTCGCCCGTCCTCTCCCACGCGCGGGGCGAGGGGACCTGACTCCCCCTTCTCCC
>JAEURA010000060.1 GCA_016789005.1 Anaerolineae bacterium
CGAAGCACGCCGGGAAGAGCGAAAGGGCGATGAAATTGGGATAGCCCGCCCAGGTCATCATATCGACGAAGAGCGGCAGGACGGCGCTGAACAGGGCGGCGATCAGCGCGGCGTCGTCACGGCGGAAGACCTGACGCGCCAGGAAGAACGTGCCCAGGCACTCGATGAGTGCGAAGAAGGTGACGATGTGCACGACGTCGAAGACCGGCGCGCCGCTGACGGCGGACATCCCCCCGAAGACCAGCGGTCCACCGGGGAGCAGGGGCCAGGTTGCCCCGCCGAGCTGGTAGTTTTCGGCGAAGGGGGGAATCGTCCCCGTCTCCAACACCTGACGGGCGAAGAGCAGGTGCAGCCCGTAATCGGGACCGGTCGGCTGGGTGTACAGGTAGACGGTGACGCCGCGCAGCAGCAGCGCCAGCAGCAGACCGGGCAGCAGATAACGCCAGCGGGACCGCAGGAGCGCGCCACCAGACAGGAGTGCCGCGCGGCGGATGGACGATGGGGATAGGAGGGGGTCGGCAGTCATGGGGCAGTATTATAGCGCATGCCCCGCGCTTTACCGTCTGGCGAGGGCAGCCCTCGGGCGGTAGATCACGCCTTTTCTTCCAAGTGAAACCAGTACTGCATCCTCTCTCGAAAACGGTCAAAAGAGCGTTCACTTGCTTTAAGGCTGACACTGCCTGCCAGTTGCCGAAAAATCTCTGGACTGAGCGGTTTCCTCGATTGCCTCAACGCACGTTCCATCGCATCCTTTGGGTCGCGCGGTTTTCCACGTTCGTCCAGATCAACCTGATTCAGGAATGCAGTTAGGTCGGATGCACTCATCCCAAGGGCATTCGACACATTCGGCGACTTCGACCACACCCAAACCTCAAGTTCCGGTTCAAGCACAATCACCCGTATTTGTTCTCTGTCCCATCCAGCCTGGCTGATCCGATCTTCCAACCCCTCCTCAATTTCCTGGGGCGATTCACGATGTTCTGCGCCCGAACCGTGATAATCCAACAGGACCAGCGCATGCCGGGCTTTCCCCAGGTAGGTGCGGAGAAACTCCGGCGCATCTCTGTAGACGCCGGAATCGCGATTCGGGTGTCGAACAACCTTGAATGGAATTAGTGGAATTGAAATCGCGTTATGTCGCTTTTCCAGCAAGGTTCTCACTGTTATGGCTGCATCTGCGTCTGCCGTCAGAACGATCAGATCGAGTTCATCAACCATCATCAGCGGCTTTCCAGTACGCCCGACGCAAACAGCACCGAAAGATCAGCGCCGGCGCGCCAATCCTGCAAATAAGGGTGCTGCTTGCCAGGGATAATACGCGCCTCACCCCCTGCATCTTTGCTGAATACGAGCAAATCCTCTGGCTTTGCCAATCCTAAGATGAGAGGAGAATGCGTCGCAATCAGCACCTGCCCATCATAGACCGAAGACAAAGACTGATAGAGCATTTCAATAACGCGCGGATGCACACCATTCTCCGGTTCTTCAATCAGAAACGTCCTCGATTGCGACGGAAGGTACGCCAGCAATGTCAACGCCAGTAACCGCAGGGTACCATCAGACAGCAGCCATGCTGGAGCCTGCAACCCATTCCGATATTTCAGTACCAAATAGCGCGCATTGTCCTCGCTCCTCAACTCAATGAGGACATCTTCTATGTCTTCCACTATGGTCTGGATATGCCCCAACCACCACCCGAATCGAGCGTTGTCCTGCCGGAGCAATTCAACCATGGTCGGCAGATTTGAGCCATCAGGTTGAAAGGTGCGCGGCGCATCAAAGGGCGTTGGACGGCGCATTGCTGCACTGTTGAGCTGAAGTGTTTGCACGTTCTCCAGGAGCGTTTGCCGAAACCACAGGGTCGCCGGAAACCTCGACGTATCTGCTGGAGCGCCTGACAAAGAGAGTTTGCGAGGCGCAAGACGGTACTGCATGTTCCAATCGCCATGCTCTGAACGGTAGTAGTCATTGCCTGAAGCGGACTTGCCGAGAATCTTGCGATACCCTTTGGGGACCTGTCTTCCAGGTCTTAACGCGATGGGAGCTTCACGTCGATAGCGCTGCGAGTCCACGAAAAACAGGTTCTCAGCCTCAATTTTGAGTCCAACGCTGCCTTCGAATACCACAGCGAGTTCGTATCGAATTCGGTCATATTCTGGCTTGTCGGTCTGTAGATTCTCAGGAATATCCATTTCAACGGCGAGTTCGAAACCTTGTTCGGCTTCCTGTCGCAGCCATAGGAGATCAAGCAGGTCACGACCACGTTTACGTACAGCATGTTCCACATCTATCTGCAAGGAATCCTGTAGAAAGGTGAACACATCAAGAAACGTGCTCTTGCCGCTGGCGTTAGGACCAATCAGTATATTAAAGGCGCCGAATGTTACATCGACATCCCACAAGAGCTTGTAGTGACGCGCCTGCACCCGTCGAAACATCATGATTCTCCCTCATGAAAATACCAGTCGTCAGGCGACTGCGCCGCTGCTTCCCGCGCCGCCGCCTGACGGTCGATGACTCCCACGCCCAGGCGCAGCGCCAGCGCCGCCGGCACGACCATGAAGAACAGCGCGGTATCCGGCAGGCGCACCAGCGAATCGGCGAGGACGATGATCCCCGCCGTCAGCAGGATCACCAGATAGAGCAGCAGATAGCGCGCCAAGCCGCCCCGGTCGAAGGTCAGCGCCCGCCCGCTGACGAAATTTGCCGCCAGCCCCAGCGCCGCGCCGATCAGGATTCCGTCCAGCGCCCCTTGAATCGCCCGCTGTTCCGGCAGAAGGGTGGCTTCGGCAGGGGTCAGCGGTGCGACGGTGTGGTAGCCGGCGTAGAGGAGCGCGCCGATCAGCGCGCCGAAGCGGGCGCTCAGCCAATCGATGGCGATCAGGCGCAGCAGCAGGCTGCCGAAGATCACGTAGATCGCGCCGGCGACGCCCACCACCACCATGCTGACCAGCGCGCCGCTGAGGAGCATCGGGGACAGCAGATGCTCCTGCCCCCAGGCGAGCGCCCGCAAGCCGAGGAAGCCGGCGACGCCGCAGCCGGTGATCGCCAGCACGGTCAGCGCCTCGACGAGCCGCTGAAACGGGCTGCGTCCGCTCACTTGCGCACTACTTCCCAGGCGAGATGATTGATCTCCGGCAGGATCAGCTTCTCCAGCGCCACCTGCACGGCGTTGGGGCTGCCCGGCACGGAAGCGACGAAGGTCTTCTTGTAGACGCCGGCGGTCGCCCGGCTGAGCATCGCCGCCGCGCCGACTTCCGGGTAGCTGAGCATGCGGAAGAGTTCGCCGAAGCCGGGCAGGGTCTTCTCCAGCATGCGGCTGATCACGTCGAAGGTGGTATCGCGCGGCGAAATGCCCGTGCCGCCGTTGAACAGGATGATCCGCACGTCCGGCATGGCAGCCAGCTCGTCAAGCGCCGCCCGCACCTGATCCGGCTCATCCTTGATCAGCCGGTACGCGGCGGCGATGTGCCCCAGTTCGGTCAGGCGCTGCTCGATGTACTGCCGGTTCGTGTCGGTCTCCGGCGTGCGCGAGTCGCTGACGGTGACAATGGCGACGCGCACCGGCTGTGTGCCGGCAAACTGACGGTGGTCATCCGCGCCCTTGCGCTGAGTCATATTCTCTGCTCTTTCGCTGATGAATCTCCTGCACGGGAAGCCGCTCTATGGGAAGACTTCGCTGACGCGCATCTGAAAGCCCGGCAGCACGTCACCGCCCTCGAACACGTCATCTTCATTGAGGATGCGCACCGCGCCGGGGGTCAGCACCGTGAAACGGCGCTCCGCCGGATCGGCGATGATGACCATGCGGGTCCCATTGGCGAGGTAGTAATCGGCGCGCTCTCGCAGCTCCTGATAGGTATCGGTCGGCGACTTCACTTCAATCGCCAGGTCTGGCATCCGCTCGACCACACCCCTGTCGCTGAGCGGTCGGGTCGTGTCGGCGAAGTACGAGATGTCGGGCTGTCGGGCATTATGGATGTCGCCCGGTGTGCGCACCCGTATTTCCGGTCCCAAACGAACATCGGGGTTGATCCGTTCCAGGTGAGGATAGAGTCTGACCAGAAACCGCGTGACGACGATCCCGTGTTGTTCGGTCGGCATGGTTTTCTCGACAATCTCCCCGTGAATAAGTTCGTAACGCCGGTCGCGGTTTTCCGGCTGTTCGAGAAAATCCTCGAAAGATTCAAAGGTGATGAGCCGTTCTACGGAATGAAAGACCATCGCCGGTTATCCTCCCGTCGTCTACTGCTTCACGAAGCCGACCTGATAGGGCGGCTGCACATAATTGCCGTCGTTGCCGACCACCACCAGCTGCAAAGTGTAGCTGCCCGGCTGCAAGCCCTCCGCCTGCAGGAATTCGAGCTGCCCGTTGATCACGCTGTTGTAATGCACGTCGCCGAGCGTGAACCAGCTGCCGCCGAACTGCCCACCGCTGATCTCAATCTTATAGTAGAGCGCCTGCGCCGGCGAAAACTGCGCCGTCCCGAGGATCGGCACGTTGCCGCTGACCGTCTCGCCGTTGAGCGGCGAGGTGATCAGCGCGGTGATCACCAGCGGGCTGCCGACCGCCGAAAGGAGCTGCGAATTGCAGGCGATGGTCGGCAGGAAGGCGATGCCGTTGTTGCGCGCGTACTGTTCGGCGCGGACGGCGTCGTCGGGTACGGTCGGCGGGGCGATGAACAGCTGCTCGCGCGCGCCGGGGGCGCTGCCCGCCAGCTCGTAGGGGACCTGGCAGTAGAGCGGCGGCGGTGGGGTCTGCTGACCGGGCTGGACGGCGAAGGTGATCTGATTGGCGATCTCCGGCGCAACCGGGTTGACCAGCACCCGGTAAATATCCGGCTCGACCTCGCGCAGCCAGGGACCGGACGCCGGCGGCTGATCCGGCGTGGGCGGCGGCGCGGGGCGATACTGAAGCCCGCCATTGCCATCCGGCACGGCGGCGGGTCCATCCAGAAACCACTCGTTGACCGAGGCGGTGCATTCCTGCGCCGGCTCGCGCAGCGCGCTGATGCTGCACAGACGGCGCAGCGTCATCGCCGAAGGCTGGTCCAGCCGGTCGGGCAGCAGCCCGCCTTCGACCGCGAACTCGCCCAGATAGTCGTTATTGCCGTAGATCGCCGTGATCAGGGCGTTCCACAGCGGCGCAGCCCCGGTCAGCCCGGAGGTGTTGCCGGTCATCGGCGTGCCGTCGCTGTTGCCGACCCAGACGCCGACGGCGACGTTGCGCGTGTAGCCGATGGTCCAGTTGTCCTTGAAATTGTCGGTCGTGCCGGTCTTGACCGAGGTGAGCAGCCCGCCGGTGTTGAGCGGGCTGTTGGCGCCCATCGCCGGGGTGCGCGCCGCGTTGTCGCCCAGGATATCGGAGATGATGTAGGCGATGCGCGGATCGAGCACCTGCTGACCGAAGCCGCCGCGATTGACGGTGCGCTCGGTCGGCGTGCCGCGCGGGCAGGCATTCTCGTACTGGTAGAGGATGCGCCCCTGGCTGTCCAGCACGCACAGGATGGCGGTGGAGGGCACGAGAGTCCCGCCGTTGGCGAAGACGCTGTAGGCGCGGGTCAGTTCCAGCAGGGTGACCTCGCCGCCGCCCAGCGTGAGCGACAGCCCGTACAGGCTGGCGTCCGTCCCCAGGCTGTCGACGCCGAAGCGCGAGGCGATCTCCAGCAGGCTCGGCACGCCGATCTGGCGCAGCGTTTGCACCGCCGGGAGGTTGTAGCTGTTGGCGAGCGCCGTGCGCAGCCGCACCGGACCGTGAAACGTGCGGTCATAATTGACCGGCTGGTAACCGGCGATGTCGGTCGGCGTATCCCAGAGGATGTCGCCCGCCGTCATGCCCTGTTCCATGGCGGCGGCATAGGTGAGCGGCTTCATGGTGCTGCCCGGCTGGCGCGGCGCGAGCGTGACGTTGACGCGCCCGTCGATGGCGTCGTTGCGATAATCGACGCTGCCCACCATCGCCAGCACTTCGCCGGTCACCGGCTTGAGCACCAGCACCGCGCCGTTGCTGGCGTTGTTGGCGGCGAGCGACGCCACCTGCCCGGCAAGGGCGTTCTGCGCCATGTTCTGGATGTCCAGATCGACCGTCGTGTAGACGCGGAAACCGCCCTGCCCGACTTCGCCGGGGGTGTAGCCCAGTGCGCTCATCAGCTGCTCGAACTGCCGCTGGGCGAAGAGGGTGAAATGCGGCGCCAGCAGCGTCACCTCCGGCTCGTGGAAGATCAAGCCCTCCTGAAGGGCGGCGGTTCGTTCGGCGTCGGTGATAAACTTCTCCTCGACCATGCGGTCCAGCACCAGCCGCCAGCGGGCATTCACCGCCGCCTGCACGTCCGGGTCGGGGTTGAGCGGGTCGAGTTCTGCCGGAGCCTGGGGCAGCCCGGCGAGCATCGCCGCCTCGCCCAGGGTCAGATCGCGCACCGATTTGCCGAAGAGAGTCTGCGCGGCGGCTTCTGCGCCATAGGCGTAGTTGCCGTAGAAGATCTCGTTCAGGTAGAGTTCCAGGACCTCTTCCTTGGGCATGCGCTGCGACAGCAGCCACGCCAGCACGATCTCTTCGACCTTGCGGTTGATGCTGCGCTCGGCGCGATACTCGATGTCGAAGAGGACGTTGCGGACGACCTGCTGCGTGATGGTGCTGCCGCCGCTCGACCCTTCCTGCAGCCCGACGTACTGCAAGAAGGCGCGCGCCGTCGCCGGAATCTCGAAGCCGGGGTTGCTGAAGAAGCTGTCGTCTTCGATGGCGACCGTGGCGAAGATCAGCGACTGCGGAAAATCGCCGTAGTTCATCTTGGTGCGCCGTCCCTCGATGAAGCTTTCGGTCAGCAGGCGCTCGTCGCGGTCGTAGAAATAGGTGGTCTGGAAGCTTTCGTAGTCCTCTACCTGGGCGATCTGCGCCTGCAGGCGGTTTTCCAGCTCCGCGCCGAGCGTCGCCGTCAGGACCAGGGTGATCAGCAGCAGCCCGCCGCAGAAGGTCAGCATCACGCCGAGCAGCACCATCAGGCAGCCCGGCGAACAGCCCAGGATGCGCCGCCGCCGCTCCGGTCGAACCGGCAGCCCCGCCGCCGGCGCGAACGCCCCTGCTCCCGGACGCGCGCCGGGGTTGGGATTGTAGACGTTGGGCTGGGTGGTCTGCGCCCAGGCGGGCGGCGCGGGGATCGTCGGCTGATCCGGCGGCGTCTGCCAGGTCGTCTGCGGGGGCGCGCTGTGACGCGGTCCTCCTTCCGGCACATGCACCAGCGTATGCTCGAAGGGGACGATGTGCGGGAGGGTCTGCCCGGCTTCAAAGGCGGGCGGCGTCTCGTCGTCGTCATCCGGCAGGAAGTCCGGGTTAGGGTCCAGCCCGCCGCTGCCGGGGAGCGTCTCCGGCGAGATGAATTCCCCACGCGGACGCCCCTTGGAGCGCACCAGCGACTCGACATCCCCCGACTCGTCGCTGAGCGCCAGCGTCGGCAGGTCGTGCAGGTCGGCGGCGGAAGGGCGGTCCTCGCCGGGGCGCAGCGTGCCGCGCAGCGTCTCCGTCAGGCGGTCGCTCGCGAACGGATCGGTGTCGGCGTCCGGCGCGTAGACCGTGCCCTGTTCGGTCGGGTCTTGCGCGTCGGGGGCGGCTTCGGTGACGCTGTGCGCCAGCAGGTCGGTCGGTTCGCTGTCGCCCGGCGCGCCGGGTTCACCCTCGGAATCGCCGTCGGGCTGCAGGAGGTCTTTTTCATCGGGCATGGGCTGCTCCGCTTCGTCTTGTTCGGGTCATCGGCGGCGCGCCGGCAAACGCCTGAGCAGCCGCCTCTAACGCTCATTTTAGCAGAGGTGCGCCACAGCGCTTCCGGCGCGATCAGGGCGGGGAACCGACGGGGCAGCCAACGGCACGGCGGCGCAGTCCCGCCGCGCGGCGTATGCCTGCCCTACGCACTGCTCGCCCCTCAACCCCCCAGTCCCCTCGCCCCGCGCACCTGGGAGAGGGGAACCAGCGGTGAGGGTCCTGGTGCATAACAGCCTCTGGGAATGGCGTGCGCGGCGGAGTCAGCCTCCGATCTGGCTCATCACCCGGTTGAGCGGGATGACATCGTGCGCCAGATCGTGCCCCCAGGGCTTCCACCAGATGTTGTCGAGGATCATCTGGCGCAGGTCGTCCTCGCTCGCCCCGGCGCGCAGAGGCGTCAGCAGATCGACCTCGCGGTCGCGCAGCAGGCACAGGCGCAGCACCCCGTCCGCCGTCAGCCGGGCGCGGTTGCACGAGGCGCAGAAGGGCTGCGTCACGCTGCTGATGAAGCCGACCGCGCCTTTCGCGCCGGGGAACCGGTACATGCGTGCCTCGCCATCCAGCCGCCCATCGTCGAGCAGTTCCAGCGGCAGGTAGTCGTCGGCGATGCGGGCGCGAATCGCCTCGTCGGTGACGATCTGCTCTTTGGCGAACTTAGCGACCTCGCCGAAGGGCATCATCTCGATGAATCGCACCTGCCAGTCGTGATCCAGCGTCAGCTTCGCCAGATCGGTCACGTCGCCTTCGTTGAAGCCGCGCACCACCACCACGTTCAGCTTGACCGGGGTCAGCCCGGCGCGTTCGGCGGCTTCGATGCCCGCCCAGACCTTATCGAGCGATCCCCAGCGGGTGATGCGGCGGAAGCGGTCGGGGTCGAGCGTATCGACGCTGACGTTGACGCGGGTCAGCCCGGCGCGGGCGAGCGGCTCCGCCAGGTCTTCCAGCAGGACGCCGTTGGTGGTCATGGAGATGTCGCGCACGCCGGGGGTGCTGCTCATGGCACGGATGATTTCGACCACGTTCTGCCGGACGGTCGGCTCGCCGCCGGTCAGCCGGTACTTGTGAAAGCCCAACCCGGCGAAGACCCGCACCAGCGCGATCAGTTCGCCATCCTGCATCAGCTCGCTGCTGGGGCGGAAGATCATGTCTTCCGGCATGCAGTAGACGCAGCGCAGGTTGCACTTGTCGGTGAGCGAGATGCGCAGGTAGTTGATGATGCGCCCAAAGCGGTCTTTGGCGAGGGTCGTCACGGCACGGTTTCCTGAACAAACGTTTCGTTTGACAACAGTATACCGTAAAGATGAATTTTTAATGAACCGGGTGAGCGAATTTCGGCGGACAGGGGGATCGAAGGGGAGCGCCGGCGGCACTCCCGTCACGGATTTCGGCATCCTCACCCCCCAACCCCCTCTCCACTGCGTGGAGAAGGGGCGCACAACGGGTCAGAAAAGTCCCCTCAGCCATGCAGTGGGGAGGGGATTTAGGGGTGGGGACGCCCTTTCCCGCCCCCCCATTTTCCAAAAAATCGATTCGCGCTGCGCGCGATCAGGAGTCAAAGATCAGAGACCAGAAGCCAGAGATCAGAAAACAGGGCTATGTTGACCTTCGGTCAACGAGAGCGGGCGCACCGAAAACCGAGGATGTCGCTCACGACGTCGGGGGTGCCCCCGTCGCGATCGGCGGAACGGAGGCTGTACGTAGCATCGTTGAACGAACCGCCACGCAGCACGCGAACATCCGTTCCATTTACATCGTCACTCTCGCTGTTATACTGAGTCAGACACCACTCCCAGACATTCCCCGCCATGTCGTGCGCCCCGCACGGACTGACCCCCTGCGGAAAGATGCCGACGGCGCTGGTCGAGCCGCTGCGCGGTTGAATGACGCTGTTGTTGCAGCGGGTCGGTTCCCAGTCCTCCCCCCAGGGATACTGCCGTCCATCCGTCCCGCGCGCCGCCCGCTCCCACTCCTTTTCGGTTGGCAGGCGGATGATAAGCCCCTCACCCCCTGCCCCCTCTCCCAAAAAGGGCGTGGGGAAAGCGGCGGCGGCCGGTCCTCCTGCTGTGGAAGAGGGATTGAGGGTGAGGGCGCGCGTTTTCGCCGTCAGCCAGTTGCAGAAGGCGACCGCCTCGTACCAGGTTACGTTGACGCGCGGATGGTTGGGCAGCCGGAAGGTCGGGTCGCCAACCTCGTCAGGCGCGTTCCGCTCGCCTTTCCACTCCCAACCGGACTCCGTCCACCAATCACGCAGATTGTAGCCGGTCGCCGTGTCGTCCAGGAACGCCTGGAACTGGGCGTTGGTGACCGGATAGCGGCTGATCTGGTAGGCGTGGTGTATGGTCTCGGTCCGCTTATCCTCGCCGTACAGGAACGGTCCCGGCAAAATCGGGTCGCACCAGTCGATATCCGGGACAGAGGTTTCACGGTGTAGGGGCGACCCGCCGGGTCGCCCGCCGAGGCGCACACCAACCCCGGGGCGCGGGTCGCCGAGCAGCGCGAGGACACGCCCGCTCGCCGCCCGTTCGACCGGCGGCAGCGCCCCGACCGCGATCAGCCGGACCAGCCAGGCGACCAGGCTGTCGCGCACGGCTTTTTCGCTTTTGCGGGGCTTCTCGCGGGTGTGCAGTTCCTGTTCCCGGGCGATCTCGCCCGCCAGCCAGACCGACCACCAGCGCGCATCCTCTTTGTCGGCGTCCTCCGGCACAGCGTCGTCTGGCACAGCGTCGTCCAGCAGATCGTCGAGCAGATCCCACAGGTCGCCGTCCCGCTTCGCGTCGGTCAGCGCGTCTCCGACCAGCATCCCCACTTCGCGCCACAGGCTCGGCTGGCGCTCCATCCGTTCGCGCACCCGCCCAAAGGACTGATCCGCATCGCACAAGCGGATCAGGTGGACCGCCGCCAGATACTCCTGAAAGGTGCGGTGGGCGAAGTGGAACACGTCGCGCTCGGCATCCTGCCCCGGGCAGACCAGCACGCCGGCGTTTTCGCTCAGGTAGGAGATGAGTTCATCTGTATGCCCGGTTTGCAGCTTATACAGGTGTTTCAGCAGCGCCCCAATGTCAATTTCGGGCGTTCCCGGCTGCTCTCCATAATGCGCGTGAACGTCGTACGCCAGCGCCGCCAGCCGCGCCAGCAGATCGGCGACCGACGCCCCGCCCAGGAGGTCGGTCAGCGAGGGCGTCCCGGCTTTGGTCTTCGTCCAGCGGTCGAGCAGCAGCTCGATGTTCAGCCGGTAGAGCGTCCCGCGCCGCGCCGGCAGCGTCCCTTCGTGTTGGAGATAGAGCGCCGCCATCTGGGTGAGGAACAGCGGGCGGGCGCGCAGCTCCGGGTGGATGCGCCGCGCTTCCAGCTCATCGTTCAGGCGCTGCGCCTTTGCGGCGGCGTCGCCTTCGGTCTGCCCGCTCACGCGGTAGAGGTTCGCCGCCAGGGCGAGGCGCTGCTCGCGGTCCAGATCGACGACTTCGACGGCTTCGAAGCCGGGCAGCTTCCAGCCTTCGTAAGCGTGCGGGCGGCTGGCGACGATGACGCGGCTTTGCCCCCAGCGGGTGTTGAGGGCGGCGGCGAGGCTCTGAAGCTGGCGCTGGCGCGCCTTGAGTTTGCCTTCGGGGAACGGCACTTCGTCCAAGCCGTCGAGGAGGAGCAGGGCGCGCCCTTCGCGCAGGTCGCCGTCGAGATCAGCGGCGTAGGCGGCGAGATCGCCGCCGAGCAGTTCGGCGGTGACGTAGTGCCACAGGGCATCGGCGTCGGGCTGCGTCTGCACGTCTGCCGGGAAGTGCCGGGAGGTGACGAAGCGCCGCAGTTCGACGTAGACCGGCGTCAGTTCGCCGTGCGTCCAGGCTTCAAGCTGCATCAGATTCGTCGAACGCGCCCACCCGTCGATCTGCGCCCCGGCGAGGCACAGCGCCAGATGCCGGACGAAGGTGCTTTTGCCGCTGCCCGGCTTGCCCAGGATGACCAGCCGATCCCGCGCCGCCGCCGCATGCTGAAGATTGAGCGTCCGAACGTTCGGGTGCGCGCCGTTCCTCCAGGAATTCATAAAACCAGTCGGCGTGTCTTTTTGGAATCGCTTGCGATAGTCCTCGATCCGCGCCTCCACCCGCTCGATCAGCACCTCCAGCGGGGCGCGCTCGTAGCCCAGCGCTTCCGGCGCGACCCGCGCGGCATCTCCGGCCGTGTCCGGGCGCTGAGCGCCCCGCCGCGACACCCACCAGTCGGTCACGTGCCAGTCGGTCACTTCGACGCTGATGCTGAGCGGCGTCGAGGCATCGACGTAGACCTGTTCCAGGGTGACCATGCCGCCGTCTTCGGGGGCAATCGCCGCCAGGTTCAGCGCGCCGACGCGCTCCGCCAGGCGCGTCAGGTACTTCTGATGCAGGGCGTGGGCGTCCGTGCCGCGTTCGTGGCGGTGGTCGTGGCGGGTGACGCGCAGCCCGGCATGAACGAGGTCGGCGAGCAGGCGCTCGGTCGCCCTATCCCAGGCATCGGCATCGGCGGCGGTGAAGTCGGTGAACTGGATGTCGGGCAAGCCGAGCCTGGTGGGGTCTTTGCTTTCGTCGATCTTCTCCAGCTTGACCGGGAAGATCGGCTTGCGCTGATCCAACGCCCGCCGGACCTCGTACTGCACGAACTCCGAAGCGCAGGCGTCGGGCGTCAAGCCGACGATCACGGCATCGACGCGATCCACACCGCGATTGATCGCCTCGCGCCAGTTCTCACCCGTGTGGATGTCGTCTTTGTCGTACCACAGACGGTAGTGCGCGGCGCGCAGCCGCTCCATCAGCGGGATGATGCTGGAAGTTCCGCGTTTGTAGGAGATGAACAGAGTGGGCATGGGCGCGCGTCCGGGCAGAATATAGACGATAGCTCCTATGAGTATATGAAGCCGCCCGGAAAGGGGCAAAAAGCGGGTCGCGCGCATAGGGGCGGTCCTGAAAAAGGAGTGTCGCGGCGCGAAATCACGCCGAGTCGCCGGTGCGCCGCCGGTCTCCTCCTGACGGGAAGCACACATCCCACGAATTCCGCCGTTTCTAGAGTGAATTCTCGAAAGAAATCCACGCGCGGGAGACCCGCCGAGCGGGAGACCCGCCGGGTCTCCCCTACGACCAACGTGCCGTAGGGGCGAGCCGACGGCTCGCCCGTTGAAACGAGGCGAGACCTGGCTTAGGGGCTGCCTGCAAACGGCTCACCTCACCCCGTTTCGCTGCGCTCAACCGCCCCTCTCCAAGTGGAGAGGGGCAGGGGGTGAGGTTGTGTGAAAACCGGGTTTGCAGACACGCTCAACGTCGGGCGAAGGCAATAGGCAGTACCCTTTTTCAACAGAGTCTCACCCCGCCCGCCGGCGGCCCGCCGCCCCCCGAAAACCGGGCGCGATCTGATCCAACTGCCGGCACTCTTGAACGTCCAGGCGCGACATGCGCTATACTATGCGCTCTAGACGCTCGTTAATTGAGATAGACCGTGACACAGCCGCCAGAATTCCCCGAAAAAGAGATCCGCCGCCGCTGCACCGGCTTGCTGAGCGCCGCCGCGGAGGAAGCCCGCCGCCTGAGCCACAACTACATCGGCGTGGAGCATCTGTTCATCGCCATGACCAAGACCGAGGGCGGCGTGGCGCAGACCCTCATGGAACGCGCCGGGCTGAGTCCGCGCACGGTGCGCAACGAAATCCGCCGCGAGATCGGCACCGGGGAAGGCGGCTTGGAAGAGGTCATGCCGCTCACGCCGCGCGCCATGATGGTGCTGTCGCTGGCGATCTTCCTGGCGGAGCGTGACGACGCTGAAGACGTATCGGACGATCACATCCTGCTGGCGATCCTGCAGGAGGGCGAGTCCGTCCCGGTGCGCAAGCTGATCGAGCTGGGCTTCAACGTCAACCTGTGGCTGCAAAAGATGCTCAGCGAGGCGTTCGATGTCGAGCGCATCGGCGAAGAGGGCGACGACAACGACGAAGAGTCGCTCTTCCACTTTTCCGAACTGGACGACTTTCATTCCGACGATTTCCTGCCGGACATCACGCCCTCGCGCGACCGCGACGGCGGGACCGGCAGGCTGGGCGGCAGCCCAACGCCACTGCTCGACAAATATGGGCGCGACCTGACCGCCCAGGCAGCCGAAGGTAAGATCGGTCCGGCAATCGCCCGCGAAAGCGAGATTCGCGCCGTCGCCCGAACGCTGGCGCGCAGCAAGAAGAATAACCCGCTGCTGCTCGGTGACGCAGGCGTCGGCAAGACGGCGGTGATCGAAGGGCTGGCGTACGTCATTCAGCGCAAGACCGCGCCCAAGTCGCTGCTCGATAAGCGCGTCGTCCAGATGGAGATCGGCGCGCTGGTCGCCGGGACCAGCCTGCGCGGGCAGTTTGAAGAACGGCTGATCGGCATCATCGAGGAAGCGGCGCGCGCCGGCAACGTCATCCTGTTCATCGACGAGATTCACACCATCGTCGGCGCGGGCGATACCATCGACAGCAACCTGGACGCCGCCAACATCCTGAAACCAGCGCTGGCGCGCGGCGACATCGTCTGCATCGGCGCGACCACCCACGAGGAATACCGCCGCGCCATCGCCCAGGACCCGGCGCTGGACCGCCGCTTCCGTCCCATCGACATCGAAGAGCCGGGCGAACAGGACGCCTTGGCGATCCTGCTGTCACAGCGCGAACGGCTGGAAAAACATCACGGCGTCACGATTCTGCCGGACGCCATCGACGCCGCCGTCCGCCTGTCGGTGCGCTACATGCCCGATCGGCGGCTGCCCGACAAAGCGCTCGACCTGCTCGACGAAGCCTGCGCCCGCGAGCGCATCAGCTCCCTCTCGCCGGACGACGCCGGCGACGCCGCGCTGGGCGGCGTGCATTTGCAGCACATCACGTCCGTCCTCAGCGAATGGACCGGCATCCCGATCAGCGATCTCGACCGTGACGAGAAGCGCCGCCTGGCGGAGATCAACAATGCCCTGCTTCAGCGGGTGATCGGACAGGATGAAGCCGTGCATACCGTCGCCGCCGCCATCAAGACGGCGCGCGCCGGGCTGGGCGACCCGGATCGCCCGATCGGCGTCTTCCTCTTTCTGGGACCGTCCGGCGTCGGCAAGACCGAGCTGGCGCTGGCGCTGGCGCAGTTCCTCTTCGGCAGCGAAGAGGCGATGCTGCGCCTGGATATGTCCGAATTCCATGACGCCCACACCGTCGCCCGGCTGATCGGCGCGCCGCCCGGCTACCGCGAATCTAACCGGGGCGGGCAGCTCACCGATGGACTGCGCCGCCGCCCGTACAGCGTCGTGCTGCTCGACGAGGTGGAAAAAGCTGCGCCGGAGGTCTTCGACATCTTCCTGCAGGTCTTCGACGAGGGACGTCTGAGCGACGCGCACGGTGGACGGGTGGACGCCCGCCATGCCGTCTTCATCATGACCAGCAATATCGGCACGGAGGAAGGCGGGAAAGGAGCCTTCGGCTTCGGCAGCAGCCTGCGCGAACCGGATTATCAGGCGCATCTGGCGCGCTTCTTCCGCCCGGAATTCCTCAACCGCGTCGATGAAGTCGTCATCTTCAAGGCGCTCGACCCGGAAGCGCTGGAAAAAATCCTCGACCTGCAGATGTCCGACCTGCGCAAACGCCTGGAATCGCAGCATCTTGCCCTGGAACTGACGCCGGAAGCGCGCGACCTCATCCTGCGGCGCGGCTATGACCCGATCAACGGCGCACGTCCGCTGCGCCGCGCCATCGAACGGCTGCTCACCCGACCGCTCAGCGCCCGCATCGTCGAAGACGCCTTTCCTCCCAACAGCGTGATTCGCGCCGACCGATCCGGCGAGACGCTACAGTTCGAGGCGGTGTCCAGTCCGGTTCCATGAGTCCCCAGCCTCCCCCTCAATCTGGACGGACGCCCGCCGGCATCACCGGTGAGGCGCGTAAGGCGCTGCTGCGTCAGCCGCACCCGCTGGACGCCCGCGACTACTTCGCCAACGATCCCGACGAATCGGTGCGGGAGCTGGGGCGTCTGGCGCTGCGCCGCGATGATGTGGACGACTATTTCGCCCTGGGCGACACCTGCGCCCGTCTGTGCCTGACCGATACCAACCGCCTGCGCGTCTTCTACGTCGGCAAAACGCTGATCGCCTACCGCCGCGCCGGGGGTGACGCCCTCAACGACGTGGATCGCACGCTGGCGCGGCGGGCGCGCGACCGCTTCATCGACTGGGTGATCGGCGTCGCCCGCGCGTTTCCCACCCGGCGCAATATCGCCGTCGCGCTCTGGGCGGTGGCGGACGAGGATGACGATCCGCCCTCCGGCAGCGCCGCCGAGCTGCCGCGCCGCGCACCTTCCGATCTGCTGCATGCGCTGCTGCGGCTCAACAACACGCCGCTGCCGGCGCTCGAAGACGCTGCGGACGACGGCGCGACCGAATCGCCCTTCGGCGAAGCGACCGAGTTCGCCGGTTTCGACGCTGTGCTGCCCCTTTCCGATTTCGAGGTCCTTCCGCCGGCGGGCGGCTCGCGGACTTTCGCCGAAGCGCCGACCCAGGCGATGGGCGCATCCGCCTCGCTGCTCGAACAGCCCGACGATGGCGACCTGGACCCCGACGGCTGGCGAACGGACGCCAAATCCGGGGAATTCAAACCCGGCGACCGCATCCTCGACCGCTACGAGGTCGCCGATGTCAAGACCGGGGGCATGGGCGTCGTCTACCTGTGCTATGACCACCAGCAGCGCGAGCCGGTCGCCCTCAAGAGCTTCCAGAGCAAGTATCTGGATAACCCGCGCGCCGTCGCCCGCTTCGTACAGGAAGCCTGGACCTGGATCAACCTGAACAAACACCGGCACGTCGTCACCGCCAAGCTGGTGCAGACCGTCGCCGACCGCCCGTTCATCATCCTGGAACACGTCAGCGGACCGGAAGGGCTGGACGCCGACCTGCGCAGCTGGATCGAACATCACCGCGTCACGACCCCCGGCGCGGTGACCTTCGCCATCCACATCGCGCTGGGCATGCAGCACGTCTACACCTCGGCGACGCGCGGGCTGGTCCACCGCGATCTCAAGCCTGCCAACATCCTGGTGACCCAGGACGGCGTCGCCAAGGTCACCGATTTCGGGCTGGTGCGCTCGCTCGATCTGGACGAAGCGCGGACGGTCAGCCCCGACGAGCCGACCGAGACCGATTCCCGCCTGACCCGCGTCGGCATGCAGGTCGGCACGATCATGTACATGTCGCCGGAGCAGTGGGCGGCGCAGGAAGTCGATCTGCGCACTGACATCTACGCTTTCGGCATCATCCTCTTCGAGATGCTGACCGGGCGGCATCCCTTCGCCGCGCTGGACCCGCGCGACCGCACCGAATGGCAGCGCGCCCACCTGACCGGCATCTGCGCCTTCACGGCGGCGGAGGACGCCGTCGTGCCCGCCTCACTGCGCGTGCTGACGCTGCGCTGCCTGTCCAAGGACCGCGCAGATCGCCCGGCGTCCTGGGCGGACATCCTCGACGAACTGCGCCTGATCTACCGCGAAATGACCGGGGCGGACCCGCAGATGGAGATCAGCGGGCAGGAACTCGAAGCCCGCGATCTGATGGACAAGGGCTACTCGCTGACCGAGCTGGGACGCCTGGAAGAAGCCGCCGCCGCCTATGACCGCGCCATCGCCCTGCAGCCGGGTCTCGCCTGGGCGTGGGCGCGCAAGGGGCGCACGCTGCGCCTGCTGCGGCGCTTTGACGAGGCGCTGGTCTGCTACGATCGCGCGCTGGAACTGACGCCGCGCTATGCCTGGGCGTGGCGTGGCAGGGGGATGGTGCTGGAGATGACCGGCGACGTGACCGGCGCGCTCGCCTGCTACGAGCGAGCGGCGAAGCTCGATCCGTCCGATGTCTGGAACTGGTACAACCAGGCGGATATGCTCGGCGCGCTGGGGCGCATCGACGACGCCATTGAGGTGCTGCGCGCGGCGCTCAGCCTCGACCCGCTGCACGCCAATTCCTGGGCGAAGCTGGGACAGCTTCACCGTCAGAACAAGGACCTGTCCAACGCCCGGCGCGCCTTCGAGGAAGCCCTGCGCCTGAACCCGCGCATGGCGTGGGCGCACAACGGTTATGGGCAGGTGTTGAAGGCGATGGGCGCGCCCCAGGAAGCGCTGCTGGCGTTCAAGCGGGCAGCCCGGCATCAGCCGACGGAAGCGATCTACTGGAACAACCTGACCGAGACGCTGATCGAGCTGGACCAGCATGCTGAAGCGCTCAAAGCGGCGCAGCAGGCGGTGCGCATCGCCCCGCAGGATGCCAACGCCTGGGCGAAGCTGGGGCAGGTGCTGCGCTATCGCGATCAGCTCGATGAGGCGCTCGACGCCTACGAGCGCGCCGTCGCCCTTCAGCCTAGTTTCGCCTGGGCGATCAACGGCATGGGCATCGTCCTGGAGCAGCTGCGCGATTATGAGGGGGCGCTGCGCTGCTACCGGAACGCTGCCGAGATCAGCGGCGCCAACGCCGCCAGCAGCTACAACATCGGCAACGCGCTGGCGCTGCTCGGTCGCCATGACGAGGCGCTGACGGCGCTCAACGAGGCGCTGCGCCTGAACCCGGACTATCAGCGCGGCTGGGCACGGCTGGGCAGCGTGCTGCGCCAGATGAAGCGGCATGATGACGCCCTGGCGGCGTATCAGCGGGCGACGCAGCTGGACCCCGGCTATGCCTGGGCATGGCATGAGATGGGGTTGACCTACGAGGACGCCGGGCTGTCGAGCGAAGCGCTCTATGCCCACGAACGCGCCGCCGCCGCCGACCCGGACGAGACGGCGTATCTGACCACCCAGGCGGATATCCTGATCGACCTGGGTGACTGCGAGCGCGCCCTGCCGCTGCTGGAAAAAGCCGTCAAGCTTGACGGGCGCAGCGCGCGGCTGTGGGCGCGCCTGGGCGGGGCGCTGCGCACCATGAAGCGCTTCAACGAGTCGCTTCAGGCATTCAACCGGGCGGTCGAGATCGACCCCGGCTATGTCTGGGGCTGGAGCGGGCGCGGCTTGACCCTGACGGCGCTGGACCGGCACAACGACGCCCTGGACAGCTTCCGCCGCGCCTTAGAGATCGCCCCCGAAGACGCCAGCATCCTGCATTACCAGGGCGAGGCGCTGATGAGCCTGGGGTTGTACCGCGCCGCCGCCGAGGTTTTCGAGCGGGCACTGCGCCTTGCGCCGGAGCGGGGCGAGACCTGGGCGAAACTGGGGCAGGCGCGCCGCCGGCTGGACCTGAACGATGCGGCGGTCGAAGCTTACGATCGGGCGCTGGCGCTCGACCCGGCATATGCCTGGGCGTGGCATGGGCGCGGGCTGGCGCTGGAAGCCGACGACCGCTGTGAAGAAGCCGCCGCCTGCTATGAAAAGGCGCTGGCGCTGGACGACGGGCTGATCTGGGCGCACGCCAGCCTGATCGACGTGCTGCTGAAGATGAGCCGCGACAGCGAAGCGCTCGACCGCAGCGCCCTGTTGATCGAACGGCTGCCGGGGCAGGCGGCGGCGTGGGCGCGGCGGGGGCAGGTGCTGCGCCACGTCAAGCAGTACGGCGCGGCGGTCGAAGCCTATGACCGGGCGCTGGATATCGACCCGCGCGACGGCTGGGCGTGGAACGGGCGCGGGCTGGCGCTGCGGGCGATGAACCGCTGGGACGAGGCGCTGGAGACCTTCCAGCACGCCCTGGCGCTCGATCCCGGCGCGATCTGGTATTATCACAACTGCGGCGAGGCATGGCTGATGCTGGACCAGCCGCGCAAGGCGGTAGAGGTGCTGGAAGCCGGGCTTCAGCGCGACCCCGCCCACGAACCGACGAAACGGCTGCTGGCGCAGGCGCGCGAACGCCTGAAAACGGGATAGAACGATATGGCAGTGGAACGCAGCATCTCGATCACCTTCATGAGCGGACCGAACGACGGCAAGACGCTCTTCTTCGAGCAGCCCGACGTAGGCGACGAGATGGTGCTGAGCATCGGGCGGCGGGACGGCTGCGACATCTTCCTGCCCTACGATCATCAGGCGTCGCGGCTGCATGCCCGCCTGGGCTGCCTCTCTTCGCCGGTCACCGCCAGCGAGACTACTTCTGAACCCTACGTGCTGAGCTTCTGGCTGGAAGACGCGGCGAGCCGCAACGGCACGTTCGTCGAACATGACCCGGCGGGCATTCGCAAGCGGTTGAGCCTGCGACCGGGGACGCTGTTCCGCGTGGGGCGCACCTGGCTGAGGCTGGATGTGCCGCTGTCGCTGTGAGGCGCTGAAGGGCGCTCTGCGGGTTCGGCGCTCGTTTCCTCTTTTCGATGAAAGCCCGAAGTGGAATCTCGAAAGATATCCACGAGCGGGAGACCCGGCGGGTCTCCCCTACAACCAATGCGCCGTAGGGGCGAGCCGCCGGCTCGCTCGTTGAAGGAATACGAGACCTCACCTGAGACATGTCTGCCATCTGCGGTTTCTTCAGGCGCGACGGCGCACCGGTCGATTCGGCGATCCTCTCGTCCACCCTGGCGGCGCTCGCCCATTACGGCGATCATCCGCCCGCGCGCTGGAGCGAAGGCGCGCTCGCCCTGGGGCACGTGCTGAACGCGCTCAGCCCACAGGATGCCCTCACGCCGGGTCCGCTGGTGCGCGGCGATTACGTCCTCACCGCGGATGCGCGCATCGACAACCGGGCAGCCCTGTGCCGCGCGCTCAGCATCCCGGCGGCGCTCCACGAGACGATCTCCGATGCGACGCTGATCGCCATGAGTTACGCCCGATGGGGCGCGGACTGTGTCGATCACCTGATCGGCGATTTCGCCTTCGTCCTGTGGGATGCGGCGGCGCAAACCCTGTTCTGCGCGCGCGATCCGGTCGGGGCGCGTCCGCTGTTTTACACTCTCACGCCGCGCCTGTTCGCCTTTGCCAGCGAACTCGCCATCCTGCTGGAGATGCCCGAAGTCGTCACGGACATCGACGAGCGCGAGATCGCGCGGCTGCTGCTGGCGACACCCTCCGTCAGCTTCGCGCAGCCGGAAACCACCTACTGGCGGGATGTCTACCCGCTGACCTTCGGCTGCACGCTCCGCGTCGGCGCAGCGCAAGCCGAACGCCGCCGCTACTACGACTTCCAGCCCGGCGATACGCTGCGCCTGAAATCGCTGGACGACTACGCCGACGCGCTCTATGCGCTGGTCGAGACCGCCGTGACGGATCGCCTGCGCCTGAGGGATGGCGTCGGCGTCGGCGCGCACTGCTCCGGCGGCGTCGATTCCTCCTCGATTGCCGCGCTGGCGGCGCGCCAGCACCGGGCGCGCGGGCAGACCCCGCCGGTCTTCTACTCGTGGTCGCCGCCGCCTGATCCGGCGCAGCCCCGCGAAGCGACGGAACACCGGCGGATCGAACCGCTCGCCGCGCGTGAAGGAGTCTCGGTGCGTTATACCGACAGGCGCTACACGGAACCGCGCGACGACAGCCTCCTGGCGCTGGATGTCAGCCGCTATCCTTTGAACACGCTGGTCGTCGAGCGGACCGTTCAGCCGCGCGCCGCCGCCGAAAACATCCGCGTCATGTTCAGCGGATGGGGCGGGGATGAAGGGATCAGCTTCAACGGGCGCGGCGTGGCGGCGGGCTATCTGGTCGGCGGGCAGTGGCGTCAGCTCAATCGCACCCTGCGTCTCACCGAGGGGTGGACGAAGCCCCACAAGCTGCGATCGGCATTCCTGCGCCTGCTGAATCAGGCTGTCGTGCCGGCGCTGCCCGATCCCCTGTGGAATCGGCTGGTTAGCGTGCGCACGCTTTCCTACATCCATCCCGACCTGCTGGCGCGGACGGCAGACCGCCGACCGCTTCCGCCGGCGCTGCGCGAACGCGCCGGCGCGCACCGCGTGCAGCGGCAGCTGTTTCTGAACGGGCACATCGCCCAGCGCATGGAATGCTGGGCGTGGTCGGGCGCGCAGCACGGGATCACCTACGTCTATCCGCTGACCGACCGCCGCATCCTCGATTTTGCGCTGGCGCTGCCGCCTGATCTGTGGCTGCGCGACCGCAAGGCGCGCTATCTGTATCGCTACACGCTGGAACGTTTGCTCGGACACGACTTCGTGTGGGATACGATCAAGCAGGACACTGCGCTGTTCGACCGCGCCAATGCCGCCCGCAGCGCGTCAGAGGCTTCGCCCGTCGCCGCGCTCTCCGCCCGCCTCGCCGACCTCGACTGTCCCTGGGTGGATATGGCGCGGCTGCGCGCGGACTCGGCGAACCCGACCGCCTCCGGGCGCGCTGAAGGCAGACCCCGCGCCGCCGCCCTGGAGGCGCTGCGCATCTGGCAGTTCCGCGCGGCGAGGAAGTGATGCGGGGTCGGGTGACCCGCCGGGTCACCCCTACAACCGACCCGCCGTAGGGACGAACCGCCGGCTCGTCCGGTGGAAAGCGTGGAGACCCCACTTCATAGCGCGCGGATCACCCGCGCCGGGCTGCCCGCCGCGATCACCCCGGCGGGAACATCGCGCGTGACCACGCTGCCCGCGCCGATCACGCTGCCCCGCCCGATGGTCACGCCCTTGAGGATCAGACACCCCATGCCGATGAACACATCATCTTCGATGATCACCGGGGCGGTCGCCGCGTCGAGCGGGCGCTCACGCCTCACCGCCGCGTCCAGGGGGTGAAAATCGGTGTCACAGATAATGCTGTTGGCGCCGATCATGACGTGGCTGCCGATGCTCACACGCTGTGCGCAGACCACCGCGCCGCCGGTGATCCCGACGTATTCGCCGATGGTCAGCGCCGCCCCGGCTTCCCGCGTGGTCAGCACGACGGGGTGATTCGGCGCGAGCGGGTTGCTGGCTGCCAGCGACCGCAGCGTCAGATGTGCGCCGAAGTGCATGGTGCTGGCGCGGTGGCGCTGAAGGATCGGCAGTCCATAGAACAGCCAGCCTTTCCCCCAGGCGACCCCGGCGAGCGCGCACTGAAGACGCGCCAGCGGCAGCAGCGCCAACCGGGCGATCTCCAGGCGCAGCTTCCAGGGCGTCGCCAGGGCGATGCGCGCGGCTTCGGCGGGAGAGATGTTCTCGATCATCGGCGGCGGCGGGCGGACGGCGTATCCGGGATGAGGATGCTGCGCGGTCGCCTGCGCCGGCGGGGTGGACGGTTGAACAGCGCATTCCAGACGATCACCAGCGCCAGCGCCGACAGGGCGAAGAGCAGTGGGTCCGAAGGGACGCGGTAGCGCGTCGAAGGGTGGAAGAGGACGTAGGTGAGGGTCATGGCGATCTGCACGAACCACAGCAGCGAAACGTCGCGCCACGCCCGCAGAGAGACCAGGAAGCCGATCCCCGCCAGCGCCAGCAGCCCGCCGAAATAGACGCGGTGCAGCGCCCGCCCGATCTGGTCGAAGAGCGGCGAGGAGTAAGCATCAACCGGATCGCCGGGCGGCAGCCCCCCCAGGACGAGATCGCCGGAGTCGCTGCTCGACACCTCGGCGTCGCCCTGATAATCGAGGCGGGGCAGTTCGCCTGCCGTCGGGTTGTAGCGCGGCGCGATGTCGATGCTCCAGTGGACGAGGAACTTCGTCCAGAACAGCTCCGGCAGCAGATCGGGGTTGTCGCGCCAGAAGGCGAGGACCAGCGCCATGCGCTCGCGGTCGGCTTCCACGCTGTAGGGGTCGTCGGTCGTGGTCAGCTCCGGCGAGGTCCACTGCACGTCATAGCCCGCCTGGAAGTACGGGATGACGTATTCGCTGTTGCCCTGCCACAGGTTGGAACCGCCGGTCAGCGACATCGGCACGAAGGCGTCGTAGACCTGGAAATTGCGGATGATCCAGGGGGCGAGCACCAGGACGCACAGCAGGGCGACGATCCCCAGGCGGAGGATCGTCTGCCAGAGCGAGAGGCGGAACAGGAACCAGAGGGCGATCAAGATCGCCAGGAAGGGCAGGATGGGACGCGCCAGCGTCGCCAGCCCCAGGGCGAAGCCGCCCAGAACCGCCAGCAGCAGCGTCCGCCCGTCGAAACGCGGTTCGTCGCGCAGCAGCACCATCGCCAGCACGAAGGCGTGCATCAGCGTCATAAAGAAGGGCGTATCGATCAGCGTCAGGTTCTGAAAGA
>JAEURA010000062.1 GCA_016789005.1 Anaerolineae bacterium
GTTCGGCGAGCTTTACGACTTCGTCGAAATTCACGGTCATCAGCTTGGCTCCTCGCTCATCGCCAGCAGTTTAAGTACACGGGGGATAGCAAGCCTGGGATGAAGGGGATAGTGACTAGAAGATCGGCTTTGCAAATGTTACTCATGCCCTCTTTATAGCCCATTTCCCCCCAATTGGCGATAGTTCAGCACAAAATCCCCAAAGTTCTGTCACTCCTCGGCCGTTGAGAAGAGCCGGCGACGCCCTTCAAAACGTCAGCACCTTGTCCGCCTCGACGACCCACTGGGCGAGCTGGCTCATCGTACTCACTTCGACACCCTCGACGAGGCTCAGTTCGCGAATCCCCCGCGCATCGGCACAGGTTCCGCACGCTTTCACCAGTCCACCCCTGGTCACAACTCCCTTGAGCATGCGTTCCAGGTTGTAATAACCGTCCGGCGTCTTTTGCCCCGGCAGAGCGCAGGTGACGGCATCCGCCATCAGGAAGACGCGCACCTGAACCTCGGCGTGGTCCTTCTGCAGGGCGAGCGCCAGCCTCAAGGCGTTGTAGGCTTTCTCGGAACCATAGGGAGCATCGTTGATGATGATCAGGACGTTCATGGGACACGCTTCTCCTTAGCGCGATCAGAAACAGAGCGAGTATAACGCCCTCCGCCGCCGAGTTCACGCTGGTGACGTGCTCGCTTTCAGCTGCTCAGCGCAGAGTTCGCACAGTTCTACTCCCTCGACGTTGAGAAGAGCCAGAGCCGTCCTTCAGAACGTCAGCACCTTGTCCCCCGTCGCTTTGGAACCAACCCCAGACCAGACCTGAACGGCGATTTTCATCTGGCGAGCCGCGAGTTCAGGCAGGAACGTAGGTCAACCGGATCACGTCCTCGCCAATCCGATCATGTGCCATGAGGCGGAGCGGTGGACGGGGTCCGGCAAAATAGGGCTTGCCGTGACCCAGCACGACGGGGTGCAGGTAGATTCGATACTCATCGATCAGTCCAAGCTCGGTGAGGCTGTGCGCCAGTTTCGGACCAGCAACTTCGATCTCTCCGTCGCGCTCAGCCTTCAGCCTGCGGATTGTGCCCTCAAGATCATCTCCAACGAGGATGGCGTTGGGTCCGACCGATTTCAACGAGCGCGAGACGACCCATTTCGGGTATTTCCGCCACGCCGCAGCGAAGGCATGTTCCTCTGCATCCCATTCAGGATGATCGTCATCCCAGTAGCGCATGGTCTCATACATTGCGCGACCGTAGATACTGCCCGTCTGTCCCTGGGCTTCTTCGATGAAGTGGCGGAAGAGCGTTGGGCTTGGTCCAAAAGCCATATGATCGACGTAGCCATCCAGGGATTGATTCATCCCAAACACGAGCCTAGCCATACCATTCCCTTTCTAGAGGCTATCATGAATTTCTGCGGCAGAAGTTCCCCTCACCCCTTGTATCCCCTCTCCCACGCGCGCGGGGCGAGGGGACTTGACTCCCCCTTCTCCCCGTTTTTGTGGGAGAAGGGGGCTGGGGGTTGAGGGGAGAAAAGTTCATAACAGGCTCTAGCGCTGCGGCTCGTAGATGAGCGCCGCCACGCCGGAACTGAGCGACCGCGCCTCCACCAGCCGGAGCGTCGCGGTCACTCCCTCCTGGAACAGGCGTATGCCCTTGTCCAGGACCACCGGATAGACGAGCAGCCGGTAGCGATCCACCAGATCGTGCGCCATGAGCGTCTGCACCAGGGTGGCGCTGCCATAGACCAGGATATCCTTGCCATCCTGCTGCTTGAGCCGGGCGATCTCCTCGACGATGTGGTCGCGGATCAGCGTCGAGTTGTTCCAGCCGGCGCGGTCCAGAGTCGTCGATACCACAATCTTGCGCACGCTGTTCATGTAGGGCGCGCCTTCATCCTTGCTTTCGGGCCAGGCTGCCGCGAATCCCTGATAGGTGACCCGCCCCAGGAGCAGCGTGTCGCTGGCGAGCGTCTCCTCGCCTTTGAAGTGGGCGATGTCGTCATTCCAGTAGGGCATGGTCCAGCCGGGGTTTTCCATGACGCCGTCGAGGGACAGAAATTCGGTGACCACGAGATTTCTCATGGCGCATCTCTCCTGTGCTGCACTCTGTCAGCGAAGGGTGATTCCAAACATTTATTCTAATCCCAAGCGCATTTGCACGCCAGTTGAACGCGGATAGAATGAATCGACACGACTGCTTGGCATGACCACGACGATGGGCGAGCCGCAGGGTGCGGCGGCTATCCTGAACGAGGAGGCGTCACCATGTCCCACAGACTGGCACTGCTATCCTGCTTCATCTTCCTGGGGCTGCTGCTGGGCGGGACCCTCGGCGCCGGCGCACAGCAGAACATCTACATCGCCCACGTGCCCGATGTCGCCGTCACCCACATCCTGCGCTACACCGACAGCAGCGCCGATGCGGCGCGCCGCGCTCAGGCGCTGATCATGCAGGTCATCCCGACCTATACTCTGCGCTGGAAAGCGCCTATTGAGGAGGGCGTCGAACTGCCCTTCGGCATCTATCTCGACCTTGCCCCCGCCGCTGCTGAGCCGATGACGTTCGATTATTTCGCCCTTCCAGACGCCACCGGCGGCAGCCCGCTTCAGCCGAACGCCCCCACCGATCTCTACTTCTCCTGCCGGATCACCCTGACCGACGTGCGCGATCCGGTCGATCCGGAAGCATTCGACTACCAGCTGGCATTAGCGATGGCGCGCTGCTATCCCTACGCCTACACCCGGGGCGTCTCGCACGAGACCATGCTCGACCCCGCGCAAAGCTGGTGGTTTGACGGCGTGACCACCTGGATGGTGCTGGACGCGATGGGCAGGCTGCCCGCCGGGGTGATCGGCGACATCCAAGCCGATTACATCGACAATCACCAGGACGCCCTGTATACGCTGGGCAGGGAGAGCCTGTATTTCTGGGAGGCGCTGGCGGACCTGGAATATCTGCCGACCGACTTCATCAGCCGCGTCTCCAGCATCGATGTGCTGCCGAGCGTCTTCACGGGACGGCGGCTGGATGACATGAGCGGCATTGAAGACTTCGATCAGCAGTTCATGGTGACCTATGCGCAGGCGCTGATGCAGGGGGGCATTCCGAATCAGCCGGCGGTTGACGACCTGCTCGACACATCGGAACAGATCACCAGCCTGCCGGCGTCGATTGATCTGGAACAGCCTCCGTTCTCTGTCCGTCTGATGGAGATCGCCCTGTCGGGCATCGAGGATAAGATGGGCGTGCAGGTGTCGCTCACCCCGGAAGCCCAGGTGGATTCGCGGCGGACACAGGTGTTTCTGCTGAGCGCCGATGGACCGGTGGTCCTCTCTGGCGGGGAAAGCTACCAGTTCTGCTACAGCGCCGCCATGCCGCCGCTGCGCCTGCAGATCAGCCGCGCCAGCGTCGGCGACGAATTCGCCTTCTCCACGCTGCAATTCAGCCAGACACAGCCCTGCGAGGACAAGCTGGAAGCGCCAGCGTGCCTGTACGGGGTATGGAACATCACCGATTTTTCGGCGTTCCCCTTCAAGCCGAGCGGCATCTGGCAGATTATCTTCAGCGATGACGGCACCGGCGTAGTCGTGGCGGAAGAACTGGCGCTGGGACCGAAAGACACCGACCCGGTGATCGTCAACTACGTCATCACCCTGACGATGACCCTGGAGCAGGATGAGTCGCTGTCGCCGTCCGAGGTGCGCGTCGTCGATTGGAGCGCCGACATGCAGCCCGGAGCCAGCGCCTACGTGGTCATGCCCGGCGGTCGCACCATGGATATGACCAGCGCAGTCGTGGGCGGGGCGGACGCCGCCAACAATCAGATGCCGCCGCCGCTATACATCGCCTGCGACTCGCCGAATGCGGCGCGCATGGTGATGAGCGCGGGCGGCGCGCAGTATACGTTCACGCTGGAACGAGCGTCCTGAGACAGAAACGCCGCCGCGCATCGAGGTCGCAGAGCCTGTCGGATTCAGGACCGATCCTGTCCTGAATCCGGCGTACTGTAGTGGTGATGGGCAGTGCGGCGATGGCTGATGTGCGGAGGCAGGCATGAACGCAGAGAAACCGGTTGGGCTGACAAAAAACCAGGGATGGGAGATCGGCGTGCGGCGGACGCTGCCGCTTGGTGA
>JAEURA010000091.1 GCA_016789005.1 Anaerolineae bacterium
GGTGATGCCTGTCGCCTTGTCCGTCAGGACCGCCTGCTAGCCGCCGTGCAGCGCGCGGGTGGCTTCCTGCGCCAGCTCAATCGCCGAGCTGTCGATGGTGTTCAGCAGCGCCAGCCCGCCCAGGGTCAGCAGCACCACCGCCCCGATCACGCACAGATAGATCGCCGCGCTCTTGGCGAAGCGGCTGCCGGAAGTGTAGTCGGTCAGCACGTAGCGCAGACCATTGAAGCCATGAATGACGACCAGCGCGAGCAGGGCGAAATCGTACAGCTTCCAGACGGCGACGCCGCCGACCAGCATCCCCCAGCGGTTGGCGACGAATTCAACCGCTGTGCCGGTCTCGTTGGCGAGCGTTGTGCCGACGACAGTATGCCCCGCCAGCGTGATGTCGAAGACGCCCTGGATGAGATGGATCATCGCCAGATGCCCGAAGACCAGCGGCACGATCAGAAGTCCGCTGACGCGCATGAAGCTCCACCAGAAGCGCTCGACGGTGCTGCCCCGCCCCTGCGACTTGCGCGCCGGGATGATCACGCTGGAGACGGCAGAGAGCAGGACGGCGGCGATGATGGCGACTGCGATGCCCGCCGCGAAAGGCGCCTGCTTGACCACCGCATCGACGATGTTCATGACCGGACGTCCCTCGTTGTAGAAGTTGAGGACGTGCGCGAACATGATCAGGAAGGTGGGGATCAGGATGATCGCCGTCGCAGCCAGGACGATGACCGCCGCTCGCGCCTGATGTTTCCACAGTTTGGGGCGGGCGTCGAAGATGGCGATGCGCAGTCCGTTGAGCGCGTGATAGATCACGCAGGCGACCAGACCGAATTCGCCGAGGGTGAAGATGGGAGACTGATAGGCGGCAATGGCATCTACGTAAAGTTCGGGGTAGAAGACTGCCCAGGAGGTGTCGATGACGTGCAGGGTGAGGAAAAGCACAACGCCGAGACCTGAAATACGGTGGAGCACCCAGCTCCACTGTCCGATTGCGCCGCGATACCGCAGCGTTTCCGATAGGGTGAGGACGAGCGAGGTCAACTTAGTCTCCTCGTTTAGAACATTACAACAAGTTCATTTCGGGCGGATTATAGCACCGGCTGAGGGAGGTGCAAAGTTTAGCGCGTTCAAAACGTTCCGAATTATGCCCGGAGGATGGCAACAACGCAGAAGTGGCGATTGCGGCGGCGGTGCTTTGAACGGTAACATAACGATCCAAAACCTGAGCGAAATAGTGATTGTGGGGTTGTTTCGATGGTCGAGAAACTCAAGCAGTACATCGGCGGGGAATGGGTCAGTTCCAGCGTCGCGAAGTACACGCCGGTCACTAACCCGGCGACCTGCGAACTCCTCGCGGAATGCCCAGACGGCGGACGCGAGGATGTGGATCGCGCTGTGCAGGCGGCGAAAGCGGCGTATGAGGAATGGCGCAGCACACCGGTGCTGAGCCGCGCCCAGTACATGTTCCGCTTCAAGGACCTGCTGGAATCGCGCTTTGAAGATCTTGCCGAGATGGTGGTCAAGGAAAACGGCAAGACCCGCGACGAGGCGCGCGGCGAAGTGCGGCGCGGCATCGAGAGCGTCGATTTCGCCACCTCCGTGCCGTCGATCATGCGCGGCTACAAGGTCGAAGACATCAGCTCTGGCATCGACGAGACGGCGGAACGGCAGCCGCTCGGCGTCTTCGCGGCGATCACGCCGTTCAACTTCCCGATGATGGTCCCGCTGTGGTTCCTGCCGACGGCGATCACTGTCGGCAACACCTTTGTGGTCAAGCCGTCGCCGCAGACCCCCCTGAGCATGCAGCTCGTCTATGAAATCATGGATGAACTCGACCTGCCCGAAGGCGTGGTCAACCTGGTGCACGGCGGCGTCGAGGCATCCAGGGCGGTCATGGAACACCCGGATATCGTCGGCGTGTCCTTCGTCGGTTCGACGCCGGTCGCCAAGATCGTCTATGAGACCTGCGCCAAGCATGGCAAGCGCGTTCAGGCGCAGGGCGGCGCGAAGAATTACATCGCCGTCATGCCGGATGCCGATATGGCGGCGTCGGTCGCCAATATCATGGGGTCGGCGTTCGGCTGCGCCGGGCAGCGCTGCCTCGCCGGGTCGGTGGTGGTCGCGGTCGGCGATGCCTACGAACCTTTGAAGGCGGAACTGCTCAAGCGGGCGGCGAGCCTGCGAGTCGGCTATGGCTTGCAGGAGACCACCCAGATGGGCACGGTCATCAGCCCAGCGGCGCGGGAGCGCATCGAGGGCATGATCTCCCAGGGCGTCGCCGAGGGCGCGACGCCGATCCTGGACGGGCGCGGCAAGGTGATTGAGGGTTACGAACAGGGCAGTTTCGTCGGTCCCACCATCCTCGACGGCGTTTCGCCGGAGATGCGCGTCGCCAAGGATGAGATCTTCGGACCAGTGCTGTCGATCATGCACGCCCGAGATTTCGACGAGGCGGTGACGATGATCAACGGCAGCCGCTATGGCAACGCCGCCAGCATCTTCACGCGCAACGGCAAACATGCCCGCGACTTCAAGTATCGCATTCGCGCCGGCAACATCGGCATCAATGTCGGCGTCGCCGCCGCGACAGCCTCTTTCCCCTTCGGAGGGCAGAAGGAGTCGTTCTTCGGCGACCTGCACGGGCAGGGGATGGATGCCATCGAGTTCTACACCGACAAGAAGATTCTGATCGAGCGCTGGTTCTAGGGTCTGGCTGCAAACGGCTCACCTCACCCCGTTTCGCTGCGCTCAACCGCCCCTCTCCAATTGGAGAGGGGCAGGGGGTGAGGCTATGTGAAAACCGGGTTTGCAGACAGACCCTAAGGTCTGTCTGCAAACGCATTGTAGCCCTCATGCTGTCCTCACCCCTGCTGCGCTTCGCTTAGCTTCCCCTCAGCCATTGCAGTGGAGAGGGGACCGAGGGGTGAGGTCAAATGGGTTTGCAGGCACGCCCTGGAGCGGGGGCGCGTATTCTTTCATCGGGCGAGCCGCCGGCTCGCCCCTACGGCGGATTGGGTGTAGGGGCGACTCGGCGGAGCATCCGCTTACCGGGCAACGCGGGGCAAAAGGCGATCATGAGCATACGCTACACCGACTCCCTGGACGGGATCACGCCGGATCACCTGCGGGGCGGCTTCTTCGAGGGCTGGACGCGCCCTCTGACGCCGGAGCAGCACCTGCGCACGCTGAAAGGCTGCTCCGGGTGTCTGCTGGCGTTCGATGAAGCGGGCGGGATGGTCGTCGGCTACATCACCGTGCTGACGGATGGCGTCCTTTCAGCGTTCATCCCGAACATCGAGGTGCTGCCCGCCTTTCGGGGACAGGGAATCGGCAGCGAACTGTTTCGGCGCATGCTGGACAGGCTGGCGGCAATCCCGAACCTGGACCTGATGTGCGACGACGATGTGCGACCTTTTTACGCCCGCTTCGGCATGCGCCCGCTGGGGGGCATGGTATTTCGCCGAACGGACATCACGCTATCATGAGATGGGACGAGACTGCATGACATCTGCATTGAATTCTTTCGGGGCGATCTTCGCCTTCGCCATCGACCTGGAGGCGAAGCTGCGCGATTACTACCAGACCGCCGGCAGCGCCGACTCTGCCGGCGCATGTGAGAAGCGCCGCGCTAACCTGGAACGGGTGCGCCGCGAAAACGTGACCGAGATCAAGCTGGAACCGATCGAGGGGCTGAACGAGGCGGACTTTGTGCTGAATCTGGCGGATACTTCTGAGACAGGCTGGCGCGCCAACCATTCCGCCGCCGCCCGCTTCTATGAAGCCGCCGCGCCGAAGATCAACGTCCGCGAGGCTCAGCGGGCGCTGGAGCGCTGTGCCAAGCAGCACCTCGCGCTGACCGTCTGATCTAGGCAGCAGACTGGACAGACTCGCAGTGGGAGGAGCGCGACCTGTCAACGCGGGTTCGCTCCTCCCTCACTTCTTCTCCTGCCGCCCCTTCAGCGCGTGAAGGTCATGTTGCATTCGTAGGCGTCTGCCATGAAGCGAAAGCCGAGCTTCTCCACAATCGGGCGGCTCATCGGGCTGGCGTCGATGGTCAGATAGCGGATACCATGCCGGATCGCCTCCTGGGCGCGAACCGCCAGCAGCCCGGTGTAGAGTCCGCGACCGCGAAAGTCCTCCAGGGTCGAACCTCCCCACAGCCCGGCGAAAGCGCTGCCTTCATGCAGGTCCATCCAGCAGGCGCTCGCCGGGATGCCATCGACGTAGGCGACGTAAATGCGGATGGTTTCCGGGCTGTCGCGCAGAGCGCTTTCCAGCCTGCGACGCATGCGCCCCTCGGCGATCCAGGCGTCGTCTTCACCCCAAACGGCGGCGTGGACGGTCAGCACGTCGGTGATTCCCGCCGGGTCGGTGATGCGGCGGATGTCGTGCGCCGGCGGCTGGCGCAGTTTTTCCGGCAGCGCCGCCAGATCGAGGACGCAGATGGCGTCGGCGGGGCGTTCCGGGACGAAGCCGTGCGCTTCCAGGCGCGCCAGCAGATCGGCGGGCGGGTCATAGTCGTAGCACTTCCATTCGAGATCGGTCACGGTCGTCTGCGTTCGAAAGTAGTCGATCTCCGACGCGATGATGGCATCGGCATTCGCCTCGTTGAGGGTCGAATGGATGATGACTCCCCAGCCTAGAGAATCGTCGATCAGCCGGACAGTGTGCGGCGTCCTGATTAGCCGAACACCGGGGTCGCGGTTTTCGAGGCGCTGCTCGCGGTCATAGAGGGCACGGATCGTCTGCATGGCTCGGCTGTCCTGTTCTCCTCGACTCGGTTCATTCGCGCGGTGCGTTTTGCTTTTACCCTGGCTGCGCTTCAGCGTTTTTCTGCGTCTGCTCCAGCAGGCGACGCCAGGACGGATGCTCTGCCAGGGGTGAAAAATCTGCCAGCAGCTCGTCAACAGAATCCCAACCGGACTCGACGGCAAGACCGAGCGCCTTCACCGCTTCGTCAGAAGCGCCGTCTGCAAGGTGGCAGCGCGCGATGATCCAGTGGAATTCGGGGTGCGGCTTTTCGCCTCCGGCATCGATATGCTGCCGGCAGATGC
>JAEURA010000252.1 GCA_016789005.1 Anaerolineae bacterium
CTAGCCGTCCAGTTCGGCGAGGCGGGCTTCCAGCGCGGCGATGCGTTCCAGAAGTTCAACCGTCGAAGGCAGCGAATCCGGGAAGGTGACATCCGATGCCGGCACGACGCTGCTGAATTCACCGTCGGCAGACGAGAATACCTCATCCACCGCCACATCGCCGATTGTGCCGAAGACGCGGAACGTGTAGTCGCCAGGGCGAGTCGGGGTCAGGTCGGCGACGTAGTGGTCGGTCGTCCCCCACGCCGGTTCCAGCGACAGCACCCGGCTGGCGGGTCCGAAGGTGACTTCGACCTGAAGGCTGACGGCGACGCCCGCCAGCGGGTCTTCGTCATGTTCGTGATCGCCGCCCTCTTCATGCCCGTGCAGGGCGATGGTCAGTTCAGGACCATTGGCGGAACCGACGACTGCAGGTTCCACCCGCCAGCCGAAGCTGAGCAGGTACTCGCCGACCTCGCGCCCTTCATGCGCTCCGATGGGAGCGATGGCGAGCGCCAGCAGCAGGGCAGTTGACAGGAGACTCAGGCGTTTCAGAAGACGCATAGGAGACCTTTCCCGACTGAAAAAAACGCTGCGTTGAAGAGTACCGGTTGAAAACGCTATAGTGTATTCGCAAGATGGCGGATTTTGGATGTCCCATGAAAGGAGCGCCGCCATGTTCAACACTCTCCTCCACCGCAGCGCCAGACCCGCATCGTGGCAGAAGATTCCCTGGGATGAACCCGATTTCAGCCGGCGGATGCTCGCCGAACACCTCAGCCAGGCGCACGACGCCGCCAGCCGGCGCTTCAGCCTCATCGACCAGCATGTCGCCTGGATTCAGCGCAAGCTCCTTCAGGCGCAGCCTGCCCGCATCCTCGATCTCGGCTGTGGTCCGGGTTTCTACAGCAAAAGGCTGACGGCGCTGGGGCACAGCTGCACCGGCATCGACTTCTCGCCCGCCTCCATCGCCTATGCGCGGGAACAGCATCCCGGCGGCAATTATGTTCTGGGCAGCATTCTCGAAGCGGATTACGGCGAAGGGTATGATCTGGTCATGCTCATCTTCGGAGAACTGAACGCCTTCTCTGCCGAAGACGCCGAGCGCATCGTCGTCCGGGCGCACGCCGCGCTTAAACCGGGCGGCAGGCTGCTGCTGGAAGTGCACCGCCACGACTTCATCTATCGCCTGGGTCACGAACCGGCATCCTGGCACACGGCGCAAGGTGGGCTGTTCTCTGACGCACCCTACCTTTGCCTGACCGAAGCGTTCTACGAAGACGACTGCGCCATCAGCCATTACTACGTCTACGCGGCGGAAGGCGGCGCGATGCAGCAGTACACCACCATGCACCGAGGGTACACCGACGACGAGTACCGCCGACTGCTGGGCACGTTCCAGCGCGTGCTGTTCTATCCCTCGCTGACCGGGGCGGTCGAACCCGCCGACCTGTTCGTCATCGCCGCCGAAAAGTAGCCGGAGTTGTGGGACGCGCGGCAGAGAGCGCTGCGCGTCCCATCGGGGAAATCGCTACTTGCCAGAGCCGAGCGTCAAGCCCTGAATGAAATAACGCTGCAGGAAGGCGAAGACGAACAGCGTCGGCACGACGCCGATCAGCGATCCGGCGGTGATCAGGGGCCAGTTGGTGGTGAACTGCCCTTGCAGACTGGCGAGACCAGCGGTGATCGGCTTGAGCGCGTCATTCTGCACCAGGATCAGCGCCCACAGGTAATCGTTGAAGATCCAGGTGAATTCCAGCGTCGCCAGCGCCGCCATCGCCGGCAGCGTCAGCGGGATGATGATCTGCCAGTAGATGCGGAAGTCGCTGCATCCATCGACCCGCGCCGCCTCAACGATGTCGTTGGGGATGGTCTTCATGTAGTTGCGCAGCACCATCGTGCAGAAGCCCATCTGGAAGGCGGTGTGGATGATGATCAGCGCCCAGTGGGTGTTGTAGACCTTCCAGTCGTTGGCGAGCTTGAAGACCGGCAGCAGCAAAATCTGAAAGGGCAGCATCGTCCCGGCGACGAACATGAAATACAGCGGCAGCGCCAGACGAAATTTGTAGCGCGCCAGGGCAAACGCCGAGAGCGACGACAGGAACAGGGTGGCGAACAGCGATGGCAGGGTGATGACGAAGCTGTTGCCCAGGTAGCGCGAGACGCGCGCCTGTTCCCACGCCTGAGTGAAATTCTCCAGCGTCAGCGTGTTGAGATCAGGACGCCAGAAGCCGTTGAGCGAAATCTCGTCCATCGTGCGGACGCTGGTCAGCAGCGCCGAGAAGAACGGCAGCAGCCAGATCAGCGTCAAGATGAGCAAACCGGCGTACAGCAGGACACGGCGAACGGTGAGCGGCTTGCGTCGAGGCTGGAACAGCGCGCCAGACGTTTGGGGCGAAAACTGCCCATTATAGGTGGTATCGGTCATGGTGAGCCTCCTTCAGGCGTCGGGTCAGTATTCCAGCTCGGTCTTGACCGTGCGGTATAGGTACGGGACGACGATGAACAGCGACAGCCCCAGCAGGACGACGGCAATCGACGCGCCATAGCCGAAGCTGTAGTTGTTGAAGGCTTCGATGTACATGAAGTTCGCCAGCACGTTCGACGCGCCGCCGGGACCACCGCGCGTCATCACCTGCACCAGATCGAAGGCGCGCAGCGAGTCGATGACCGAGACGACGATGACCACCGTCGTGATCGGACCCAGCAGCGGGAAGATCACCCGGCGGAACAACTGCCAGCCGTTCGCGCCGTCCACCCGCGCCGCCTCGATCAGCGAGGGATCGAGGTTCTTCAGCCCGGCGAGGTAGAGGATCATGACGTAGCCGCACTGCCGCCATACCGCCGCGCCCATGATCGACCACAGCGCCAGGTTGCGGTCTGCCAGCCAGCCGGGTCCACGCTCCAGCGGGGTGACGAAGGGGAAGATCGACGCCAGCAGTTCTGAGATGCCGACGATGATGCTGTTGAGCAGCCCGGCGCGCGGCTCGTAGATCCACGCCCAGATCGTGCCGATGACCACGAAGGACAGGATGAGCGGCGCGTAAAAACTGATCTTGAACCAGCGCGCTCCCCGGATGTCGGTATTGAAGATCATCGCCAGCCCCAGCCCGACCGTCGTCGGCACGGTCAGGAAGACGATCATCCATTTGACGTTGTTGCCGAAGGACATGCCGAAATCCCGGTCGGTGAACAGCCGGTTGTAGTTGTCCAGGCTCAATGCATTGGGCGCGGGAATCGGCGAGATGCCATCCCAGTTGGTGAAGCTCAGGTAGATGGAAAACAGTGTCGGGAAGATGATCCAGACGAAATAAACCGCCAGCGGGACGAGAAGAAACAGGTACGGTGTAACATTGATTCGCATCCGCCCCTCGCCCTGCGCGGCGCGCTGTGCCGCAGAAATCGTGGTCATGCCGAAGACTCCTCAGCCTTATTCGAGCGTTTCCCGCGCGGAGGCGCTGCGGGTAAACAGAGGGGCGCACGGTTGTGCGCCCCTGAGGTTGTGGCAAGCCGGTTACGAAGAAGCGCGGTGGGCGCCTCCCCTTCTTCCTACAGATAGGTTACTCGCCTGCCTGCTCCGCAGCGATGCGGACGCGATCGGCTTCAAGGCTCTCCAGCAGCCCCATCACGTCGGCGTTCATCGGGTCGGAGATGAACTCGGCGAAGGCATTCAGACCGGCTTCCGCCATCGCCGGCGTGGTGTCGCGATCATAGAACTGCGCGACGTAGTCGGCGCTCTGAACCAGCCCAATACCCTTCTGCTGCGCCTCAGTGAAGCCGCTGGTATCGACATCCAGGCGGGTGGGCAGACGCCCCAGGTTGTCCGCCGCGAACTGCTGCTCTTCCGCCGAACCGATGAAGGCGAGGAAGTCATAAGCGCCTTCGACGTTGCCGCTGGCGGCGCTCATGAAGAAGCCGTCCGTCGGGGCGTCGATGCCGATCGGCATGTCGGGGTTGATGACCGGGAACATCTCGAAGTCGAGGTCGCTTTCGATCTCATCCGGCACGCTGTCGCGGATGAAGTCGCCCATCAGGTACATCGCCGCTTCGCCGCGATTCATGAAGTCCAGCGCCTCCTGCCATTCGTAGGCAGCGCTGTCGGGGATGAAGCAGTTGTGTTCGTAGAGCTGGCGCCAGTGATCGAACACCGCCACGACGCGCTCATCGGTGTAGCTTTCCTTGAGCAGCATCAGGTTGATGTGGAATTCCGGTCCGTTGATGCGCATGTTCAGGAAGTCGAACCACGCCGCCGCCGTCCAGGGCGCGCGCGTGCCGATGGTGATCGGGATGATTCCCGCTGCGTTCAGCGTGTCGCACGTCGCCAGCAGTTCATCCCAGGTCGCCGGGGCGGTCAAGCCGTTGGCTTCCATGATGCTCTTGCGGAAGTACATCGCCCACCAGTAGTAGGAGGTCGGGACGAAGTACTGCCCTTCACCGGCAGTTGCCAGCGCCACGAAGCCGGGGGCATAGCTGTCATACCAGCCTTCGCGCTCGTACAGCGGGCTGAGGTCCGACGCCAGACCGCGATCGACAAAGAACGCCATACGGTTGCCGGCGAACCAGGTCAGCACATCCGGCGCAGGATCGGCGACCAGATAGGTGCGGATCGCCTGCTTGAAGGCTTCATGATCGGTGGTCGAGTGTTCTACCGGCTGATCTGGATTGGCTTCGTTCCAGCGGGCGACCATCGCCTCGTCCTGCCCACGCGGACCTTCATCGCTGTTGTACGACGCATAGCGAATGAGGCTGTCCTGAGCCGAGACGCCCGCGACCACCACAACGGCGATCAGCACGGCGGCGAGGATCAGAAAACGGCGGTTAAGCAACTTCTTCATCGTGAAAAATCCTTTGATCATCTTTTGCTGATGTGGTCATCAATGACCGAGATCAAGTGTAACACGTTTTGAGGGAAGGGGGCGGTATCTCTTTGTAAGTTTTGAACAAGCCTTGCCCTCTTTCGGGTTTCTCTCATTTTTGGACCCGCATCAAAGGCGCATCTGCAACGCCGTGCCGGCGGACAGCGTATTCATGTTGTCATCTCGCAGTGGTTCAGGGTTTGCGAAGGAGGCATGAATGCGCAGAGGTATTCTGGCGGTACTGCTGTTCGCCCTTGCCGGTCTTGGCGCAGTCAACGCGCAGGAGGATGCCCCCTCCCGCGCGTTTTTCATGGGGGTCACCCCGTTTCCCTATGCCATCACCTTGGGGGCGGTGAACGATGTCTAGGCGAAAATCGCCGACGATGCCGACCTGATCGTCCACCACTTCGACAACGGCGTGCCCTGGGTCGAAGCGCTG
>JAEURA010000179.1 GCA_016789005.1 Anaerolineae bacterium
CCATGCTTGAGCTTGTCGATCTGGTCATCGGACCAATACAGACCGCCGCAGCGTTCGCATTGGTAGAGATGATCGTCTGAGGGCGTCAGCGTCACTCCTGATTGGTGCCGCTCTACGCGCACGACAGCCTTTTTGCTGCCCTGCGCGTCGCGGTCGATCGAGAAGTAATGCCCTGCCGCGTCCTCACGCAGCGAATAGATTGCCTGATCGGGCAGGCGCAGCAACCAGGTATGCAGCGGCAGCACAGCGGCGCGTGTCTCAGCATGCGAACCAGGCATGATCAGCCGCAGTTCAGCCAATATGCGGGGTAGCGCTTCAAGAGGCAGCGAGTCGAAGTATTCACGCGGCAGAGCAGGCAGCAGATGCGCGTCGTTCACCGGCGCTGCTCTCCGTGCCTGGCGAAGATGCTGCTTGAACGCGCGGATCGCCCCCTTGACGATGTCGGGTTGGCGCTCAAAGTCGCTAAATTGCGGGCGAATCAGGGTGAAAAGATCAATTCGATCGTCCGAGCCGGCGAACCAGGCCTGCACCTGCACGCGTTCGCCCTCATAGGCGCGAAGCATGTCCATGAGAGCATCGTGCTTGATGAGAATATCCATCGATCCACGCCCATTGAGGATGTACTGTCGAGGTATTCCGCGCGCGACGGAAACATAGAAGATTGCACGCGGCTCACCCCGCACGGAAAGCACTGCTTCATGCAGAGCATCTTCCCAGAGAATTCGTCCACTGCTTGGAGACACCCAAGCAAACGACCATTTCACGTCAAAGGTGAGCGGCAGCACAGTTGTGCCAAACTTCAAGCGCAGAGCGGCATCCTGTTGTGGATCGATCCATGTTGCTGTCACACCACCATTCTCAGCAGCGACATGCCCTTCACTGGCGAGTTCTATCTGATCCGGTTTGATGCCCTCAATCCGGACCGAGGGCGGTGCGAATGGTGAGTAGTATTCATCGACCGGGCTAACACTGACGTGAACCCCTGGCGGCAGGAGTCCGGCGAGGCGCGGATCGCCGTGCATCCGCGAGACACCGCTGAACAACTCGGCCTGTATTAGGCATGCCATGGGGAGATAGTCGTTTAACCGCACACGCAGCGTCGTCTGGTTCTGCCCTTCTTCGCGCATCACCTGTCCAGCAGCGTCCAAACCGTCGATCGCATGGACCTTCACCAGATCGTCCATAGTGAGTCGCACGAACAGCCGGTCGAGAGGAACACCCGCCGGCGGCGAAAAGTCCATCCACACGTCACCGTCTTCGTAGATGGGTAGTGCTCCCGGCGCCAACCCAGCAACGAGATTCGCGCCCGTCAGCGTCGGTGAGATGCGGCTGCGCTGCTTGTTGATACGCTGCTGACCCACCTGGATTGGCAGCTTCACACTGTAAAGCCCGGCCGACGCATGACCGTATGCCCGAAGCGCCTTGGGGATCTCTAGGGGGTAACGCTTTGCAATCGCACCACTACCCACATTGTGTAGCTCTGCACCTTCGCGAAGACTGATCGCGTAATCGCCATCCGTCAACCGCTCCATTTCGCTCAGAATCGCAAGCTGACCGTCGGACTGCAGACGAAAGAAGACCGCTTCCTGCGTGGGCGGCGCGCCGGAAGGAATGGGCAGCGAAAGTGCGCGATCCTGTATGTCGACGGCGACCAGCGCTCCCGCTTCATCGACATCGATCACGATGGCATTGTCGATGACATAGCCATTCGGCGCGCGATAGGCGTTGACCTCGCAGTATCGACGACCGTATTCCGGCACAGTCTCACCAAGACGCACGCCTGCCGCTTCCGCCTCGCGCAGCCATACCACTCGGTCAGGGGGGGTATCGCCGCTCGTTTTGAGGTTCTTGATGTGCAGTTCAAGGATATCATTCTGCTGGATCAGCCATGCCCATCGCGCACGAACCGCAGGTGTGCGCGATGCTGTCGTTTCGGGGGCGTCGGCTGAAGGGAGCATAGGCAGGAGTTGAGTCCAGGTGGCACGCTCAATTGGAGACAGCACCGACGCGATCGCGTCACCGGTCAGCCCTTCGCTATGCCAAAGCGCCGCCGTCGCCAGCGTCTTGATCAGCCGCGCCGCCGTCACACTGGTGTCGGGATTCTGCACAAAGCGGATCAGCCGTTTGGAAATTGGCGCATTCAGCTCTGTAAGCTCGTTCTGAGCTGCGATCTCATCTGGGAATAACGAGTCAACCTTCCGCCAGGCAGTCAGATCGGGATACTGCTTCAAGAAGAACCTGGCGAAATCGTCCTGTAAGTAGGCGGGCAGAATGGCGTGAAGATAGATTCCGCTCACCACATCTGTGGTGGTAGTGTCTCGCGTGGGGAACTCGAACTCGTGCGCCTCCTGCAGCGTAGCGCGTGCCATTCTGAAGGCGCTGCGAAATTCGTTTTCCAGTGACTGCGTTCGCTGCGTTTTCGCCACATCGTCAAAGAATTTCTTCCAGAAGTTGATGTTTTCGTCTTCGGAAAATTCGGCGTAGCGCGCGCAAAACACCATGGCCGTCAGCAACAGGCGTGGAGGTACAAGCCGCGGTTGGCTACTCCGAACCGCGTTTCGGATAAGCTGGAAATCGCGCCGATCAAGCGCAAGCTCGCCGATCCAGGTAATATTCACAAAGGCTTTTTGTAGCTTATTCTCTATATCATCTGCGCTATCAGTGAGGGTAAGCATGAATTTTCTGCGAATTCTCTCGTGATATATTGCGCTCTCGCTAAAGCCATGTTAGCGTATGGCGGTCGTAAAGACAATTAAGTGGCTGCACTGATGATGTCTCAAATCATGGACCCTGAGGACGAACCACAATCGGTCGAGTCACTGGTGCGCCTTCTCGCTGAGGATCACCTCACCAGTTCAGAAGTGTATTTTTTGCTCCGGCGGCTGAGCTTCAAGACGGATGCTGAGGCCTGGGTAATGCTGCATGCGTACTACGGCCATCCGCCTGAAGTGCTCCGAGAAGTTGAACGGCGTATCTTGCAGCGCGTCTCCTCGGATGGGTTAGCACAGGTGGAAGCCTATCTTGAAACACTTGCCCCGGATGCCCCTGACAGTGAGCTAAGCCTGAGCGAATATGCCAACCTGAGAGCTGTGGTAGAACGGGCTGTGGAGTTGCAGATCAAGAACAGGCTGCTACGCCAGGCGCGCCCCAATCCTGCCGTAATGCTTGCAGCTGATGAA
>JAEURA010000047.1 GCA_016789005.1 Anaerolineae bacterium
TGTCGTCCTTGGTGCTGACGACCTTGCCGGCGCGCCCCAGGTCCTGCAGGGTGACGGTTTCCAGCTTGCGTCCCGTCTCTTCGCTGATGACCGTGCCGCCGGTGAGGATGGCGATGTCACGCAGCATCGCCTTGCGGCGGTCGCCGAAGCCAGGAGCCTTGACCGCCAGCACGTTGAGCATACCGCGCAGCTTGTTGAGGACCAGCGTCGCCAGCGCTTCGCCGTCGACATCTTCGGCGATCAGCACCACGTCGCGCTTGCCGATCTGGACGAGTTTCTCCAGCAGGGGGACGATGTCCGCCGCCGCGCTGATCTTCTTCTCGTAGATCAGGATGTACGGTTCGCTGATGACCGCTTCCATCGATTCCGGGTTGCTGATGAAGTACGGGCTGATGTAGCCGCGGTCGAACTGCATTCCCTCGACGTATTCGGTCTCGAATTCCAGACCCCGACTCTCTTCCACCGTCACGACGCCGTCCTTGCCGACCTTGTCCATGACTTCGGCGATCAGGTTGCCGATTTCGGTGTCCTGCGCCGACACGCTGGCGACCTGGGCGATTTCGTCCTTGGTGCTGATCGGGATCGCCTGTTCCTTGATGTTGGCGGCGACCGCGTCGGCGGCTGCCAGGATGCCGCGCTTCAGCAGCATCGGGTTGGCGCCGGCGGCGACGTTCTTCAGCCCCTCGTTGACAATCGCCTGGGCGAGCACCGTCGCGGTGGTCGTGCCGTCGCCGGCGATGTCGTTGGTCTTGGTGGCGGCTTCCTTCAGAAGCTGCGCCCCCATGTTCTCAAACGGATCGTCGAGTTCGATTTCCTTGGCGACCGTCACGCCGTCATGGGTGACGGTGGGCGCGCCGAACTTCTTGTCCAGGGCGACGTTGCGACCCTTGGGTCCCAGCGTGGTGGCGACTGCTTCGGCGACTTTATCGACACCGCGCTGCAAGCCACGACGGGCTTCTTCGCGGAAGATGAGCTGTTTCGCTGGCATCGTGCATTCTCCTCAAGTACGTGATTGTGTCATCAGCAGGTGTTGCAGGTAAAGACGAAAAAATCCTGAGTTCCGACCGAGGCGTTTAGCCTTCGACGATGCCCAGGATGTCGCTTTCCTTCATGATCAGCAGCTTCTTGCCATCCAGCTTGATTTCGGTGCCGGCGTACTTGGCGAACAGCACGCGGTTACCGACGGCGACGTCCATCGGAATGCGCTCGCCATCGTCGTCACGGCGACCCGCGCCCGCTGCCAGCACGATGCCCTGCTGCGGTTTTTCCTTCGCCGTTTCCGGCAGAATCAGCATGCCGCCGGCGATGGTCTCTTCCTGCTCGACGGGTTCGACGATGATGCGATCACCGAGGGGACGAATATTGATTGCCATAATCCTGAAGCCTCCTGGAGTCCTGTTTGTGTAAGTGGCGCTGTGGTTACAGCGGCTAGTTCCAGAATTTTAGCACTCCACACTGCGGAGTGCTAATCACTGAACAGCACTATAGCAAAGTCACGAGAAGGCGTCAAGACAGGCGCGTGAAGTTCTAGCAAACTTCTTATAGAAGTGCCAGGGGCGGCGCTGTTAGGGCGGACCAGATCGCTGGCAGAAAACACCGCCGAAGGGGCGTGGTTCTACCAGATTTGGTGGTCAGTGGAATAGAAACCTCACCCCCTGCCCCAGGGCAAACGCATCGAAATCGCTTGTTGGCTCATAAGCAGCCAGAACGTGTCGTAGGGGCGCATCGCGATGCGCCCGAAATCGCGGGCGGTTCACGAACCGCCCCTACAAGACCCAGCATGTCTGTTGTGACCCCATCGGGAGATTTGATGCGTTTGCCCTGAGAAGGCAATCGCGGACTCTTGTCACCCCGTCAAAACCATGATATGCTTATAAGCGACGAAAAGTGGGCGCTGACCCACTTTTTCGTGTATCGGCGTGAACCACAGCAGCGACCTGTCCGTTTGCCCGCCGCGTTACACCCCCTTGCGAGTCCGTTGGGAGCTAACACGAAACACCATGAAGAGTGAGTTTGAAGTCGCGTTTAACGAGATCTCTCAACTTCGCGAGCTTTCGCGCGATGTTGTGCTGGATGCCCTGCGCACGGCGCTTGTTTCGGCGTACAAGCGTGATGTCGGCTTACAGTCACAGCATGTCGAGGTCAACATCGACCCGAACAGCGGGCGTGCGCGAATTCTCGTCGAAAAAGAAGTGGTCGATGACGTTCAGGACGACCGCACCGAGGTCCTTCTGGAAAATGCGCGTTACTTCGACCAGAACGCCAACTATGGCGATATGGTCATGGTGCAGTTGGAAGGTTCAACCAAACGCTTTGGGCGCATCGCCGCGCAGACCGCCAAGCAGGTCGTCCTGCAGAAGATTCGTGAGGCAGAACGCAAGACCCTCCTCGACGAATACAAGGACCGCGAGGGTGATCTGGTTCACGGCACGGTGCAGAGCATCAACGGCGGCGTCGTGACCATCAGCCTGGGGCGCGCCGAAGCGATCATGCCCAAGAAAGAGCAGATCCCCAGCGAAAAGATCAAGCCGCACGACAAGGTGCGCGCCTACATCGTGAAAGTGGAAGACACCAACCGGGGTCCGCAGATCGTCGTCAGCCGCAGCCACCGCAACATGCTGCGCCGGCTGTTGGAATACGAAGTCCCGGAAATCTTCAACGGGCAGGTTGAAATCAAGAATATCGCCCGCGAAGCCGGTGGGCGTTCCAAAGTGGCGGTCGCCGCTTTGCAGGAAGGCATCGACCCGGTCGGCGCCTGCGTCGGACAGCGCGGCATCCGCATCCAGAACATCGTCACCGAACTCCACGAGAAGATCGACGTCATCGAGTGGAGTCCCAACCATGAGTCGTTCATCGCCAAGGCGCTCAGCCCGGCGCGTGTGTCTGGCGTCTATTTGAATGACGACCCGGACGACGGCAGGACCGCCCTGGTCATCGTGCCGGAAGACCAGCTCTCTCTGGCGATTGGTCGCGAGGGGCAGAATGCCCGGCTCGCCGCCAAGCTCACCGGCTGGCGCATCGACATCAAGAGCGTGCCGGAAGCCGTCATTGAGGCGCTGGAGGCGATTGACCGTCCGCCGCTGAACACCATCTCCGACCAGTATCCGGAAATGGTCAACGACGTGCGGCGCATCATGGCGAAGCGCGAGATGGCGAAGACGGTCATGGCGGAGGAGTTCAACGCCCTGGCGAAGTTCGCCGACCTCGTCCAGCGCCGCATTCAGCAGGTGCAGGAGCAGCGGCGCAAAGATCGTCTGGCGGAGATCGCCGCCGTCAAGAGTACGCTGCCCGCGGCGGCGTTCCACATGTCGGTCGAGCAGCTGGAGCTTCCCGATGCCGTCATCGACGCGCTCCGTCCGTTCAACAATGTCGGCGAAGTCATGCTGCGCTTCCTGGTGGATGAAGCCCGCATCAAGAACGCGCTGCGTGACGCCCCGGCAAACGCCCTCAAGGCGCTCCAGGATGCCCTCGACCGGCTGATCATCCCGCAGGAGGCGTATGCGGCTGCCGAGGCAGAAGAGCTGGCGGCGCAGCAGGCGGCGGCGGAAGCAGCGGCAGCGGCGGAAGCCGGCGAAGAGGATCGGACTGCGCTGGAGACAGCCTTGAGCGCCGACGATCTGCAACAGCCGCAGACGGACGCAGCGCGCGGCAAGCGACCGCCGATCGGCGTTACTCAAGAGGCTGAACCAGACTTCGCGCCCACCTTCCAGGATACCGACGACCAGACGGACCTGACAGGCAAGAAGAAAGGTAAGAAGAAGAAGGGGCGTCAGCTTATCTACGATGAGGATCGCGGCGGCATGGTGGTGAAGCGCCAGCGCAAACATGGGCGCAGCGACTGGGAAGAATGGGATGAGTGAGCATCGCGCGCGCCTGGCGACAGCCTCTGGCGCAGCGAAGCCGCGCCGTGTTCCTGTGCGCACCTGCGTCGTCTGCCGCGAGCAGGTGGACAAGCGGGCGCTGACCCGTCTGGTGCGCCGCGTGGACGGGGTTTACGTGGACCCCAGCGGAAAGCAGCCGGGGCGCGGGGCATATCTCTGCGACAGCGCCGCTTGTTGGGAAAAAGCGGCTTCTGGCGACGTGCTGGCGAAAGCCCTGCGCACGACGCTCACGCCGGAAGATCGCGACCGTATTCGGAATCACAAGGCAGCCCCATGACCGGCTTGAGCAGGGTCATCGACCGAACGGCGTGGGCTGCCGTTCAAAGTAATCGCACAGCAAACGGGCGATGGGTGTCAGGATAGCATTCTAGGCGATTCCTGCGCCATCGCTCCACCCAGGAGAGGTTCGTATGGCACAGGAAAAGCAAATCGTCTTAGTTCCAGATTTCATCAGCGTCCGCGAAGTCGCGGAGCTGATCAGCGCCAGCCCCATCGACGTGATGAAACGCCTGATCGCCAACGGCATCATGGCGTCGATCAACCAGCAGATCGACTACGAGACCGCCGCCATCGTCATCGAAGAGATGGGTTTCGAGGCGCAGTCGGCATCTGCCGCCGCCGCCAAAGCCGAACGTGAACGTCAGCGCGAGCAGACGACCCAGACCTGGCGCAAGGTCTATGACGAGGAGCGGCGCGAAGACCTGAAATCGCGGTCCCCCATCGTCACCATCCTGGGGCACGTCGATCACGGCAAGACCACCCTACTCGATACCATCCGCCGGACGCACGTCGCCGAAGGCGAAGCCGGCGGCATCACCCAGCACATCGGCGCCTACCGGGTCACCCATCACGGCAAGACCATCACCTTCCTCGACACGCCCGGTCACGAAGCCTTTACGCAGATGCGGGCGCGCGGCGCTCAAGGCGCGGATATCGTCATTCTGGTGGTTGCCGCCGACGACGGCGTCATGCAGACCACCCGCGAGGCGCTCAGCCATGCTCGCGCCGCCAATGTGCCCATCGTCGTGGCGATCACCAAGACCGATAAGCGCAACGCCAACGTCGAGCGCGTCAAGCAGCAGTTGAGCGAAAACGGCTTGACGCCGCTGGACTGGGATGGCGACACCTTCGTTGTGCCGGTCGCCGCCGTGCGCGGTGATGGGATCGACGATCTGCTGGAAGCAATCACGCTGGTCTCCGATGACCAGGAGATCTACGCTAATCCTGAAGCGGAAATCGCCACCGGGACGGTGCTTGAGGCGCGCATGGACAAGCAGAAGGGGGCAATCGCCACCCTGCTGGTCTTCAACGGCACACTGAAGCGCGGCGACAACATCGTCGCCGGCAACGCCTACGGCAAGGTCAAGGCGATGTTCGACGAGAGCGGCAAGCAGCTTCGCGAAGCGCTCCCCTCCACGCCAGTAGCCGTGCTGGGGCTGCATACGGTCCCCAACCCCGGCGACACCTTCGAGACGGTGGACAGCGACAAGACGGCGCGCGCCATCTCTGATCGGCGGCAGGCAGCAGCAGAAGCGGCGGAGGTCCGGGGCGGGCGCGCGGCGGTCACCCTGGAGGAGATTTTCGCCCAGGTCCGCCAGGGCACAGCCAAGGAGTTGAATCTGATCCTGCGCGTCGATGTGCAGGGGTCGCTCCAGCCGATCGTCGATCACCTCAAGCACACGGAGGAGAACGCGGAAGGCATCAAGCCGCGCATCCTTTCCGCCGATGTCGGCAACATCTCGGAAAGCGACGTCATGCTCGCCAGCGCCTCCAACGGCATCGTCATCGGCTTCAATGTTGAGCCGGACACCGCCGCCCGGCGCGCTGCCGACGCCCACAACGTCGAAATTCGAGGCTACAGCGTCATCTACAACCTGTTCGAAGACATCGAACTGGCGCTGAAGGGTATGCTTCAGCCAGTGTACGCCAACAAGACCATCGGCGTGGCAGAAATTCGCCAGCTCTTCCGCGTGCCGCGCATCGGCACGATTGCCGGCTGCATGGTCCTGGACGGCGAAATCCGTCGCAACGCCAAGGTGCGTGTCAAGCGCGGCGATCAGGTCCTCGGCGAAGACATCAGCATCGGCTCGCTCAAGCGAATGCAGGAAGACGTGCGCGAGGTGCGCGGCGGCTTCGAATGCGGCATCGGTTTGAGCAATTTCGACAACTACAAAGAAGGCGACCGTATCGAGTGCTATGTCAGCGAGCGCGTCAGCTAGGTCCACCGCTGAACCGTTCGCCGGGCGCGGCGGGCGACTGCCGTCCGCCGCCCCATGCCGCACTCTTGAAAAGGACCTGAGATGCCTTACAAACAGGAACGTGTCTCTGGGCGCATTCGCAAAATCCTCAGCACGCTGATCTTTCGCGAAGTCGCCGACCCTCGGCTGGCAGGGATCACCGTCACCGACGTTGAGATCGACGCTGAACTGATGTACGCCACCGTCTACGTCAACGCGATGGGCGAGGAAGAGCGCGAGCCGGAGGTCATGATCGGGCTGGAACACGCCAAGGGCTTCCTGCGCCGTGAGGTTGCCCATCGTCTGCGCCTGCGCCGCGCGCCCGTGCTCACCTTCAAGTGGGACGCCAGCCTGGAACGAGGCGAGCGCATCAGCCATCTGCTCTCCGAGCTGGACATCCCTGCCGAAGAACCAGCCGGCGAGGAAACAAACGACCCGGACGGCGATAACGGTGATGACGATAGGGGAGAAGAAACACGTGACTGACGCCGCACCACGCTACGCGACGACTCCACAGTGGGATCAGGCGACGGCAGCCGTCGATTCGGCGGCGTCGATCCTGCTGGTCACCCACGTCAGCCCGGACGGCGACGCCATCGGCTCGCTGCTGGGTCTCGCCAATGGGCTGCGTCAGCGCGGCTGCCAGGTGTCACAGCTCGTCGTGGACGGCGGCGTGCCAGACTATCTCGCCTTTCTGCCCGGCGCAGATACCGTCCGCAGCGCTGCCTCTGGCGACTTCGATCTGTTGATTTCGCTGGATTCCAGCGACGAAGAGCGCAGCGGCGATGCCGGAGTCTATGGTCGGGCGCACAGCAGCCAGGTCATGAATATCGATCATCACGTCACTAATACCGGCTTCGGGACGATCCATCTGGTCCTGCCGACTGCCGTCTCGACCACCGAGATCGTGCAGCGCTGGCTGGAACAGATCAACCAGCCGCTTACGTCGGAGATCGCTGTCCCCCTGCTCACCGGGCTGATCACCGACACTATCGGCTTTCGCACCAGCAACGTCACCGGCGAGACGCTCACCCTGGCGCAGCGTTTGATGGATGCCGGCGCTTCGCTGAACGAGATCATGCAGCGGACGCTGAGCAGCAAGAAGTACGCCGTCATGAAGCTGTGGGGCGGCGTCCTGCCCAGCACCCAACTGGAGGACGGCATCATCAGCGCCGTCATCACGCAGGAGGATGTCAAGCGCGCCGGGCTGCCGGAGATCACCGACGGCGGACTGGTCGAGTTCCTGGTCACCGCCAACGAAGCGCAGATCGCCGTCGTCTTCAAAGAGAAGGATGATGGGCGCATCGAGGTCGGCTTCCGCAGCAAGCCGGGCTATGAGGTCGGCGGAGTCGCCTTCTCGCTCGGCGGCGGCGGTCATAAGCAGGCATCGGGTGCGACGATCCCCGGTCCGCTCGAAGCCGCGCGCGCCCGCGTCTTGCCGCTGTTGCGCAGCGCCTACCAGCAGGGTAAGCCCGCCTTTTCATGATCTTCGGCTTCCTCAACATCGACAAGCCGCGCGGCATGACCAGCCACGATGTGGTCAATCACATCCGGCGGGTCATGCGCACGCGCCAGGTAGGTCACGCCGGCACGCTTGACCCGATGGCGACCGGCGTCCTGGTCGTCTGCGTCGGAGCAGCCACCCGCCTCAGTGACTACGTGATGAGCGACACCAAAGCCTACCGCGCCATCGTGCGCCTGGGCGTCGAGACTGATACCTACGACGCCGACGGGAAAGTCGTCGTTGAAGCGGACGCAAGCACGGTCAGTCGTCAGCAGGTCGAGGATGCCCTCGCCGGCTTTCGCGGCGACATCCTGCAAACGCCGCCGGCGTTCAGCGCCATCAAGCGCGGCGGGAAAAAGCTCTATGAGCTGGCGCGGCAGGGAAAAGCCGTCGAACTGCCGCCGCGCCCCGTGTCGATCTTCAGCCTGGAAGTCGTCGAATGGCAGCCGTCGCAGGTGACACTGAATGTCGTCTGTTCCGCCGGGACCTACATCCGCAGCATCGCCCACGATCTGGGCGCGGCGCTGGGGGTAGGCGCGCACCTGACCGGACTGACTCGGACCGCCAGCGGCGACTTCCAACTTGCGCGGGCGACGCCGTTGGATACACTGATCGCCAGTCAGGATGCATCTGCCTATGTGATTGCCCCGGCAGCCGCCCTGCGGCACTATCCGCGCGTCACGCTGGAAGCCGCCGAGACGGACGATCTCCGTCATGGGCGCAGGATTCCGGCAGGGTCGCTCCTTCCCAATGGCGCGGACGATGCCGGTGGCAGTGTCGTGATGGCGTTCGACCGGAACAACCGGCTGATCGCCGTCTGCGCGCTGCGCGATGGCGGACTGCATCCGTCAAAAGTCTTCGCAGAAACGCCGGATGACTCGGCTGTCGAGGATGGTCCGGCAGAGCAGGAAACGGACTCGCGATGATTCACATTTCCGACCTGGGCGCTATCGATCTGGTCAAGTCATCGGTGGTCACGATAGGCGTCTTCGACGGCGTCCATCGCGGACATCGCTACCTGCTGCGGCGAATTGCCGAAGCAGCCCGCGCCAGCAGCCGACTCGCCGTCGTCGTCACGTTTTACCCGCACCCCGACATCGTGGTGCGCGGCTTGACCGGGCGCTACTACCTCCTGCACCCCGATGAGCGCGCCCGCATGATGGGCGAACTGGGGGTCGATGTCGTCGTGACTCTGCATTTCGATGACGCGCTGCGTCAGGTGCGCGCCGCCGACTTCACCGACCTGCTGGTGGAACACCTCAAGGTCGAAGCGCTGTGGGTGGGCGCAGACTTCGCGCTCGGCTACCAGCGTGAAGGAAACGTTGCCTTCTTGCAGCGCCAGGGCGAGGCGAAAGGCTTCGAGGTCAAGGTCCTCGACCTGCTCATGGCGGACGCCGGCGACGAGGGCGCGATCAGCAGCACCGCCGTGCGCGAGGCGCTGGCGCAGGGCGAGGTCGCGCGGGCGGCAGACTGGCTGGGCTACGGCTATCGCGTGAGCGGTCCGGTGGTGCGCGGGGCGCAGCGGGGACGCACCATCGGCTTTCCAACCGCCAACATCCAGGCGTGGGAGTCGCAGGTCATCCCGGCGAACGGCGTCTATGCCGGCTGGGCATTCCTGGGCGACGAGCGCTTCATGGCGGTCACCAACGTGGGCAACCGTCCGACGTTCGACGGTCAGGGGGTAACCATCGAAGCGCACCTGCTCGATTTCGACCGGGACATCTACGATCAGACGCTCACCTTCACCTTTGAACACCGTCTGCGCGCGGAGATGAAGTTCAGCGGCATCGATGCGCTGATCGCGCAGATCAAAGCCGACGCCGAGGCGGGTCGAGCGCTGCTCAGCGCGCCGTAGACCATCGTCTGCACGCTGTGCCAGGTCTCGCACCACTTTGACCGTCGAGCCGGCGGCTCTCCCCTACGAGGCATCGTGTGTAGGGGAGACCCGTCGGGTCTCCCGCTCGTGGATTTCTTTCGAGATTCCACATAGGCACGACGTACATCATACCCTGCTGCGGTGACAGCAGGGTCATCCGTCAGTCTGCCGCAGCCGGCTGCACCGCTGCCGCTTCTGGCGCGAGAGTCGCCTCTTCAGCGATGATCTGCTCGGACACCAGCACCCGCTTGAAGGCGGCAATCGCCACTTCGATCATCGTCAGGTCCGGCTGGCGCGTGGTGAGGTGCTGGAGCGCCAGGTTGGGGATGATGATCGCCCGGATGATCGGGCTGTCCATGTGGCGCGCCGTGAAGCGGATGAACTCGTAGGCAATTCCGGCGATCACCGGCACGAGCAGAATGCGCGAGATCACCAGCCAGATGAATTCCGGGCGACCGAAGACCGAAAACACCAGCACGCTGACGAAGACCACGGTCAGCAGAAACGCCGTGCCGCAGCGGGGGTGTTCAATCGGGTAGCGCTGAACGACTTCTGGGGTCAGCTCCGCGCCCGCCTCGTAGGCGTTGATGGTCTTGTGTTCCGCGCCATGATAGCCGAACAGCCGCTTGACATCTGCCATCCGTCCGATCAGCCAGATATAGCCGACGACGATCAGCAGCCGCACCACGCCTTCCAGCAAGTTGACCAGGAACGAGGTGTGTTCCAGCCCGAAGAGCGACTCCAGACCCGAAGCGGCTGCCGTAGGGATGATGAAGAACAGCCCGACGCTCAGCAGCAGCGAAACAGCCAGCGTGCCGTAACCCAATGGACCGTTGAAGCTGACGTTTTCCTCTTCGCCCAGGGCGACATCCGCCGACCACATGAGCGCCCGCGTGCCCAAGCCGAGCGCGTCCCACAAGCCTACGATGCCGCGCACGAACGGAGTCCTGGCGATCCAGCCCCGATAGACGGTCGCGTTGATCGGCTGCTCGTGGATGACGATCTCCCCTTTGGGGTTGCGCACCGCGACGGCGAACTTGTGTGCGCCGCGCATCATGACGCCTTCGATGACGGCTTGCCCGCCGTAGGAAAACTGCTTCGGTGTGCTGCTCATCCGTCTCTCTTCTTTCTGTGCTGTATGCCGCCTAGTATAGTACCGTTTTGCCCAGTTTATAAGGAACGTTCGCCGCGCTCCGGTTGACATTAGAACACCCGTGCTGTATCATCATCTTATCTGTTGATACCAGGAGGCGTGTCATGTCCAGCCGGATTCTCACCCTTCACCCTCAGGGCAAGCAGGGCGTCAGCATCGACCTTGCCAAGTACAATCAGGTCGCCGATACGCTGCGCGAAGTGCTCTTCGACCGCGAACTCACCTTCGGCGAGCTGCGCTCCGAGATTGAGTCGCGCCTCAACGGGCATTTCGACGGGTCGATCGGCTGGTACACCACGACGATCAAGCTCGACCTGGAAGCGCGTGGAGAGATCGAACGCTTCGGCAGCAGCCCGCAGCGTCTGCGAATCGTCAGTCAAAACTGAGCAGTTCCAGGACGCCGCCGCGCGCTGCCAAGACTCCCCGTGCCGCCTCGCCAAGTGTCAGAATCACCGGCTGCCCGCCTACCGCGCAGCCGTCGACGGCATTGCAGACCGCGCCGCTCAGCGCCAGTGTATGCCTGCCGTTGAATGGACGCACTGGCGCTGCCACGCCAGCGGCGTCGATCAGGTCGCCGTTCGCCGCACTCTGAATCACCACCTCTGCCGGCTCGGCAGTGCGCGCCCACAGGACCAGCGATTCCCGACCATCAGCATGGCGCAGCCGGACGACATCGACCGCCGTCGTCTGCGCCAGCGCCGCGTCGGTCACATCGGCGAACCGCCCGGCGACCATGCGCCAGGTCTCGTAGGCAGGACGGCGGCTCGCGTCGGCGCGAATCAAGCCGAAGGACTCCGCCCCTGGCGGCAGAAAGGAGTCGAAGAGCTTGTAGGCGGCGATGCGCTCCGCCCCGGCGGCGAGACCCAGCGCCGCTGCCTGGACCAGAAACGCGCTCTGCTGTTCCAGCGTGATCTGCCAGTTGGGGCGCTCGACGCGCCACGCCGGGTCGAGATTGGGCGAGGCGTTCGCCTCGACGATCCACACCGCCTTATCGCCGAAGCCGTAGCGTTCCAACGCTTGCCGGTTGGCACGGGTGATGTCGTAGACCGTGTCCGTCCGAAAATAGACGTGGACCGTCAGGGTGTCGAAGTAGTCGCCGTGCACGGAGGCTTCCGGGTCGGCGGCGATACGTTCGAGCAGGCGGTCCACGTAGAGCCGCCGGTCATTGTTGACATCGTGCCAGTAGGTCGTTCCGGCGATGTGTATTTTCGCCTGCGGGTTGCCCTGACGCGCCGCGATGGAGGCGACCTTGAGCAGCTGGAAGTAATCCTCCAGCGTCCCGTCGAAGATGAAGCCGTAGGTCCCGGCGGGGATATCCGGCTCGTTCCAGATGATGAAGCGGCTCACCCCGCGCTCGGCATAGTAGGCGGCAGCCCGGCGCATGAAGTTCGCCCACAGGTTGCCGGGATCATCAACCGGCAGATACAGCCCGCGCGGCACTCCGGCGTTGGGCGGACCTTCCGTCGCCCAGGCGGGCGTGTGCTTGACGACGGCGACGACCTCCCGCCCGCAGTCGCGCGCCGCCGATAGCCAGCGATCATCGACGTTGAGCGTATTCCAGTCGTCAGAAGACGTGGGTTGATGCTGCGCCCAGTCGAAGATGATGCGTTCCCACCCCACTCCCAGCGCGCAGGCATCGTCTGGCAGCCAGAACGCCTCGACCACGCCGAAGCGGTTGAAGTCGCGTTCAGGTTCGTCCTGCGCCCCTGCACCGAACGCCATCAGCAGCGCCGCCAGAGCGGCTATGACGAAGCGCGCCGCACGTCCACGAGGTTGAGCTGCGGCGTTCGCTGACCGTTCCACTCGTTGATCTCCAGTTGATAAACGACATCGACCCGCGCGGCGTCGTTCGGATAAGCCTCCGCCAGGTGAAAGCCGATGGCGTCGACCGGCGGCAGACCATTGCGCCCCAGCTTCAGACGGACATGCCGCTCGTCCTTGCCGACCAGCCGGTGTTCCAGCACGCGCAGCCCCCGCGTCACGAAGGTGGGCGGCGGGTTGCTGTGCCCGGTCGGGTCGAGCCGCTGAAGTTCGACCGCCAGTTCCAGCGCGATGGCGCGGGCATCCAGTTCCATATCGATGTCGATAGTCGGCGCAAGTTCCTGGGCTTCGAGCGCCTGGCGGGCGAGCGCCGTCAGACGTTCGCGCAGCGCCGGGATGTTCTGGTTGACGACGGTGAACCCCGCCGCCTGGGCATGTCCGCCGTGCCGCACCAGCAGGTCGGCGCATTGATCCAGCGCGCTGGTGATGTCGAAGCCGGGGATGCTGCGGCAGGAGGCGCGGCTTTCGGTCTCCCCCTGCTCCAGGATGATCGCCGGGCGGTAGAACTCCTCGACCAGCCGCCCCGCCACCAGCCCGACGATGCCCGGCTTAAAGCTGGGATCGCCGGCGAAGATCAGCGGCTCGTCTTCGGCGGTGAGCAGCTGACCGCGAATCATCTCCTGCGCCTGCCGGGTCAATTCCTGCCGCTGAAGGTTCAGGTTTTGCAGCTGAAGCGCCAGATCGGCGGCGCGGGCGTCATCGCGGGTGACCAGCAGCTCGTAGGCGATCATGGCGCTGTCCAGTCGACCAGCGGCGTTGATGCGCGGTCCGATGGCAAAGCCGATGCTGGAGGCATTGATGCTGCCCGGTTTCAGCCCGGCGACTTCAGCGAGCGCTCGCAGCCCTGGGCGTTTGGTCTGGTTCAGCATCGCCAGTCCGCGCTTGACCAATGCCCGATTCTCAAGGCGGTTGAGCGGAGCGAGGTCGGCGACCGTACCAATCGCCACCAGGTCAAGCAGGTCCTCCGCCAGTACAGGGGCATTGGGACCGGTTCCATTGCGCCCTGTCCCTACCCCGGCGATGGTCAGCAGCGCCTCCGCCAGGCGAAAGGCGACGCCGACGCCCGCCAGCATGTCCTCGGTATAGGCTACGTCGTCCAGCTTGGGGTTGATCACGGCGTAGGCGTCGGGGATGTCCGGTCCGATGGTGTGATGGTCGGTGACGATGATGTCCAAGCCGGAAGCCTTACCATCCTCGACTTCGACGGAGGAGCGAATGCCACAGTCCACCGTGATGACCAGCTTCACACCCTGACGCGCCAGCCGGATCAGGGCATCGCTGTTCAACCCATAGCCTTCATCGACGCGGTGAGGGATGTAGGCGACGGCATTCGCGCCCAGCGAGCGCAGCGTTTGCATCAGCAGCGCCGTCGAGGTCACGCCGTCGGCGTCGAAATCACCATAGACGGCGATCAGTTCCCGCGACTTGATCGCCTGGCGGATGCGCGACAGGGCGCGGTCGATGCTGAGCCGCTTGCCGCGAAAACCGAGGACGCCGCCCGCCGCCGGGTCATCCGCCTGCAAAAAGCGCGCGGCAATCGTCTCGTCGGTCAGACCGCGATTGTAGAGGGTCTGCGCCAGCACAGCGCTCATCGCGCGGTAACGCGCCAGAAGATCGGGAGGGGCGGCAGGCGCTGTCTGCCAGCGTTTCAGTCCGGGCATAGCAATGCGGTGTGCTAAAATCCTGCTCATTGGCAGCGGATACGTGGACCTATTCTAACCTGCCAGAGGTCTTTCACGCATATGGCAAAAATCGTCTTCATGGGGACGCCCGATTTCGCCGTCCCAACGCTTCAGGCATTGATCCGCCATCACGCGGTCGTCGGCGTCGTGACCCAACCCGACCGTCCCGCCGGGCGCGGGCGCGAAGTACAGATGTCGCCGGTCAAACAGGTGGCGCTGAGCGCCGGCATAGCGGTCTTTCAGCCGGAGAAGATTCGCCGACCGGATGCCACCGCCGAACTGCGCCGCTGGGATGCCGATCTCTATGTGGTCGCCGCCTTCGGGCAAATCCTGCCTCAGGTGGTGCTGGACATCCCGGCACAGGGATCGATCAACGTGCATGCCTCACTCCTGCCTCGCTGGCGTGGAGCCGCCCCCATCCAGGCAGCAATACGCGCCGGCGACGCCGAGACCGGCGTGACGATCATGCGCATGGACGCCGGGCTGGACACCGGACCGATGCTGACGAAGCGGGCGATCCGCGTCAACCCGGACGAGACGGGTCAGTCGCTCCACGACCGGCTGGCGATCCTCGGCGCTGACCTGCTGATCGAGACGCTGCCCGGCTACCTCGACGGCACAATCCAGCCGCAGCCGCAGCCCGATCAGGGCGTGACCTTCGCGCCGCGCATCGAAAAGGAAGAAGGGCGCATCGACTGGCAGCAGCCCGCCATCGTCATCGAACGGATGCTGCGGGCATTCAGCCCCTGGCCCGGCGCGTTCACCACCTGGGGCGAGCAGACGCTCAAGGTGCTGGCGGGCGAAGCCGTCGAGGGCAGCGCCGCGCCGGGTCTGGTCGCCGCGCGTGCGGGGCGAATCGTCGTCGGGACTGGCGAGGGATGTTTCGCCTTGCATACCGTCCAACTCGCCGGGCGCAAAGCCGTCGAGATCGACGAATTCCTGCGCGGTCATCCGCAGTTCGCCGGCGCGCAGCTGTGATCACCCCCGTCCTGCCTGCATCGCCGGAGTCCATCCGCCGCGCCGCCGCGATCATCCAGCGCGGCGGACTGGTCGCTTTCCCGACGGAGACGGTCTACGGTCTCGGCGCCAACGCCACCGACGCCGAAGCGGTGGCGCGAATCTTCACCGCCAAGGACCGCCCGCTCACCGATCCGGTGATCGTCCACATCGCCAAAGCCGCCGATCTGGACAGCGTGGCGCGTGATCTGCCTCCGGCGGCACATGTGCTGACGGCAGCGTTCATGCCCGGCGCGCTGACCCTGGTGCTGCGTCGCGCAGCGCGCATCCCGGCACTGGTCGCCGCCGGCGGCGAGACGGTCGCCGTGCGCATGCCCTCGCACCCCGTCGCCCAGGCGCTGATCCGCGACTCCGGCGTGCCTATCGCCGCGCCCAGCGCCAACACCTTCAGCCGCCCCAGCGCCACGACCGCCGCCCACGTCCTGGAAGACCTTGACGGGCGTATCGACCTGATCCTCGACGGCGGCGCGGCGACCATCGGAGTCGAATCGACCATCCTCGACCTGACCGTCGCCCCGCCGACGATCCTGCGCCCCGGCGGCATCCCGGTCGAAGCGATCCGCGCCCTGCTGCCCGACGTTCAGGTCGCCGCCCGCTATCTCGGCGTCGAGACCGCCGCCGCCGCGCCGGGGCAGATGCTCAGGCATTACTCACCGCGCGCGGCGCTCGCCCTCTACACCGGCACGGACGACGACGCGACCCTTGCGCGCATGCGCGCCGACATCGCCGCCGCTCAGGCGGCGGGTCGGCGGGTCGGCATCCTGGTCAGTGACGACGCCGCGCATCTGACAGCAGCGTTGACGGCAGATCTCGGCACGGCGCTGGAGGTCGTCAGCGCCCGACTGTTTGCTGCGCTGCGCGATCTGGACGCCCAGGGAGTCGACCTCATCGTCGTTCGCTGGACCCGGCGCGAAGGGCTGGGCGCGGCGATCTGGGACCGGCTGGTGCGGGCGTCGAACGGGCGAGTGATCGTCGTGAAGCCTTAACATGACCGCCCGTTCTTGTGAAAAAAATGTGCTACAATGGGGTCACTTTCGCTGGCGCACCCATCTTGTAGGCACATGCTCAATCCGGATTTCTTGAAGAATGGACAGGGTCCTCGGCTGGCATTTCTCGCCAAACCGGAATCGCCGGCGCTTGCCGAGCTTCTGGTAGCGTTCGCCAACACCGACGGCGGCACTCTGGTCATGGGGCTGGACCCGGACGGCAAGCCGGGCGTCAAGCTCGACACGGAGGCGCTGACCAAAACCCTGCGCGAAGCCGATGCGCTGTGCAGCCCTTCTGTGGTCACCGGCAACTGGGAGCCTGTCGAGATGGACGATGGGCACATCGTCTATGCGGTGCGCGTCCCACGCAGCATCGAGCTGCATGCGCTCACTGATGGGCGTGTGCTAATCCGCGACGGCATGTCTGGGCGTCCACTGGGCGGTCAGGAAATCCTCAAGCTCGCCAGCGCCAAGAGCACCGGCGATTATGAGTCGGAGTTCGTCCCCGGCGCGACCAAGGACGATCTCAGCCGCAAGATGATCGACGAGTATCTGGCGAAACGCGCCGAGCGCACCAAGCGCCCGTACAACGGCAAGATCGACGATCTGCTGCGCGAGATCGGCGCTATCGACAACGCCGACCGCCCCACCGTCAGCGGAATCATGCTGTTCAGCGAATATCCGCAGCACTGGCTGCCGCAGTCGGGCATCGTGTTCGCCAAGTTCGTGGGCAAAACCCCGCGCGGCGAAAACGGACTCGCCGGCTATTCTCGCCGGGAAGAACTGACCGGTCCCCTCCCCCGCCTGATCGAAGCCTGCTGGAATCTGATCTGGAGCGAGATGGCGGTCAGCGCCGTCGTCAAAGGTCTGGAGCGCGAAGAGACCTACGAATACCCTCAGTTCGCCGTCCGCGAAGGCATCGTTAACGCCATCTGCCATCGCGACTACCGACTGAAGGGACGCCGCATCGAAATTCGCATGTATTCTGACCGGCTGGAAGTGATCTCTCCCGGCGGGCTGCCCGGTTTCATCACGGTGGACAACATCGTCGATGAGCACTTCAGCCGCAATCCGCGCATCGTCAACGGGCTTTTCCAGTGGGGCTACATCGAAGAACTCGGTCTGGGCATCGACCGCATGATGGAAGAGATGGAACAGGCGGGGCATCGACCGCCGGCGTTTGACGCCCGCCCCTACAGCTTTTCGGTGACGCTGTACAACAGCCGCGAGAAGCTGGCGACACCCGACTGGGTGCGCAACACCAACCACCGCCAGGCGCGCGCGCTTCAGTACATCCGCGATCACGGATCGATCACCAACCGCGAGTACCGCACGCTCTGCCAGGGCGTCTCTGCCGAGACGCTGCGGCTCGATCTGGCGGATATGGTCGAACGCGGTATCCTCCTCAAAGTGGGTTCCAAGAAGGGGACCTACTACATCCTCAAGTGATGACCGAGCGGCTGATGGTGAAGCGCCTGCGTCCGCTCCTGCTGCGTTTCCGCCTGCCGCTCACGCTCGGCACGACGCTGCTGGTCGGGGTGATCGCCATCCTCCTGGCGATCCTGCTGACCAGCGACGCAGAAAGCGCCGAGCGTCCTTTCAGGCTGATCCTGGTCAGCGCTGCCGCCGCCGGGGTGATCCTCAGCTTTAGGATGGCGCTCGACGCTTTCTACGAGCTGCTTGGCGCTGCTAAGCCGGCGGGGGGCAAATCGGGGGTTCAGAACGGCGACACCTCACCACGCGCAACGGGCGAGCAGGCGCAGCGTGTGGACGATCTGATGCAGCTGAACGCCCAGCTTGCCACGCTCAACGCCGACCTCAAGCAGGCGAAGGACCAGATCGAACGACTGGACTCGGTCAAGACCGACTTCATCACCATCGCCAGCCATGAACTGCGCACTCCCCTTGCCCAGATGCGCGGCTATACCGACATCATCGACGCGCTCAACGAAAGCGGTTCGCTGGACAGCGAGCGACTTTCCGGTCTGGCGGCGAATCTGCGCAAGGCGACGGAACGCATGGAAGAGCTGATCGGGGCGATGCTCGACACCAGCCAGCTCGACGTGAACGCCATGAACCTGAGCTATACGCCGACGACCATCGAGGCGGTGGTTCGCATGGCAATCGACCCCCTGGCGGACGCCATCCGCGAGCGCAAGATCACCCTGCGGGCGGCGGGTTTGAGCGGTCTGCCGGCGCTGCAAGGCGATATGCAGCGCCTTGTCCAGGCGTTCCGCAGCGTCATCGTGAACGCCGTCAAGTTCACCCCAGATGGCGGGCGCATCGAGATCAAAGGGGAGATGGTCCAAAAAGAGGGTGAGCCAGACTGCCTTCACGTCAGCATTCGGGACACCGGGGTGGGCATCAGCGAGGAGAACCTGGAACTGATCTTCCACAAGTTCTACCGCGCCTACGACCCTTCCAGACATTCGACTGGGGCGTACAAATTCATGGGCGCGGGTCCGGGGCTGGGGCTGACGATTGCGAGGGGGATCATCGCCGGGCATGGCGGGCGCATCTGGGCGGAAAGTCCGGGGCACGACATGGGCGTCTTCCCCGGTTCATGCTTCCACGTCATGCTGCCCCTGACGCCGCCGGACGATGCACGGCGCATTCTGCCCTTCGGCGAAGAAGAAGGCGAAGAGAAGCGCGACACGCGGGAGACGCCGGAGCCACCCACCGCAGACGGCGAGCCGCTTCCCCAGGCAGCCGTACAGTAAGACCAGGGGCGGCGATAAGCCGCTACGATCTGCCGGAAGAACCGTTGCGCTTGAGCTTCATGTTGTCACGCGCCGCGTCGATGAACGCCGTGAACAGGCGCGCCATCGGCTCGTAGGTCTGGTACATATCTTCGGGATGCCACTGCACGCTGAGCGTGAAGCGTTTGTCCGGCGCTTCGAGCGCCTCGACCACTTCATCGTGAGGAGAAAGCGCGCTGAGGATCACCCCCGGAGCCAGCGCCCCGACCGACTGATGGTGCAGGCTGTTGACCTCGAAGCGCACGCCGCCGAGGATGTTCGACAGGCGGCTTCCAGGCGACAGCGTGACCTCGTGGCGGATGGTCGAGCGAGGCATCGTCTCCGGCGTGTCGTGGATGATCTCAGGTCCGATCTCGCTCGGAATATCCTGCACGAGCGTGCCGCCCAGCGCCACGTTCAACACCTGATGTCCCCGGCAGATGCCAAAGACCGGCACGTCGTCAGCATATGCCCACCGCGCCAGCGTGATCTCCAGCGCATCGCGGGCGTCGTCGATCTCATGCGTCGCCGGGTGGGTCTCCGCGCCATAGACCGAGGGGCGCACATCCCCGCCGCCGGGCAGCAGCACGCCGTCCAGGCGATCATAAATCTCGCGCAGCAGGTCGTCGGGCAGCCCAGACGGCACGTAGACCGGCAGCCCGCCGGCATCGGCGATAGACTGCGCGTTCATGGCGTACGACCGATGATAGCGCCGACCGTTGGGCGTCACCGCGCTGGACATACTGATCCCGATCAATGGGCGAAGCGCCGTCATTCTTCATCCCTCACAACTCGCGGCTTCCGTCTGGTGGTGTATAACGATTGAGGACCAAGCACACTTCCGGCAGGGGGTCCTGCCCGACAGCTCAGTCCTCAATGACTCGGTAGAGCAGGTACGACTATTCGGCGGACCTGCGACGGCGTTCCTTCAGGCGCGCCGCCTTGCCGCGCAGATTGCGCATGTAGTAGAGCTGGGCATGGCGGACCTTCGCGCGGCGCGAGACTTCGATCTTCTCGACGCGCGGACTGTTGTACAGGAAGGTGCGTTCCACGCCGATGCCGTGCGAAGCGATACGCCGAACGGTGAACGTGCGGTCATTGCCGCCCCCGTGTGTGGCGATCACGATGCCCTGAAAGACCTGGGTACGCTCGCGGTCGCCTTCGACGACGCGGACGTGCACCTTGAGGCTATCACCAGGACCGAACTCAGGATGATTCGGGACGGGCGTCTTGAGGGCGTCCAGCAATTCGTGCTGCATGGTCTTATCTCCAAAAAAATACGCCCTGCGGCGTACCCCAATCGTCAGAACAGGATGTTTATTCTACATGGAGACGATGCTTCGGCTCAAGGGTGCATCAGCCCCATTGGCGAGCCTGCCCCCGAACGAGATGCCCTCGCGCCCGTCAGCCTCGCCGCGCGTTCTGAAAAACTGCCCAGGCGCGAGTGATAGCGACGATGCTCTTGGCGTCGCAAATCTCGTCCGTCTCGCACCTGCGCACCGCTTCCTCGAAGGGGACGCGCACCAGCTCGATCATCTCGTCGTCATCCGTATCGAGACGCGAAGGGGTCAGGTCGGTCGCCAGGAAGAGGTGGATGTACTCGGTGGTATAGCCGGGCGCGACGAAGATGCCCCCCAGCTTCTCCAGGCTGCCGGGCTTGTAACCGACTTCTTCCTGAAGCTCGCGTTCGGCGCACACTTCCGGACTGCCGGCTTCGTCCGGTTCCAGGGTCCCGGCAGGGACTTCCAGCAGCACCCGCCCGGCAGCCGAACGATACTGCCGCACCATCAGCAGACAGCCGTCGGTGTCCAGCGCGGCGATGGCGACCGCTCCCGGATGCGTGATGATCTCGCGGCGCGCCGCCATGCCGTTGGGCAGCACCACTTCCTGTACGCTCAGGTCGAAGACCCGCCCCTGAAAGACCAGCGTCGTCGTCTTGACGTCTTCCTGCATCGAACACCTTCTCCATCAGGGAAAAGAGAACCGCCCACCGCAGCGGGCGTACCGTCTGAGCTGATGTCTGTTCTGGCGGGACCGCGCTCGCGCCTGAGCCGGTCCTGCCGCCCAAATTACCTTGCGTCAGCCGATGATCAGCGTATCGCCGACGTAGATCAGATTGATGTTGACGATCTGCGGGTTCTTCGCCACGATGGTCGAGATCGGCACGCCGTAGCTCAGCGACAGGCGGAAGAGCGTATCGCCCGCCTGGACGACGTAGTTGAACGGCTGCCCGGTGAACGTCGCCCCGCTCCCGCCGCCGGTGTAGGTCGGATACCCGCCGGTATACGTCGGATACGACTGCGTCGGACCCGGCGTCCAGGTGGGCGGCGGGATCTTGCCCGTCGAACCGCAGCCGGGGATGACAATCGTCTGTCCCAGGTAAATCAGATTCGGGTTGACGATGCTGTTGGCGGGGTAGTAGGCGATATCCAGATAATGCACGCCGTACGCCAGACCGATACGGAACAGGTTTTCATTGACGACCTGAACCTGATGAATGCAGTCCGTGCCGGTAAGAATTGGGGCGGAAGTCGGGAGGATCGCCGGGACGGTCCAGGTCGGCGTGAAGAAGACCGGCGCTACCGCGGATGCCGTCATGGGCCACTCGGCGGTCTGCGTCGCTTCGCGAACCAGCGCCGTCGCCGTCAGCAGCAGGGGGTCAATGGCGGGCGGTTGGGTCGGCTCGACGATCTGCACGCCGCCGATCTGCTGAAGGTAGATCGCCGTCGCCGTCTGCCAGATCGGATCGATATCCTGCGCCATCGCCACCAAGGTCCCTTCGACCTCCGGGGTCAGGGGTGTAGCGGTGCTCAGAAACTCGATGGTCGGCGAAGGCGTGTCCGTCGGAGTGTCCACCGGGAGGGGTGTTTCCGTGTCGGTGGGCGTCGCGGTCGGAATCGGCGTGAACGTGGGCAATGCCTGCGCAAGGCTGGTCGCTTCCAAGCCAGCGCCAGCAGGCTGGAAACAGCCTGCGGCGAGCACCAGGATACCGATCCCTACAGCAAGCCACCCTCTATGCAACCGTTGAACCGGCATTCCGTACTCCTCCCGCGGGCGCGTCGCAGTTATGACGGCTATTATAGCGAGTTTGGCGAAGCGCACAAACGCGCGGCGCGCCGCCTGAACTTAGTCCTTCTGGATGAGCAGCGAAACCGTGACTGTCGTCCCGCTGCCGGGCATACTGTCGATATGGAATACGCCCTCGTGCAAGCCGCAGATGCGCTCGGCAATGACCAGCCCCAACCCGGTCCCCTGCTGCTCCTGAATTCGGCGGGAGAATTGCATGTAGGCGCCGATGTTGGCGATCTGCTCCGCCGTCAGCCCGGCTCCCCAATCGGTGATGCGGATGGTATACGTGCTGCCTTCGACCACCCCTTCGACCTGCACCGGCGCATCGGACGGCGAGAACTTGAAGGCATTGTCGATCAGCTCATCCACCAGCTTCTTCAGATAGACTTCGCCAATGCGCACCCGGTCCACCGGTTTCAGTTCCAGCTTCAGACGCTCGGCACGGCGATGCCGACCGGCGGTCGCGTGGGCACTGTGGGCGATGATCGATTCCGGGTGCATGGTGAGATCGGCGCGGGCTTCGGCGACCCGGCGGGGATCGGTCAGCGTGAGTTCCAGGTGTGCATAAAGCAGATAGCTGTCCACCAGGCTGAAGATGCGCTGCCCGGCGTTGTAGATGTGGCGCGCCATCTCGCGGACGCGCTCCGGCGGCATCTCGCTGGCATCGGTGATCAGCAGTTCCGAGAAGCCCAGCACGGCGTTCAGAGGCGTGCGCAGTTCGTGCGGCAGCGCGATGATGATGTTGCCCCGCAGGTCTTCCATGCGCTTTTCGGCTTCCTGCTCGCGCACGGTGCGCTTCTTAAGCTGGGTCTTGACCGTCGCCAGCAGTTCGCCAACGTGGAATGGCTTGGTCACAAAGTCATCGGCGCCCAGTTCCATCCCCTGACGCATGTCCAGCCGGTCACTGCGCGCCGTCAGGAAGATCAGCGGGATGGTCGCGGTGCCGACATCGCCGCGCAGCATTTCCAGCAGGCGCATGCCATCCATCACGGGCATCATGATGTCGCTGATGATCAGGTCCGGCGGGCTGCGGCGGATGATGTCCAGGGCTTCCTGCCCGTTCTCCGCACTGTCCACCTCGAAGCCTTCGAACTGGAGCATCTCCATGATGTCCTTACGAAGGGTATGGGCGTCTTCCACCACAAGTATTCGTGTCATTTGCTCTACAATCTGCGCGCACGCCTGAGGTGCGCGGCGCGATGACCCTTGGTTACTGGATTATGACGCCGCTGCGCCTGTGATGCAATCAGATTACGCCGGCAGCCGCCAATACAAGAATTATCGCGCCGGCGGCGATGCGGTAGGCTCCGAACGGCGTGAAGCTGTTGCGGCTGACGTAGCGCAGCAGCCAGCCGATGGAAAACCACGCCGTGATCGCCGAAACGACCGCTCCCAGGAAGAAAAAGGGCAGGCTGTCGCCGCTGATTTCGTCGAGGCTGAGCAGCAGATCCGCCAGGGTCGCGCCGCCGAGGGTTGGCAGCGCTAGGAAGAACGAGAAACGGGTGGCAGCCTCGCGCGAGA
>JAEURA010000048.1 GCA_016789005.1 Anaerolineae bacterium
GAGTCGATACGCAGCCGCGCGACATCGACGCCCTGGCAGACGGCGGGCAGGCGATCCAGCCAGCGGGCGGCGCGCAGCAGCATCTTCGCCGCGCCCAGGGCGTTCCCGCGGGTGATCTGGTAGTAGGCGACGCCCACCTGGAGCACCCCTTGATAGAGATCTCGCTCCGGTCCGGGAGTCGCCCGCCACAGCGCCTCGAACAGATCGTGCTGCCCATAGAAATCCCCGGCGTTGAACAGCCGAACCGCCTCGCGAGCGGTTTCGGGCAGCGGGGCGCGGCATGCCAGATCGAGATTGGTCATCCGCCCCCCCGCCAGATATGCATGAACGTCATGGAGAAGCGCTCGAAGCCAAACTGCTCGTAGAACGGGATCAAATGCTCTTCGCAGTTGAAGGTGATCTCCTCAACATGCGCCAGACGCTCCATGAGGGCTTCCATGATCTGTTTGCCGATGCCGCGTCCGCGGCAGGATTCATCGACGATCACGTCTTCGACATAGGCGCGAAACAGGTCGTCGGTCAGGACGCGAGCGATGCCGATCAGCCGATCGCCGTCGAATGCCGCCAGCACCAGCGGCGTGGCGATCAGCATTTGGCTGATCTGTTCCTCGGTGCGCGTTCGGGTCCATCCGGTCTGCGCGAAGAGCCGGGCGACATCGGCGGGCACAAGGTCCTTCGTGAAGACACAGCGAACCGAGGTATTCATCTACGACCACTCCCATTCAATGGTTCAATGCTCACCTGTTCCAGTGACAAGCTTTGCTCGCGTTCGACCGGAATCATCCCGAAGCGCAGCCGCCCCTGCGGCGTCGCGACGGCATACTGATTGTCGATCCAGGCGACGAAGCCGCACCTGCCGCGCGGCGCAACCGGCGACTCATGGACGATCTGGTCATCCACGCGGAACACCGCTCGGTCGCCCCACCACTCCAGCGTATAGGTGTGGCGTTCGCTCAGCAGATCGCCGTCGAGGAGGCGCTCGCTGATGCCCAGATGGCGCTGAACGCCGCCCCACAGTGCTTCGTAGGCGGTGGGCAGGCGCATCGCCAGCATGAGCGGCAGGGCGATAGGGATCAGCGCCAGCGCGCCGCGTCCGCTGGCGTCGATAGTCGCCGCTTTCCAGCCAAAACCCGGCACGTCCTTTGCCAGCGCCATGTTGTTCGGCGGCGAACCGAAGAAGAACCAGATGGCGCGCGGCAGACGCGGCAGACGTCTGATGTCGGGCGAGAAGGGGTGATTCCAGAAGCCGAATCCCGCCGTTCCTACCAGGCGGCTGCCAGGGGCGCTGGCGCGCGCCGTCACGGTCAGGCGCAGGGGCGGCTGCCAGGGGAACTGCCCCGGCGGGTAGGGGTAGTCGGTAATCTGAGCGTTGCTGTAGGCATGCCCGTTGGCGCGCAGGGTCAGCGCCAGCGCGTCGGCGCGCGGCCTGACAAGACCCCCACCCACTTCGGTCACGAACCAGCGCGAGTCGAGCGACCCAGCAAAGCGGTCGTCGATGGAATCAGGCGCAGGGCGATGCGTGGTTATCAGAACAGATTTGCTAATCTGGCTCTATCCTCCTGCTCGTGAGTTGGGGTATAATAACCATCATTACAGAGCAGTGCGAGGGTACGAAACTTGGAAATCACGTGGTTTGGGCTGAGCTGCTTTCGCATCACCGAGCGCGGTCGCGTCACCTTTGTGACCGATCCCTTCCAGGATGCTATCGGTCTTCCCTCGCCGAAGATCAAAGGCGATGTGGTCACCATCAGCCACGATGTACCGGGACACAATAACGTCGATGCGGTCAAGGGCAGTCGTCTGACCCTGTACCGCCCCGGCGAGTATGAAATCGGCGGCGTCTTCATCAAGGGCATCGCCATGCATGACAGCATCAACGGACGCGAGAACGTCGGATTCCTGATCGACTACGACGGACTCACCGTCCTGCATCTGGGCGATCTGGCGGCTGTGCCCGATCAAACGGTGGTCGAGGAGATCGGTCAGGTCAACGTGCTGCTGGTTCCGGTCGGCGGCGGCTTTGGCTTGAAAGCTGCACAGGCTGCCGAGCTGGTCGCGCTGATCGAACCGTACTATGTCGTGCCGATGCATTATGCGCTTCCTGATCTGGCGATAGAGCTGGACCCGGTCGATAAGTTCCTGAAGGCGATGGGCGTCAGCAAAGGGCAGGAGACCGACATCCTGAAGGTGTCGGCGTCGGATGTCTGGGATCAGCCGCAGATCATCGTCCTGACGCCATCAGCCTAGCCAGCCATTCCCGCAAATTCAATGAGGCATGAAGGATTGCCGTACCATGAGCGTCAAACTGCTGATGAACTGGGACATTAAGCCAGGGCGCGATCAGGAGTATTTCGAATTCGTCGTGCGTGAGTGGGTCCCTGGCGTGCAGCGCCTCGGCTTGCAGCCGACAGGAGCCTGGTACACGGTCTACAGCCGGAGCAAAGATACGCCGCAGATGCTCACCGAGGGCATCGCCAAAGACCTGGAGACGATGCAGGATATCCTGTCCAGCAACGACTGGACGGCGCTGCACGACAGGCTGACCGAGTTCGTGCACAACTACAAGCAGAAGATCGTCCACGTCACCGGGGGATTCCAGATCTAGCGCCGCTTCGCCTTGTTCGGTTCGGTGTCGCGTTTGGGTTTGCCGAGGATCTCGGTCGCAAGCTGCCCGTTGAGCGCGCCGAACACGGCGATCCCCATCGCCAGCGGCACGACGCCAAGGGTGAGCGCGCCAAGGAGTCCCAGGATGAGGCTGGCGATCACCAGAAAGATCAGATACAGGATCGCCGCGCTCAGGTGGTCGCGCAAGGTCACCAGCAGGTAGCCAATTTCGAAGTAGACGCCCAAACGCGGGGAATCAACGAACCTGCCGGTGGCGAGCGCATACATCGGAAGTGTAATGGCGTTGTAGGCGACCAGGATCGGCAGCATGCAGCAGCTGAAGAAGAGAGTCAGCGCGCTGCCGACCACACCCGCATCAAGACCCTGCCCCAGGATAAAGATCGTCCCGCTGATGATGAAGTTGGGAATCTGGTAGAGGATCAGCGCGATCATCGGATACACCCCGGCGTTGATCAGGCGGCTGAAGTCATTCCACGAGGGCAGCGGGTTGGGGATATCCATACGCCAGTTGCGCACCATCTCTATTTGATAGCCCAGCAGCGCCGCCCAGCCGAGCAGCCCGACCAGCAGCGGGGTGAGCAGCATCGCCACCGCTGTGATGACCAGCGTGATCAGCAGTTTTTCGACCCAGGCGCGGTCGTCAAACGGATAGGTGAAGGCGCGGATGATATCCATCAGGGCAGCCTCATTTACGGGTACATCCGACAGGGATGAGGATCAGGTCGCCTCATTGGTGTTCAGCTCAGCCATGTAGGCTTCGAGATCGGCGGCGGTCACTTCGCCATACTTGGGATAGCGCACCACGCCGTTGCGGTCGATGACAAACGTCACCGGCAGGTTGAAGACGCCATACATGTCGCCCACATCGCCGTTCACGTCCATCGGGATGATCAGCGCGCTGATGCTGCGCGCGTTGAGAAAGCGCTGCACGTCTTCGGCGCTTTCCTGCTGGTTGACCGCCAGCACCACCGCGCCATCCGGCAGGTTCATCTGCTGGCGGGCGAAGGCTTGCAGCGCCGGCAGTTCGCGCTCGCAGGGACCGCACCAGGTCGCCCAGAAATTCAGGAAGACGATCCTGCCCTGGAAGTCGCTCAGGCTGATCTCCGTGCCGCTGAGCGTCGTCAGCGTGAAGTCGATCATCGGCGCGTTGATCACGTCGGCGTCGCTGGGGAAGGCGACCGGTTCCGGCGTCGGCTCGACGCGCGACGGGGTGAGCGCAGTGGTCAGGATGAAGAGCGCCGCCGCCAGCAGCGCCAGCAGCGGCAGGACGAGAAAGATGATCAGCACCGGGCTGGTGCGCGAGCGTGTGGTTTCGGGGGTCTGAGTATTCATGGTCTCATGGTATCACGAGTTGGTTCCGACTCGGCGAATGGAGCGCAGTGCGCTCTGATAGTCGTGCAGTTCGATGCGCAGTCCGGCGTGCATCCAGGCTGCGCCGGAGCGCGGCTGCTCGAAGCCTTCGATCTCATAGATCGCCTCTGGGTCGAGACCCTGGAGGGTAATCGGCGGCAGGATCGCCGGGGTCGGCAGGTGGGTGCGGAAGGCGAACAGCACGCCTTCGGTCTTGTCCTTGCTCATGTACTGCACCGCCGAGAAAGCGTTCGCCTGAGCGGAAATCAGCCGGTACTGGTCGCCGAACTGCACGATTTCGCGGATAGCTTTGTAGCGGGCGACGTGTTCCGCTGCTTCGGCGCGCTGCTCCGGCGTCCAGTGCAGCAGATGCCCGCCGACGCCCAGCGAACCGCACATGCTGACATGGAAGCGGAACGACAGCGGCACATAAGGCGCGCCAGAATCAGTCACCCAGGCTTCCATCGTGTTCGCCGGGAAAACCATCGAATAGCCTTCCTGGATACCGAGCCGTGCCGTCGGCTCGGTATTGTCGCTGATCCAGACCTGATCGGCAAAGCGCAGGATGCCGAGATCGGCACGTCCACCGCCGCCGGAACAGCTCTGCCAGATGACCTGGGGGTGCCGCTCGCGCAGCGTTCCCCAGACGCGATACACCCCCTGGACGTAGCGCACCCACAGCTCGCGCTGATGCTCGCCCAGTTCTGCCCAACCGGGTTCACTGACATTGCGGTTCATATCCCACTTGATGAAGGTGATGTTGTGGTGGGTCAGCAGCCAGTCGATCTGCGCGATCAGGTTGTCCTGTACGTCTTCGCGCCCCAGGTTGAGGATCAATTGGCTGCGCATCTGGGTGTGCTGGCGGGTAGGGAAGTGGATCGCCCAGTCTGGGTGAGCGCGGTAGAGGTCGCTGTCCGGGTTGACCATCTCCGGCTCGATCCACAAGCCAAAGTCCATGCCGAGCGCATTGACCCTGGCGATCAGCGGGTTCAAGCCGTTCGGGAATTTCACCGGGTCGGGCGTCCAGTCGCCCAGACCGGCGTTGTCCAGGCTGCGCCCGCGAAACCATCCATCGTCCATGACGAACAGTTCGACGCCCATCTCGGCGGCAAGCTCGGCGAGACGGATCTGCGACGGCTCATCGACGGCGAAGAAAGTCGCCTCCCAGGAGTTGTACAGGACCTTATGCGGCGTCCTGCCGTGCGGCAGCACCGTATCGCGGATGAAGTCGTGCAGGGCGCGGCTGGCGTTCCCGTAGCCGGCGGCGCTGTACGCTCCCAGGCTGTAAGGGGTGGTGAAGCGCTCGCCCGCCTTGAGCGTCCATTCAAAATCCCAGTCATTGATGCCGATGCTCACGCGGGTCGAGGCAAATTCGGTGACTTCCGCCATCAGCTTCCAATTGCCGCTCCACGCCAGGACGCCGAGCCAGACCTCGCCGGTCGTCTCGTCGGCATGTCCCCGGTCGATGGCGAAGAATGGGCTGTGCTGGTGGCTGGTGGTGATGCGCCGGCTTTCGATGACCTTGACGCCCGGCAGGAGCGGTTCACGTCGCAGATGCATCTCGTCGTACCATTTTCCGCTCAGGTGCGTCAGTTGATAGTCGCCGCCGAACGGCACATGCCACTGCGCCGAGGCGACTCGTTCCAGCCGGATCGGCGCATCGCCGGCGTTGATCACCGTCACCCATCGGGCGATCAGGTCATACTCGACATGCGTCTGGTAGTGCAGCTGCACCGTCAGCGGATAATGGGCATCTTTGAGGGTGAGGGTCAGCATATCGCCCTCGATGTCGGCGCGGTCGAAGCGCAGTACCACGTCGCGGACGTGATCAGCGAAAGCGACTTTCAGACATGGTTCGGTGTAGTCGGTCCCTGCATAGCCGGGATATTCCAGCGGGATGATGCTCGCCGCACCGTTGAACGACGCCCATTCGATGGGCGTCGGGGCTGGCGGGTAGTCTTCCAGACGGGGCAGGCGCGCGCCCCAGTAGCGGTGGGCGAGCATCCCGGCGCTGTTCATGCCGAGGGCGTAGGCGGTGGTACGAGTTTCGATCACCCATCCGTGATCGTTCTGACATATTGGCGTCGGGTTGGGCATGGGGTGCGAATTCTCTCTTGTCAGTCAAGGGATCCAGCGCGGCAGAAAGCCGTTGTTGGCGACCATCACCCCGCCGCCTGTCGCCAGATCGAACGTCCAGATCTGCGGACGGGCGAGCGGGTCCGGCTGCATATCTTCGCCCAGCTCTGGGAAGCGCTGGACGACTAACTGTGCGCCGGTCGGATCATACCAGAAGAAGGCGTTGGCGTAGCGGGGATCGTCGGTGAACTGCTGGGTCTCGCCGCTTTCGACAGCGATCAGCACAATCTGCGTCCCCCGGACGGCGGCGGCGTTCTGGCGCGCCACCGCCAGCATGCTGCCATCTGGACTCCACTGCGCCCGCTGATCACTGACCAGATCGTCGCCGACGGTGAATTCTCGGTCCGAACCGGTCTCCAGATCGACGAGGTGCAGGATAGAGCGGGACCCCCCGCCTTCCAGCACGACCAGTTCGGCGTACGCCAGCTGAGACCCGTCGGGCGAGAGCGTTCCCGGCGCGCCGGAACTATTGGGCACGGCGAGGATGCGTCCGTCGCTCAAATCGTGGACCAGCGTGGCTATCGAGCCGCGATCATAGAAGGCGATGCGCCGCCCATCCGCCGACCACTGCGGGCTGTAGCCGAGGATTTGCGTCTCGTTGAGCAGTGGGCGGGTGGTTGCCGGGCTGTTCTCCAGGTCGATCAGCCAGATGCGTGTTGGGCTTTGTCCGAGATTATCCATGCCCGTGTTGTATTCGACGCGCTCATAGGCGATCTGCCGTCCGTTTGGGTTCCAGACCGGGTTGGTGCAGCTGGCATCGATGCAGTTGGTGAGCTGGCGCAGCTCGCCCGTCGCCAGGGTCAGCAGTTTTATGTCGTAGGTATTCTCCAGCGTGTTCGCCTCACTGAAGGCGATCTGCGCGCCATCCGGGCTGACGCTGAAATCGAAGATGCCGGTCGGGCTGTCGGTGATCTGTCTCGCTCCTTCCGGCTGCATCGGATCGGCGATCCAGATGTTCTGCGGGATGCCATCCGCCGGGAAGAGATACGCCACCTGAAGCGGCGCAACGGTGAAGCCGAACCGGTATTCCGAAAGCACCTCGCGCCCGGCTTCGGCGCGTGCGCCCTTTTCCAGAATGACGGTGACGTTCGAACCGGGTGTGAAGGCGCGGCTTGGCTTGAAGGTGATCGTCTGTCCGCTCCAGCTGAATGCGCCATCGACGGGAGGATCGGTGCGCAGCCTTGACTCGACCGTCGGGCGGTCCATCGGCTCGCTGAAGGTGATCAGGATCGGGCTGGTGCTGTGACCGGCGTTTTCACCAAGCGGTGCGACGCGCTGCAGGAGCACACCGACGCGGTCGCCCATGAGGGTGGTCAGCGCGATGGCGGCGACCAGGGCGGCGGCTGTCAGCAGCACCAGCCGGTCGAAGCGGCTCAACGTCAGTTTCACCATGAGCGTCCTCACGGGTAGAGGTAGGGATGATCGGGCTGATCGACCACATCGATCTGCGACGCCTGGATCACCGGCAGACGCTCGCCCCGGAAGTCGCCGACCTGAAGTGTCCCCTGCACCCGCACCCATATGCCTTGATCCAGCGACGCCGTCTCCGCCGATTGCACCGCCAGACCGATGGCGCTGGCATCCGCCACGCAGCAGCTCACCGTGAAGCGCGCCACCATGAACTGATCGTCGGCGAAGGTTGGCTCGCGATAGATGAAGCCGATCACGTCCACTGGCTGTCCGTCGAATGCCGTCATGTCCGTCTCGCGGTTGAAGGCGCGCAGCCAATCCAGGACGTTGCGTTCCAGCGGCGGGACGCTGAGCACCGTCACCTGGGCAGATTCGACCGCCGAGATGTTGACGCCGCCGCTGACCGCCTCGGCGCCGAGCGGGCGCGACGGTATGAGCGTGCCGAGCAGCAGGGGGATCGCCACAATCGCCAGGATGCCCCAGGAGATCTCGCCGTGTGCGTGCCCATCGTGATCATGATCCTGTTCGTGCGCCGCGTGCTGACCATGTCCACCGCGATGGGCGGTCAGCAGATGCCACGCGCTGTATGCGCCGATGACCAGGAAGAGCGCCGCCGCTACGTAGGAAAGCCAGGCGAAACGCTCGTTGATGTAATTGGTCAGGTTGCCGGTCAGGATGTTGTAGACGAAATAGATGCCGAGACCGAGCAGGATCGCCGTTTTGAGCCAGAGCTGCGTCGTCTGTGCGCCGCCGTGCTCAGGGGCGTGATCGTGTTCGGGATGGGCGTTGAGGACAGACATCGTTTGGTAACTCCACCAAGCGAACAGGACTCACAGAGCGAGATTCAGGTTGATCCAGATGCCGATCAGCAGCGTCATGAGCAGGGGCAGCAGGATCAGATAGAGCACGATGCGCCGCCGGAAGACGCCCAGGAACATGAGCATCGATTTGATGTCCACCATCGGTCCGAAAGTCAGGAATGCCAGCACCGACCCGGTGGTGAACGTGCCGGCGAATGCCAGCGCCAGGAATGAATCGACGGTTGAGCAGACGCTCAGCAGGAAGGCAAGTCCCTGCATGGCGATCACCGAGATGATCGGTCCACGACCGAGCGCCAGCAGAAATTCCTGGCTGATGAAGGTCTGCATGGCGGCTGCCAGCATCGACCCGATGATCAGGTAGCGCCCCATCTCGAAGAATTCGTCGCCGGCGAGGCTGACGGCGTCGCGCAGCCCGGCAGGGAGCGATTTTCGCGGCGGGGAGGCGCTGAGGAGCGGCATGACCGGCAGTTCGCCCGATCCGCCCATGACCGGGGCGACCGGCAGATGAGCGCTGCGCAGGACCTCCTGAGGGCGGGCGGCGACGGCGAAGACCAGCCCGATGCTGAAAGCGACGATGATGGTGATGATGATGCGCCCGATCAGCACCTCGCCGATGCCGAATGCCGCCGCTGTGCTCGCCAGCACGATCGGGTTGATGACTGGCGCGGCGAGCAGGAAAGTTACGCCGACCGAAAGGGGCAGTCCTTTGCTGTACAGCCGCCGCACCACCGGGACGACACCGCACTCACAGACCGGGAAAGTGAAGCCCATGAACGTGCCGACCACCGTCGCCAGCACGCGGTTGCGCGGGACGACGCGGGCGATGTCTTCTGCCGTGAGGAAGGCTTCGATCAGCCCGGAAACGAACGTGCCGAGCAGCAAAAATGGAACCGCTTCGATGAAGATGCCCAGGAACCGCGTGCTGAAGATGCTCAGCAGAGTTCCAAAATCGCTGCCCGAAGTCAGCAGTGCGATCAGCGCGACGATCCCGGCTCCAACACCTGCAACGGTCAGTATCTGGCGGCGGAGCGGCGCGCGCGATTCGTGGTTCACGACGACTGTCTCCCGTGATACTCCTGCATCCACCGCCTATTGTAGCAGACCGGGATCAGTCTTTTGGCAGGCTGTGCGCCATCGCTTCGCCGACGTGCCGCACTTCGATCACCTTCAGATCGCCGGGCAGCGGGGGCAGCTTGCGGCGCAGCTTCGGGATCATCACCCGCTTGAATCCGATTTTGTGCGCCTCGTTGAGCCGCGCGGGCAGCTGCGCCACCCCGCGCACTTCGCCGCTCAGACCGATCTCGCCGACGTACGCCATGTCAGAAGGCAGGGGTTTGTCAAAATAGCTCGACGCCAGTGCCATCGCCATCGCCAGGTCGGACGCCGGCTCATCGATCTTGATGCCGCCGATGACGTTGACGAAGACGTCCTGTTCGTGCAGCCGCAGCCCCAGCCGGCGCGTCAGGACGGCGCTGACCAGCAGCAGGCGGTTGTAATCGACGCCGTTGGGGGTGCGGCGCGGGTTGCCGAAGGTGGTCGGGCTGGTGAGCGCCTGAATTTCGACCAGGATGGGGCGCGTGCCTTCCATCGCCACGACGATGCTGGTTCCAGGCGCATTGATGACCCGTTCCGCCAGGAACATCTCCGACGGGTTGGCGACTTCGCTCATGCCCTCGCCGGTCATCTCGAAGACGCCGACCTCACTGGTCGCGCCGAAGCGGTTCTTGACGCTGCGCAGCAGCCGGTACGCCTGAAACGGATCGCCCTCCAGGTACAGGACGGTATCGACGATGTGTTCCAGCACGCGCGGACCGGCAATCGCCCCTTCCTTGGTCACGTGACCGATCAGAAAGACGCTCATGCCGGTGGTCTTGGCGAGCATCTGCAGCCGCGCCGCACATTCGCGCACCTGGGTGACGCTGCCCGGCGAGGACTCGCTGTCTTCGGTGTAGAGCGTCTGTATGGAATCGACGATCACCAGCATGGGGTCCACCCGCTCGACCTGCTCCAGGATGGACGACAGGTTGGTTTCGGTGAGCAGGTAAAGTTCGTCGGCTTGAATCGCCATGCGTTCGGCGCGCATTTTGATCTGCCGGGCGCTCTCCTCGCCGCTGACGTAGAGGACGCGCCCGGTCGCCTGTGAGAGCAGGGCACTGACCTGGGTGATCAGCGTGCTCTTGCCGATTCCGGGGTCCCCGCCGATCAGCGTGATGCTCCCCGGCACGATGCCGCCGCCCATGACTCGGTTGAATTCGCCGATGGGCACGGTGATGCGCTGCTCCTGGTCGAAAGTCACCTCGTCAAGACGCTGCGCCTGGCTGGCGGGCAGCGCCGCCCGCGTCCGCTCGCGCCCCCCCCCTTTGGAGACTTCGGCGATCTCCTCGATCATCGCGTTGAATTCGCCGCACGCCGGGCAGCGCCCCATGTAGCGCGGCGACCGCCGCCCACAATTCTGACAGACATATGTTGTTCGCGTCTTCGCCATGGTCACTTTCATAGAGCATTTGTTCGTTTCTCAGGAGTATAACACAGCCAGGGATTAAAACTTTGCGAAATACCAGTTTTCTGCTGGACAATTTTGAAAAACTGTCATACGATGAGTATGCAATGTGGTTTGAGCAGGACATGTTGTCTTCACCACATCGGCGCAGTGGTTAGGCGTCGATTTAGCCATGGTGGTAAGCAATACCGCGCAAGTCCTCCTGGAAGTTTGACGGTGTAATGCCCCGGCTAGAAGCAAAACCAAATTCAGTCTGTAGGTGTCCTTTCAGGAGAGAAGAAACATGGGACAGCGCACTCGCGGTACGGTGAAGTGGTTCAACAGTGAAAAGGGCTACGGCTTCATCACTCAGGAAAATGGTCCTGATCTGTTCGTCCACTACTCCGAAATTCAGTCGAAGGGTTTCCGGACGCTGAATGAGGGCGACAAGGTCGAGTTCGAAATCACCGACGGCAAGAAGGGCAAGCAGGCTTCCGCCGTCACCGTCGTCAGCTAAGCTTGACACCAACGAACCGCCGGGCGCACGCCCGGCGGTTTTATTTTGCCCGTTCGATGCAGGCGCGCAGTTGTTCCAGCCCGTCCGGCGCATCGTCGGCGACCCCACAGGCGAACCCCAGCATCCGCCGCGCGATGATCGCTTCTACGTCGGCAGCCTCACCGCCTTCCCCGGCAGCCAGAAACAGCAGCAGGTCGCTATAGCGCACGTCGCCCAGCGCTGCCAGTACTGCTGACCCGGCGGAAATGCGCAGTTCGGCGTTGGTCTTTTCGGCGGCGACCTCCAGAAATTCACCAGTCGTGTTCCAGTTGGGCAGATCGCCGATCTCGGTGATCATCGACTGCTCGAACGTCAGACCCCACGCCGCCAGAGCGCCCCGACTCTCTTCGACCACGCGGATCAGCGCCGCTGTCAGCGCGGCATCAGCTTCAGCGTCGCGCACCTCGCGCCGAGTGATCCGCCCGGCGACCTCTTCACAATCGGCATCGCTGAGGACTGCCCCCTGCGCCGCCAGCGGTCGGCGAAGCTGGCGCAGCAGCACGGTCAGCAGTTCCGCCAGCGGACCGGTTCGATAGATGGCGAGTCGGTCAGGGAGCATCGTCGTTCCTCGTCAGCCAGGCTTGCAGAGCGATGATAGCGCGCAGATTGCGCTCGAATTCCGGCGTCTCGCTCTGGGTCAGCTCGACATCCGCCGCCGGGATGCTTTCGCCATCCGCCCAGGTCGCCGCCGTGCCGGTCACCGGGTAGGCGCTGAACCCATCGCAGCAGGCATACTCGGCAGCCTCGGCAACCACCGAAGCCACCGCCAGTGAGCCGTGATCCCCGGCGCAGTTTCCTGGGAAGACGCCGTTCGCCGCGCTGTGGAAAAAGAGAGCGGCATCTGGGCGCTCCGCCAGGATGAAATTCGCCAGCGCCAGGCTTTCCGGTTCGGAAAAGGCGCGGACGCCGGGGTTGACCACCTGCTGCCGCCAATACGCTTCACGCGACCACTCGCAGGACCAGTTGCGGTTGAGATCGACGCCGTTGGCGTTGAAGCGCCCACGTTCCGTTCGCCCAAGCGCCAGCCCGTCGGGGTTGGCGACCGGGATGACGATCAGCGTCATGCCTGGGAGAATATCCTGCGGCGTGGTCTCGAAATGGGCGATCAGCGCTTCCATCAGTTCAACGGTGTTGCCCTCCCATCCGCCGTGAATGCCGCCGATCAGGATCAGCTTGCGTCCGCCCGCGCCGAAGCGCTGCGCTGTGATCGCTCGCCCGCCGGCGGACTCGCCGATCTTCACAGTGTGGTTTTCCTCCGGGACGACAGCGCGGGACTCGCCGAAGCGCTCTGCCGATTGGTCAAAGACGCTTTCCCCGACTGAGAAGATCGGTGACGGCGGTGCGGTGGTCGGCGGCGCGGCGCTTGGTGTAGGCGTGAAGATGCTTCGTCGGGGCTGCGTGGGGATGGTGAGCAGCGCTGGTCGCTCGGTCCCCGCCGTCGTCGCCGTCAAGATCGCGTCGGCGTCTGGCGGTACGTTGGTCGTCTGGCACGCTCCGGCGGTCCACAGTATAGTAAAGGAGAGAACGAACCACCCTATGCGGCGGGCAAAGGCAGAAAGGCGGTCTCCCATGCGTATCACTCGATTCATGTTTGCCCTGATGATCCTGATCGCGGTTGGCTGTACGAACACGCCAGAACCGACGCTGCCGCTTCCAACTTTGGCGCAGCTTCCTTCGCCAACCGTCACTGCGACGCCTTCCATCACGCCGACGCCCACCGACAGCGTGACTCCGACCTTCACGCCGTCCTTCACCTTCACACCCTCGAACACGCCGACGGATACGCCGCAGCCGTCTGTGACGACGACCTTCACCTTCACGCCGTCGCTGACCTATAGTCTAACACCGCTGCCGACGAGCACCCGCACGCCGAGCCATACGCCGACGCTCACGCCGAGCAATACCTTCACGCCGACCAATACTTTCACACCCTCGCTGACTCCGTCGGAGACACGCTATCCGACTCTGACGCCTTCGCCGACACGCACTCGGACGCCGCTGCCCACGCTGACGCCGCTGCCGACGAACACCACCACCTCTACGCCGCTGCCGACCGCGACGCCCACTTATCCCGGTCCCACGATCTATTCGTTCGGGACCACGACGCAGAACGTCCTGCCGAATTCCCCTGTGACCTTTGCCTTTTCATCGCAGGCGGACGGCGCGCGGCTGGAACTGCTCGGCGCAAACAGCGTGCCCATTCAGACCTTCCCCGTCCTGCCGACCGGCACGTATGCGGTGATTGTACCCGACACCCTGGGGCGGCTGCTGACCTATCGCTTCGTCGCCGTGCGCGGGGGCGCGGAGGTGGCGCGTACGCTTCAGATCACGCTCACCTGCCCGGTCAACTGGTTCTTTGGCGATCAATACGCCCCGCCAAATGCTTCATGCCCGACTGCCGCCGGGGCGATCGGCGATGGGCGCTTCCAGCCTTTCGAGCGCGGGGTGATGCTCTTCGTCAACGCCAACGGCTTGAACCGCATCTATGGGCTTCAGGATGAAGGATCGCGCTATATCGCTTATGCCAACGGCTGGGATGGCTCGACGATCAACAGCAGCGCGCCGCCGAGCGGGCGGTTCATCCCGGCGCAGATGTTCAACTGGGCGTATTACAGCACGCTCGCGCCCATCGGCAGCTGGAACGGCGCGATCGGCTGGGGGACGACGGACATCAACGCCGACCCGCGCACCATCCAGTGGGAAGGCGCGCCCGGCGGGAGCGGCGCGTTCTACATTGATGCGCCGGGCGGCGCGGTCTATCGTTTCAGCGGCAGCGATTCTGGCATCTGGACGCGGCTGCGCTAGCGCGTATTTGAAAACTGCCTTGCGCTTCCTCACACGGGCGACCCGGCGGCGCGTAAGGTTCAGGTAATCTCTTGCTGCTACGCTGGGTGCTTCAAGCTGAGTCGTGGAGGCTCCCGCGCTATGATTTCGCGCGCTGTGTTCGTCATCGCGCTGACGCTGACGGCTGTCACCGCTGCTGCTCAAAACTCGTGCGGCGACCCGTTCGCCGGCGTGACCATTCGCTTTTCCCCGGATTACTGGGACAAGACCGATTTCTGCACCCGCAGCGTGGATCTGCGCGAGATTCAGTCCGGCGGTCCGCCGCCCGATGGAATCCCGCCGATCGACGATCCGCAGTTCGAGACGATCAGCGCAGCGTCGCAGTGGCTCGCCCCGCAGTCGCCGGTGGTTGTGCTGCAAATCGGCGAAACCGCCCGCGCCTATCCGCTGGCGATCCTGATCTGGCACGAGATCGTCAACGACGTGATCGCCGATGTGCCGGTGGCGGTGACCTTCTGCCCGCTGTGCAACGCCTCGCTCGCCTTCGACCGCCGTGTGAATGGCATGACGCTGCGCTTCGGCGTCTCCGGCAATCTGCGCAACAGCGACATGATCATGTGGGATGACCAGACGCAGAGCTGGTGGCAGCAGTTCACCGGGGAAGCCATCGTCGGCAGCCTGACGGGGACCCATCTCGAACTGCTGCCATCGTGGGTGGTCAGTTTCGGTGAGTTCACCGCCCGCTTCCCTGAAGGCGAAGTCCTTTCACGCGATACCGGTTTCAGCCGCAGCTATGGCAGCAACCCTTATGTGGGCTACGACTCGACGGCAGACCCCTTCCTGTTCAGCGGCGCGGTCGATCCGCGTCTGCCGGCGACCGAGCGCGTGCTGGCGGGAGTGATCGGCGGCGAGGCGGTTGCATATCCGTTCGCCGCGCTTTCACAGGAGCGGGTGGTCAACGATATGGTCGGGGGACGGGAAGTCGTCGCGCTCTGGCAGCCCGGCGCAGCCAGCGCGCTCGACCAGAACGCCATCGACGAGTCGCGCGACGTTGGCATGGCGGCGCTCTACAGCCGGACGCTGGAGGGCGAGACGCTGATGTTCAGCCTCGACGAGGCGGGAGCGCTGCGCGATGACGCCACCGGCAGCCGCTGGAACGTCTTCGGCGAGGCAGTCGATGGCGAGATGATGGGCAGGAGGCTGGAAGCTCAGTTCGCCGCGCCCCATTTCTGGTTCGCCTGGGCGGCATTCCGCCCGGATACGCGCGTCTACGGGCTGGACAGCTAGGGGCGCAGGATCATGCAGGTGGTCGTCCCGTGCGCGTACAGCTTGCCGGCGGCGTCGGTCAGACGTCCCTGCGCGGTGGCGACCGTCTTGCCGACATGGATGATCTCTGCCGAGCAGATCAGCCTGCCGGTTTCGGCGAAGAGCGGGCGCACCATGTTGATATGCAGCTCGACGGTGGTCGAATAGACACCCTGCGGCAGCGTCGACAGGATGCTGCACGCCATCGCCGAATCCAGCAGGGTCGCCGCGACTCCCCCGTGCACCGTGCCCATCGGGTTGTACTGAAACTCGCCCGTTTCGCCGGTGAAGACCACCCGCCCGGCTTCCACCTCCGACAGGTGGAAGTTCAGCAGCTGCGAGATCGGCGGCGGGGGAATCTCGCCATCAATCATCGCCTGAAGCAGTTCCAGACCATTCATGGTCGCGCCGGCGCGCGCGGTGATCGCCGGGTCTTCCCACTGCACCAGACGGCTGCGGTTCGCCTGCGGGTCGTCGGACATCGCTGTCTCCTCTTCGGTGAGTCTGCCAGAATCAGGCGCAGGCAGCTTCGCCCTGAAAACCGGCGGGCGTCCAGACGGGCGGCGTGTTGCCCAGCGCGTCGCGTTCGAGCCACTGCCAGCCGCCAGCCCGGGTATCGACCAGCGCCAAGCCATACTCGGCGCGCAGGGCGAGCCATCCGCCGTCCGCGCTGTAACGCGGATAGTCGTGATAGCGCAGCGCGGCGTCGGTGATGATCTGCTCGGCGCTGGCGTCTGCGCCGCCCACCAGCCCGATCCGCCACAGACGATTCTCGCGCATTCCGTTGAATTCGCGCGTGCTGATCGTCAGCGCCGCACCGTCTGGCTGCCAGGTCAGGTCCAGGATCACCGACGCGCCGTAGGTGATCTGCGTCGGAGCCGACCCCGGCTCCATGCCGATCATCCAGACGGTATCGAAGCCGGGCTGCGCTGAATAGACGAAGCTGATCAGATCGCCATCGGGCGACCAGCGCGGCATGGTGACGCTGCCGGTGGGGAAATCGGTCAGACGATACTTGGTCGTGCCATCGGCGCTGACGATCCACAGGTCGGCTTCGCGAAGCTGTGCGCCGCTTTGCCCCGGCGCGGCGGTAGAGAACACGTCAGCGCCCGCCGTGCGGGTCTCATAGGCGGCGTAGACCAGCCAGCGCCCATCGGGCGACCAGCGGGCGGTATGCTCGTCACCGCTGACGCTGTAGAACGCCGGCTCGCTGCTCCCCGCGCCGCTTTGCCCGTCGATGAAAGCGATGTGGTGCGAGGTTTCGCCGCCGGCGCTGCGCACCAGGGTGAAGGCGATGCGCGGGTCGGCGGCGGAAGGCGACCATGCCGGCTCCCAGACGCCCCACGTTTCTGACCCGGAGTACCGGACCAGCGATCGGCGGTCGCTCCCATCGAGCCGGGCGCTGTAGAGCGCGCCGGGAACCAGCCCCTCCTGCTGGGTGTACAGGATGCGGCAGCCATCGGGCGAGAACCCCCACAGCCGCACCCAGCGCCCGTCAAAATCCAGCGTGCGGACGACGCCGCTGCCCACGTCGTACAAACGAAACTGATCCTGGGCGGCAGTATCGACGGCGACGACCGGACCGCTGAGCAGGGGCAGGGCAGGCGCTCCCGGCGCAGCGTTCAGCAGCGCCTCAGGCAGCCCGGCGAGAAGGAGGGCTGTGACCAGCACGACGGAGACTCTGCGGCTCATTGGGTCAGACGCTAGAAGAACAGGCTGCGCCGGTCGAAGCGCTCTTCTTTGAATGGGTCGCCCTCATTGTGATAGCCATTCCGCTCCCAGAAGCCCGGCTTGTCGGTCGCTGAAAACTCCAGCGCCCGCAGCCATTTGGCGCTCTTCCACAGGTAGCGCTTGGGGACCAGCGTGCGCAGCGGAAAACCGTGATCTGGCTCCAGCCATTTGCCGTCGTACTTGTAGGTCAGCAGCACGTCGTCATCCATCATGATGTCGAGCGGCAGGTTGGTCGTGTAGCCGTGCTCGCAGTGGGCGATCACGTAGCGGGCGTGGTCGGACACGCCGAACAGTTCGACGAAATCGCGGAAGCGCACGCCTTCCCACAGGGTATCGAACTTGCTCCATTTGGTGACGCAGTGCAGATCGCAGGTGAGCGTGGTAGTCGGCAGCGCCGTGAACTGCTCCCAGGTCCAGCGTTTTTCGGCTTTGACCTCGCCGAAGACGCGCAGGTCCCAGGTCTCCAGGTTGACCGGCGGTGTCGGTCCGTAGGTCAGCACGGGGAATTTGAAGGTGAGCGACTGCCCCGGCGGCAGGCGTCCTGCGCCGCGTGCGCTGGCTTCCTGGCGGCGGCGTTCCATGATGTCGTCGAGAATTGACATGCGGCTATCCCTCAATCATCCAATTTGAATGCGCTGATTATACGACGGCAAGTTGAGCCGACTATGAGATTAGTCCCATAGGGGGGTGATTCGTTACGAAGACGGGGGTGCATTCTGCGCTTCGTCGAGTTCTGCTGTGAGGGTCTGTCGACGTTCTGCACTCAGTTCACCCGCGCTCCTGGCGCTGGTGGGAACGCTGCGGGAGGTCATCGCCATGACCTCCCGCTACCACGAAGGTGAAGACTCCTGATGCCTCCGGTTTGCTTCGCGTTATTCCCTACAAGTGATCGTTCGCCTCGTCGGTCTGGAAGAGGGCTTCGGCAGCTTCCAGCAGGGCGGCGCGGCGGACGGAGTCGGCATCTTTGCTGATGAAATAGCGCTCGACCAGTTCGATGTCGGTCAGCGCTTCGGGGTTGGCTCCCAGTCGGGCGCGCGCCGGCTGCTCGACTTCGCGGCGAATCCCGGCGATGTAGCTTGCGCCGCCGCGAATCAGCGCGTCGCGCACCATCGACAGCTTCAATTTGGCGTCGGTCTCCGGCGTCAGCGCCAGGATGACACGCACCACCGCCTCGCGCAGATTTTCGGCTTCGACCGCCTCGACGGCTTCCAGCGTCGGGTCGAGCGATTGACGAAGGTCCAGGCGAATCGTCTTGAAGGGGCGCGCCTTGACACGGCGGAACTGATAAGTCGTCTTGCCGTGCTCCAGTTCGACCCAGCAGAAGCCCTTCGCCTCGTGTTCCTCGCCGAAGTCGATGCGCTCCAGCGAGCCGGAGTAGATGACCGGCGGTCTGCCTTCGCGCCCGGCGGAGAGGTTCTGATACTGATGAATGTGACCGAGGGCGACGTAATCCCAGCGCGGATCGCCGATCGCCGAATAGGGCACGGTCACATCGCGCCCGAACTTAATCAGACGTTCGCTGCCCTCGTGCGCGCCATCGACCGCCAGGTGACCCGTCAGGATGCGCGGGCAGTCGAACGTCGCTGCTTTGTCCGCCAGTCGTTCGAGATAGGCGATCAGCTCGCGCAGCATGTAGGCGTCGGTCTGGGCGATGGTCAGACCGCCGGTCTGCACGCCGTCCAGCAGGCGCGACCGGATCGGGTAGGGCGCTGTGCCGACCACCACGTCGCCGCGCTTGGTGGTGACGACCTTCAATCCTTCGTCATCGTCGAAGCTGTCGGCGACCCAGACGTTGGGCACGCTGAGCACCCGGTAGATTTCGACGCTCGACGCCTTCATCAGCGTTGGCGGCAGGTCATGATTGCCGACCAGCATCACCACCGGCGCTAACGCCGCCAGATCGAGGATGCGCCAGGCGAATTCGCGCTGAAAGGTGGGGTTCGGCGTGCGCGTCTTGAAGGCGTCGCCGGCGAAGATGGTGAGATCGACGTCGTGCTCGCGGGCGTAGTCGATCATTTCGTCCATGCGCCGCAGAAAATCACGGACGCGCTGGCTCAGACCGGTCTCCGGGTCGGTTCCGCCGTAGTTTTCGACGCCGATGTGCACGTCGGCGAAATGCAGCACCCGTATCGGCTCGCTCATCTGTGTCCCTTTTCACTGATCTTCGGCGGCTTTCAGCACTTCCTGAACGGCTTCCAGCACGCGGTCGTGGATCATCCCGTTGGTCGCCACCATGCCCCTGGCGGTCAGCTGTGCGCCGGTCGAAAAATCGATCAGCGCGCCTTCCAGGTCGGTGATCACGCCGCCCGCCGCCTGCAGGAGCGCCGTGCCCGGCGCATGATCCCACGCCAGATTGACCCATTGATCGTCGCGCGGGAAGCGCAAAAACAGCTCGGCGTCGCCGGCGGCGAGCATGGCATATTTGATCTGGCTGTCGTACTGCCCGACGCGCGACGGGGCAATCCCCAGGGCATTATAGACGTGCGCCGCCCGGCTGAAATTGCCGTGCGAGCGGTCGAAGCTTTCGACGGCGCGCCACTTGCGCGGGTCCGCCTGCGCCGTAACGGCGATTCGCTCGGCTCTCCCGCCGCTCATCGGCTGGATGCAGGCGATGGTTCCCTGTCCGTAGCAGATCAGCCCGCCATCCCTGGCGGTCGGGTCTGGCGCGCCGATCACGCCGGCGACCGGCAGTCCCTCTACCAGCAGGGCGACGGCGATGGCATAGCGCCGCCCGGCGATGTAACCCTTGGTTCCGTCGACCGGGTCGATCAGCCACAGCCGCGCCGGGTCACGGTCACGCCCGTGTTCCAGCCAGGCGCGGCACTGATCGACCGTCAGGGTTTCGTCCAGCGTTTCGCTCACGAAGCGGGCGATGGACTCGTGTCCGGCGGCGTCCAGCGTGCTGTCGAAGACGGCGGCGCGCTCTTCGCCCATCAGGGCGTCGTCGGGGTAGGCTTGGGCGACCGCCCGGCAGAGGATGACCTGCGAAGCGTAGTCCGCCAGCGTCACCGGATCATGCAGTCCCTTGTCGCGCGCGCCCATGCCGACGTCGCGGATGCGCCGGGTCGCCGCTGCTGAGAGGCGAACGGCGTTCAAAATGGGATTGAGATCGATCACGCCAGGTCCTTGCGCCAGAGGTTGCATCGCAGCTTCTAACTCTACACGACCCGCTCGGTTTCGCCTATAGTTAGGAGCGTGGCAAGCATGGTGAGGATGCCAGACGATGTTCACTCAATCGGCGGAAATCTACGATGCCGTCTACCGCTTCAAAGATTACGCCGCAGAGGCGCGCGCCGTCCACGAACGGATCGCCGCCCGCAGGCGGTCTGCCGGGCGGGCGCTGCTCGACGCCGCCTGCGGAACCGGTAAACACGCCGAATACCTTGCCGCGAATTACGACCTGACGCTG
>JAEURA010000070.1 GCA_016789005.1 Anaerolineae bacterium
TGACCTCTGCCCTGATCGGCGCGAGCCGACCGGAGCAGATCGATGACGTTGTCGCCTCGCTGAGCAAGCTGGACTTCAGCGCCGACGAACTGGCAGCCATCGACTCTATCCTGGCGGGTTAGGCGAGGAAAGATCAGGCTGCCGCCGGTCCAAGTTCCAACCCGGTGAAGAGATTTCGCCCGCTGATACCTTACCAATAAGGATCTGCGCTCTTGATTCTGCAAGGCTGCGCTAAAACCTTGTTGCCTTTCTGCCCTGAGCGTACTTCTGGCTAACCTACGTGTCGGGCTGTATACTCAGAGTGAGAGATCGAATCGGTTTGAGAACTGCGCACGGAACGCTCATTCTGCGATAGGTTATCCGTTCATGTCAGCGTACCCACGCCTCCTGTTTCTCAGCTACGCTCATGCGGACTCTCTTGCCGTACGGCGCTCGTTCGTGAAGCTACTTCGCGGCGCTGGTCATGCCGTATGGATTGACAGGACGGGAATACGGGTTGGGCGCGACTGGGCGGTCGAGATACGGAATGCGATAGCCTCAAGCGATGCATTTCTAGTGTTTTTGTCGCCCAACTCAGTGCGCGAAGAGTCTTACGTCAATCAAGAAATCAAGTGGGCGCTCCAGAATCGAAAGGTGATCTTTCCTCTTTTGATCGCGCCTTTCCCCGACACTGACCTGCCCGAAAACCTAGAGGGACTTCAATGGGTAGACTTCACCGACTCGGACGACGCTATCTGGGAACAGCGCTCCACAGACCTGCTTGATCACCTGAGCCGGCTTGACGAACGACAAAGCCCGCTCCCCGCCGACTTGAATATCCTCCTGCCGGATGCTCCTCCATCCTCGCCTCCGATTTTTGACCCACCCCTGGCTTTGCCGATACCTGCCCCACCCAGTGACGATTGGGTGGAGATCAAGCCGGTCAGCGGCAGTGGGCGCGGTCCATCAAGAAGTGAGAACTATTCTGTTTCGCGTTTGATAGGCATCAGGGACATCAGTGTCTTTCGAAAAAGCGACGACTATGATGCACGTCCCTGGTGGACGACAATGGGATGGGATTGGATGGGTAAGTCAAGGGGAACGACTGCATCGGGGGATGCTGGCGGGGTAGTGAACTCCGCTCATGTAAGTTGGTACGAGGCGGTCGCTTTCGCGAGATGGCTGTCCTTCCATCACTTCGGCTCACCCGATCTGATCCGTTTGCTGAGCGTACACGAGTGGGTGGGGTGTATTCATCAGGTGAAGGAGAAAGGGTTTCTGTCTTATGGAGAAGAGTGGTGTCTGACCGCCTACGCCAGCGAGTATGATGCAGCCCTTGAAGCCCTTGAACAGCGTGATAGCGCTTCAACCAACTACTTGTTTGACGTTCTGCGCACGGTGTGTTCCTGGAGCGGCACACCAGCCGACATCAGCCGCAGAGCGATGAAACCTGAATTCCCCGGGGCAGGCTTTCGGCTGGCTTGTTTCCCCGACTTGTCGTCAAATCGTTGAGGGGATGAAGCGATGTACATGCTTTGGCTAACCCAAACTGCTCCAGTTCTGGAGGAACTGATCAACGCGAAGCGCATAGCTTTTCGGGAAACCTTCGATCTGTCCGCGATCAAGAAGCTCGACGATGCGGGGGGACGGCAGAATCCGAGCGGCTACTGGACGAATCTGCACATGAAATATGGTGCATTGGGCGACGTTGCGCTGCCCACTCAAAATGCGCTGCGCCGCATCGCTTCTCTGTACTCACAGTGTATCCCCCCAATGCGTATTCGAGAGCTAAAAGCCGTCCCGGCAGAGATGATCTGGACAACGAACAGCTCAGGCGACGATGATGGGCATGCCTTCATCAGGCAGTTTGCCGCCCAGTTGGGAATCGAATTCGCTGCTGATTTGCCCAACCCCAAAACGCAGCTGATCCTGATCAGTCCGGAACACAGCTCAAACCTCGTCTCTATCTGGCGACAGTATGTCTCCCAGGTGAGTCTCGTGATCGTGCTGTTAGGGACATCTTACCGCCACGTTCGTGAGGACCTGCACCTACCGGCGGAATGTTATGCGCCACTCCTGAGTACCGACACGTTGACGACAGTCGATGAGAATATCCGCAAGAAGATGATTCCGGAAAGGTGAGATGCGATGTCGTCTGCGCAATCAGAACCGGCTGTGAACGAAATCCTGGACCGAGCCAGCGCGCTGGTTGACAAAGCAATCTATAAAGGTGATTTCTGGCTGTCGGTCGACAAACCGACGAACTACTGGATTTTCCTGGATGATCTGAATACAAGCGCTTTTGTCGATCCGTTGACTGCCGTATTTGAGACAGTTTTCAAACAGTTCCTGGCTGCCAACCCAGGGGAATGGAATGTACTCTACTGTCGTCAGTTTCTCTCTCATGTGACCGAACTTGGCGATTTGATTATGCCGCTGGCGCTTGGCATAGAATCACTTCAGAAAGCCGGCTATGAGGATCGCCTGCGATTGATTCCCGTAGGGATTAGCGAACGGCGGACTCTCACCCAGATCAGCGATGAACAGCGCGCTCAACTCGCTTCTGGTTCCTGCTTGATCGTCATCGCGCTTTCGGTGCATGTCAATCTGATAGAACACATGGCTGCTGATGTCACCCGGTTGGGCGGAAAAGTCACGCACGTATTGACTGTCGTGGAGCGTGAGGAAAAAGGACGCCCGATCCTTCAGCGGATGGGGCTTACCCTTATTCCAATGATGGTCTGGCAGCAAGCAGAGGATACGCTGGCGGTCTCCAGCGTCCTCAGGAGTTTTGACGCAGTTTATGAGCCGTATCATCGCTATTTCCAGGAGGACTTCGTCGATCTGGATGAAATCCTCAAGCTCAGCCCGCCGAAAGAGACTTCCAAACTGCGTAACAAACTGCGCGACCTTCAGAACCAATTGCCGCCGCCGCTCTATGCCAAAGCAGAAAAAATCATTCGCGGGGTTGATGCCCTCTATGAACGAAACCAGGGCATTACCAACGCCGACACAGAAACGATTCAGCGCTGGCTGCTGAAGAGCCTTTCAGCGGATGACTTCAAAGCGATGGCGAGGGTGGCTTTTGCCGCCTGGGCAACCCCGGAACGCCTGACCGGCGAAGGCGTTCAGCACATCAATCTGGCAAATGACATCATGGGGCGTGAAATCGCCGAGACATCACAGCGTCTCAAGCTTCAGATGCTGCGGATTCTTGATCTGGGAGCGGGAGCGTTGGGGACAGTCGGACGGGTCGTGCGCAAACTTGCCGAGACCAACACCCCAGTGAGTATCGATGCGGTCGAATTTACCCATGAGCTGCTGGTAGCCGCTTTCGCAAAACGTCTCGAACTGGAGAAATTGTACCCCAATTGCAGTATTGTCGTGCATAACCAGGAAATGCTGACCTACGTGCGCGCTTTGCCGAGCGACAGTTATCACTACATCACCATTTCCTACGCCATTCATCACCTGCACCCCGATGAACAAAGTGCTCTGGTACAGGAGATGTATCGGTGCTTGCGCCCCGGCGGTGTCTGCTTCATTGCTGATCCTCAGGAAGGCAAATCGGACTTCAACCGCAATGTGCTTCTGAGAGAGGAGCCGGAAGGCGTCTTCGCGATCTTCTCATCTCCTGAAAAGATGATTATGTCCATGGAAAAAGCGGGATTCACGCGAACCCAAATTCTGGAAAAGGATCTGGAATACAAGGGATTTCTCGTGTGCGGTACAAAGCAGACGCAGGACCCGGCTTAGACCATCGCTTTCCAGTCTTTCGCAGGAGGTGAACCATGCTTGACCGCAATCAGCTCGTCAGCCTCATCCCATCTGCGATCCAGTCGGTCACTCTTGAGGAATGGGGCGAGAAGGTCGCCGGCAAAGTCCGCGACATCTACCCATGCGGCGAGAACCTTGCTCTGATCGCCACCGACCGCATGTCGGTGTTCGACCGGGTGGTGTGTGCCGTTCCCTACAAAGGGCAGGTTCTCAACCAGCTCAGCCTGTGGTGGTTCGATCAAGTGCGCGATCTGGCAGCGAACCACGTGGTCGCCGCGCTCGATCCAAACGTGGTTATCGCCCGCCGCGCCGAACCGCTGCCCATCGAGGTTGTCGTGCGCGGCTACATCAC
>JAEURA010000101.1 GCA_016789005.1 Anaerolineae bacterium
TGATGGGACGATCAGCGGGCACGTCTACGGGACGGATGGGGTCACGCCGCTGGAAGACATCGCGGTAGAAGCCTACCATTACGTCGGCAGCCAATCGGTCTATCTCGGCGGCGACTATACCGATGCAGCCGGCGCATACCAGATAGAAGGCTTGGGGACGGAGTCCTACCTCGTCCGAGCGTCGGGGCTGGGTTACAATGCGGAGTACTATCAGAACAGCGTTGGACGAGAGGTCGCCGCCCAGGTCGGCGTTACGACGGGTAGCGACACGCCAAATATCGACTTCACCCTCGACCTGTTTGGCACGACCGGCACGATCAACGGATCGGTCACGCTGGTCTCCCGTCCACCTAAGCCGCACCCACGCTGGAGCATTCCGATGTGGGTGCGGATCACGCCGCAGGGCGGTGGCGCGCCGGTCTTCAATCAGATGGTCATGACCGACCCGTACGGACTGTTTCTGGCTCCCGGCATCCTCCCCGGCAGCTACCGCATTTGGGGAAAGGGCACCCGATCGCTGGCAAATGCGGTCAACGTAACGGTCGTCCTGGGGAACAGCCCCATCGACCTCGGCGAACTCATCGAAGGGGACGCCAACGACAATAATGTCGTCACCATCACCGATTTTTCGATCCTTGCCGCCTCATTCACCAGATCGACCGGGCAGATCGGCTTCGATGCTCGGTCGGATTTCAACGGCGACGGCACAGTCAACATCCTGGATTTCTCGCTGCTGGCGGCGAGTTTTGGGCAATCCGGCGCAGCGCCCTGACGCAAGTGCGCCAGGGTCCGCATCCCATGGGTAAGCTCAAAAGGCGCGGGGCGCGGGCTGGGAGCCTACAGCGTCAAGCTGCTGCGCTGACCGCCAACCCTGAGACGCAGGAAACAGTTCAGCCGGAGCCGCCGGCAGGGACATCGTAGCGTCCTCCCCGCCGCAGCCGGCGCAGACCCCGCACCGCCGGGGCGAATAACCGCCGTCCGCCGCGCACCAGCCCGCCCAGCGCCCGAACCAGGGCTTCCGGCGGCGGCGGTTCGACCAGCGCGAACGGCTCGCAGCCCTCGGCGCGCAAAATGACGTTCGCCGCCGCCACCGCCGTCGTACAGGAACGCTCCATCCACAGCGAAGGCGTCTCGAAGCCGATCCAGTCGCCGCAGGCGGTCACATCCTGCCAGGGCGTCGTCACGCGCAGGCAGTCCGCCGTCGGCACGCGGAAGACGGTCTGCGTCCGGCTGTTGTGGCGGATGGCGTGATGCACGAAGCTGCCGCGCACTTCCGGGAACGCCCGCTGCACTTCATCGACCGCGCGAATGGCGATCACCTGATCTGGCTCGTCCAGCTGGCTGTCCGTGCCATAGAGGTGCAGCTCGATAACGCTCCCCCCCGTCTCGTCCGCCCAACGCCGGAAGGCGGGCTGCATGCGGTGCAGCCAGAAGAAATTGTCGAAGGCGAAATCGCCGGTGAGCATCCCCCCGCTCGTACCGGCGTTCGGCTGCCGGGCGAACCACAGTCGCGCCGTCGTGGTGCGCACCGCGCCGGGAAAGCGCAGTCCCTCCGCCGCCTGACGAGTCGACTCCGACGCCAGCAGCAGCCGCTCCGCCGCCGGAGGATCGACCGCCAGCACGACGTGTTTCGCCAGCACGGCGCGCATCCCCCCGCGCATCTGATCTTCAACGCTGACTCTCCAGCCCTCGCTCGTCCGGCGCAGCGCCTGTGCCGTCGCGCCCAGCATGACTTCCCCGTCGCGCGCCCGAATCGCCTCGATCAGCGGCTGGATGACGGCGGCGTCAGCGTGATCGGTCAGATAGTGCGGATGCCAGGAATCGCGCCGCAGCATGGTGAAGAAGCGCATCGCGGCGATCATCGCCGTCCAGGAGATGGTCTCGCGCGGAGCCGCCAGCAGATTTTTCGCCAAGCCGATGAAGGTGGCGCGCAGGTTGGGCGTCCAGCCGCGAAAATAATCGTCCAGCGTCATGCCGTCGAGCGCCGCCTCTTCGTGCAGCGGGTCGAAGCCGACGGTCATCAGCAGGGTGGCGAGGAAGCCCGGCAGCGAAAGAAAATCCAGCGGCGTGATGGTGGACCAGAAGCGCGGGCGGAACAGCAGCTGCAAATAGTGAAACGGCGCGGGCAGCCAGCCCGACCGCACCGCCGTCCCGGCTTCGATGCGACGCACCGCCCGCCCCCAGCGGTTGATCCATTCTTCACCGTCCGAGGGGACAAGCTCCGTCGTCGTGAAGCGCTCCAGGGTCGCCCGCATGTTGCCATAGCCGCCCCACAGGGCGTGCATGCCGTGTTCGGTGGGGAACGACCACTCGCGCCCCTGATAGCTGAAGGTCTCCGGCGCGCCGCCGCTCAGCCGCCCACCCGCCCACAGCCCGTCGGCTTCCAGCACCAGCGGCAGGACGCTCCGCTCTGCCAGATGCGCGGCGGCGGTCAGCCCTGCCAGCCCGCCGCCGATGACGACGACCGGCACGACATCAGAAGACGATGACTCCACGAGCGACCTCCCCGGTCAGCATCTCGGCGTAGGCGTCGTTGATCTCGTCCAGCTTCCAGGTTCGGCTGACCAGCTCGTCCAGCTTGAGCCTTCCGGCAGCCGCTTCTTCGATGAACAGCGGAAAGTCGCGCCGCGCATCGACCGAGCCGTAGTAGCTGCCCTTGATCGTCTTCTCCTGGCGGGTGATGACCGCGCCCGGCAGGTTGGTCGCTGTGCCCATCGGCGATAAACCCTCCAGGATGACCGTGCCGCCGGGGCGCGCCGCCGCGAATGCCATCTCTTGCAGCGCCGACGTGCCGACCGCCTCGAAAGTCACGTCCGCCCCGCGCCCGCCGGTCAGCGCGCGAATCTGAGCCAGCGCGTCGCCGCCGCTCAGCACGCCGTGCGTCGCGCCGAACTGCTGCGCCAGCGCCAGCTTGGCAGGGTTGAGATCGACGGCGATGATCGGCGCTGCGCCGCGCGCCGCCGCCCCCTGGATGGTGTTCAGCCCGACCCCGCCGCAGCCGATGACGACGACGCTCAACCCCGGTTTGAGGTCCGCCGTGTACCACGCCGCTCCGACGCCGGTCGCCACCGCGCAGCCGACCAGCGAGGCGGTCACCAGCGAGATGTCGGGGCGCACCGGGATGCACGCCTGATGCGGCACGACGGTGTATTCGGCGAAGGCGGCGAGTCCGCAGTAGGCGTAGACCGGCGACCCGTCGGCGCGGTGCAGGCGCGTCGTGCCGTCGAGCATCGTGCCTTCCCAGAGCGGATCGGTGAAGGTGGCGCACAGGTTGGGCTGCCCATGCTGACAGTAGAAGCACTCGTCGCACGCCGGCGCCCAGTTGAGGATGACGTGATCGCCCGGTTTGAGCGCCGTCACCCCTTCGCCGACGGAGTCGATCACCCCAGCCCCTTCGTGTCCGCAGACGACCGGGAAAGGCTGGCGGGTATCGCCGGTGGCGACGTGCCAATCGCTGTGACAGACGCCGCACGCTGCCAGACGAACGCGCACCTCGCCGGCGCGGGGTGCGTCGAGGATCAGGTTTTCGATGTGGAAGGGCTGGCGCGCCCCTTCCAGGACGGCGGCGCGGATAGACATGGGCATGGGGAATGCCTCCGAGGTTGGCGAACACTGCGCAGATTGTACCGCTGGATATTGACGCCTTCACG
>JAEURA010000114.1 GCA_016789005.1 Anaerolineae bacterium
TCGCCCTATCTCTGTCTCGCAGCCTGACAGCCCTGCCGGCGCTGCCTTCCGCGAGCTGGCGAGGACTGTCGCGGCGCGCGTGAGCGTCGTCATGCTGCAAACTGCCGACGTGATACCGCTTACCGTCATACAGTAAGGCTTAGCCCGCCAGAGGGTCTGCCCGTCTGGCGGGCGCTTTTCCTCTTTGCGCCGTTTCCAGTCAATCGTCCAACCCCATCACCTTAATCTCGTCGCTGCTGGCGACCGGGTTGTAGCGCCCTATGAACAGCCAGAACAAGCCGTTCAGGAAAGCAGCCGTCGCCAGCGCCGCCCAGGCTTCAACGTGCACACCGCGATACCATGTATAGCGGCGAATGAGTTCGGCGAAAACCAGCATCAGCAGGAGAGCGAGCCGTCTCCGCTTCTTTTCGGTGCGCTGGAACATAAAGAGCATGACGGTGATGAAGATGGCAAGAAGCGAGAAGATTCCTGTATCCATGACTGCCTTGTGTCGATGACGCACGTCATCAGAATGGTGGTCTGATGCGACTATTGTAGTGCGTTGTGACGCCTTGTAAGGGGTGTATTCGCGGTTTCAACATTCGCAGCTATACTCTTTCATACCATCACGAACGCGGAGAAGCCATCAGCTATGCTCGAATTCCAGACAACGCACCTTGACGACGCCGAAACGCCGATGAGCATTGTCGAAGTTCGTGGGCGGGTCGATAGTTCGAACGCCAGCGAGCTTGGCGAACACCTGACAAGCCTCATCGAGCAGGGGCACATCCGATTCGTGCTGGATTTCAGCCTGCTGGTGTATATGAGCAGCGCCGGGTTGAGGGAATTGGTCAACATATATCGCAGACTCCAGCCTCTCGGCGGCGATCTGCGTCTGGCGAACCCCACAGCGCGGGTTCGCGATGTCCTGGAACTTGCTGGGCTGCATACTGTGCTGCGGGTCTACGCTACCCGCCAGGATGCTGTGAAGAGTCGATGAGGGTGCGGAGTCGTGGAACGAGAGTGCCTGCGAATCGCCTGTGTATTCGACGAGATTGCCAGAGCCTGCGAGTTTGCGCAGAACGCAGCCCTGGGCATGGGATCCAGTGATCTGGAGGCATATCACTGCTACCTGGCGGTCGATGAAGCTTGCACGAACATCGTCGAACACGGACGCCGAGGCGAATCCCCAGTGGAGGCATGCATAGAAGTCTGCTTTCAACAAGAGGGCGCGCGCCTAACACTGATCATTTCGGACGACAGCAGTCCGTTTGATCCATTGGCTCAGCCTGACCCCGATCCTGCGTCCGGGTTGGATGGGCGTGGAAGTGGAGGGTGGGGAATCTACTTCATCAAGAGACTCATGGACGAAGTTCGCTATGTCCATGAGGATGGACGAAATCATCTCATCCTCAGCAAGTGGATCCGCCAAATGCCTGATTCAGCGCTGTCCATAGCTGCGACGAGACTTCCCATTGCTGTCGCAACATCTGGCGCGAAGCTGGTGAAGATCGCCCCGTCTGGACGTTATGACGCGCGCTGCGCCAACCTCCTCTCAGACGAAGTCGGGCGCTGGACCGATGCGGGGCGAAGTCAGTTCATCATCGACATGTCCGGGGTCAGCCATATCTCATCAAGCGGGCTTAAACTGCTGGTGAACCTCTGGCAGCGTGCTAGAGAACGTCGAACCCGAATCATCCTTGCCAGGATACCCACTCACATCCGCGAGCTGATGGAAGTAAGCGGGCTTGACCTCATCTTCAGTACCGCAGAAACTCTCGAGCAGGCAGAGGCGATCCTCACCAAGTGAGAATTCTCCCACTCAACAGATCGAGAGTCACTAGCTGCCCCCCGACCTCCAAGCGTTGATGTCGTTCAGATTGACTTCACCGTAGGGAGGTGCGAAGACCGAACACTCAACCGCCGTTTCCGGCAGATCGCTGCGTGGGGCGATCAAGGGCGTCTCAGCGCTGAAGTAATTCCAGGCGGCTCGCGAGATGCCCTCGATAAGGGGCCAGGCGCGCGTAAAACTGAAGAACTCGGCGTTCTCCCACACGAACACCGCGATGATGTAGTTGTTGCCGTTCGGGGGAAACACGATACCGGCGTCCCCGTGTACATTTTCCAGCCAACCGTTCTTGTGGGAGATGCGCACATCTTCTGGAATACCGCCCTGGAGCAGGCGCTCCAGATCGTTGGCGGACATCAGCTCCAGCATCTGGCTGCATTCCTGGGAAGTGAACTCCCCATCAGGATAGGCGATCATCAGCCCGGAGCCGTAGTTGGCGCAGTCGTAGATCATGTTGAAAACCGAACCGAGGTCTTCTGTTGTCGTCTGATTGAATGGATCAGCGCCGGTGTTGAAGGCTGAATTTGGGCTTGTTGTCGGTGCGGCAATGGAACCCAGAACCTGATCGCCACCGAGGTAGAGTGGGGCGGAAATGTAGGAATTCCGTGCACCAGTTTCCTGAAGGGTATCCGTCACGCTGGCAATCCCTGAAAAAATGTCATCTCCGCCGATGATCTGCATGATCAGATTGGAGGAGCTATTATTGCTGCACAGCAGCGACTGCGCCATCAGGAACGCTTCATCGTCGCTGGGGGCGAACAGCAGTTCCCTGAAATAGTCGATCAGGATTCCGGTTTTGATCGTGCTGGCGGCAGAGAAGGCGACATCGCTGTTGATGTTGACCTCTTCACCGGTTTCCAGGTCCATAATGAAGACAGAAGCCACCGTTGATTGACCATCGTAGACGAACCCCTCAGAGTCCAGATAGGCGATGATCAGATCTCGAAGCGTGCCGATGCCGATCCGAGACCCGTCGGTGCTGGTGACCGGCAGCGTGACTTCGCGCTGGGAAGGATTGTACAAGGCTGACTCGATGATTGCCTCTGCTTCCTCGGTATTCAGTTCGTATCCAGGGCTGCCGGGGCGGAAAGTCAGCGTTGCCACGTCGTATCCCGCCGCGCCCGGTGGGCGATCATAGCGCCTGGCGATCTCAGCAACGAACTGTCGCAGGGCGTTCTGCTGGAAATCAGCGGAGAGGGGCACAGAGATGGTATCTGTCGCCTGCTGACCCGTCAGGTAATTAAAAAATCGAATCCAAAAGGCGCCTTGAGCGTCGCCGCCGGTCCTGGCTTCGGCGAGCATGACTTCGCGATTGAGGCGAAAGCCGATGGCGGCTGGGTCGAGGATAATTGGGCTGTCCTGATACCATAGGGTGATGGGGGCTGCATAGCTGCGTTCCAGCAGAGACGCAGCGTCAAGGCTCGTTAAACCGCCTACGGGCAATCTGGCGACGGTGACATCGGCGGCAAATCGTTCAGCCTGCTGACTGAAACGCACGAGTTCCAGCAGAAGCAGTCCGACCGCGAGCGCGATGAACAGCCAGGAAAAGATGGGTAGTATGTTGATGCGTCGGTTCTTGCGGCGTGTACCCAGCCCGCTCAAACTGGTCGTCATGGTGACATCCGAATCAAGCGCACGGCGGTTCTCTGGATGACTTCGTCATTGCGCCGGTGATCCGAGTGCGCCGCCGTCCGATTCGTACAAGAGAAGCAGGCGTAGTGTAATGGAAGCGTATACGCCCGTCAACCTTACCGCCTGAGATTTGCGAGACTGCCAGACAACGCCATCTCTCCATCTCGTCCAAGCGTTCACGTTATGATCGTGTTATACTGGCAGTGTCACTTCCATGTGCCTGCTTGCTCGGTAGATCGGCGAAGAGACCGTCCAGGCGACTATGCAGATTGACTTTAGCAGCTTACTGGTGCGCCCGCCGGGCGATCTGCTTTACTTCCTTGCGATCATGGCGATCAACCTCGCAGGGCTGGGTATGGCATGGAATTATCGCCTGCGCAAACCGGACGAACGCGCTGCGCAGCGCTATTTCCTGGCGACTGTGGGCACGGTCATTGGCTGGTTTGTCCTAATGGTGGGCGCGCTGTTTGCGCTGCTCACAAACGTCAGCAGCGACGCTATTCTGCCGCTTCTGGAACGGATCATTCAGACCGGTGCAGCATCTGTCGCTGTTTGGGCATTTGCCACCGCCACCCACGACCGATGGGGACGCCTCCCTAACATTCTCCTCCTCACCGCGCTGGTGGCACTCGCTGCTATCTACGCCATTCAGAGCGGCGACTGGGGGTTCCAGTATTCGCGAGTCGATTTCAACCTGAGTCAGCTTGGTCTGATCTGGACCATCGTCCCGATCCTGTTGGCGATTGCCGGCGCTCTGCTCATGCTGGTGTATTTCCCCCTGATCCTGGATGTGCCGCTCAAAGTGGTATACTTCCTGCTGCTGCTGCCGGGGTTCGTCGGCACACTGATCCAGATGGCACAGGGCAATATCATTGGTGACTATGCCGGTCTGATTCGCCTGGCAGCAATAGCGTCCGCTGCGATCTTCCCAGTGGTCATCTATCGCCATGTTGTTATCTCGCTGGAACGGACGACGGCGGATAAGACGCAAGGCGAGACTGGGCCGTCTTCGCCGCAGCCAACTCTGCCGACTGCACTGCCGGCGGCGCCCAATGATCGGGAGTCCGCCCAGCTGATGCGAGCACTAGGGCTGATGCTGGAGAACGCAACGCCAACCGATATTCCTGAGCGTATCGTGTCCTCCACGCTGACCATACTGAAGGCAGATATCGCCATCATGTTCAGCGTCAGCTCAGCTTCACATGCCGATGCCGTCATTGGTCGGGATCGTGTCATGGAACGCATCATCACCGGCGTCACGGTCAACTTGGATGACCAACCGACTCTGGTCAACGCGATTGAGCGTCGTCAGCAGCGCCCGTTATTCCCTGATCGCAATGTCGACGAGCTGCGCGACCTGTACGAGCGGTTTGACATTGACTCGCTTGGACCAACGTATTTCCAGCCTCTCGTCAACCAGAATGAACTCGCCGCGGTGCTCGTACTGGGAATGCCCTATTCCAGGCGTGAACTCAGCGATAGTGAACGTGAGCTGCTCAAAGGGATCGCTATCATCAGCGCCAAGCTCCTGGCACTGAGTCGCGCCGGTGCGACCTTCGTCAGAGTTGGAGCCGTAACCGAGCAAGCGATAGACGGTGAACAAGCCGACGAGAGACTGAAGGCGCTTAGCACGGATCTGGAAAGCGCCCGGAGCCAGATTCAGACGCTTGCGGGTCAGGTCACGCAGCTCAAGATCGAACTGGATTACGAGCGCGGACGAATCGCCTCGACGCTGGAAGACACTGAGGAAACGCAGTCCATCTCTCAGCGCATTGCCGCGCTCGTCGACGAACAGAAACGGCTGGTCGACGAACGCGATAAGCTCGCTAATCGGCTGCGCGATGCGGAAACAGCATTGATCGGGGTGGTTGCGACCGACAACGATGCCATGCTCAAGAGCATGATCGCGGTTTTGCAGGGCGAACGGGATGATCTTGCCGCAGAGCGTGACCGTCTTCAGTCGCAGATCGAGACGCTGCGTTCTGGCGCGCCGATACCGGTTGTGGTTCATGAACTGCTGGAACGAATGAGCCGTGAGAAAGCTCAGCTCGAGCAGGAACGTTCAGCGCTGCAGGAGCGTCTGCGAGGGATAGAGGATCAGCTGTATTCGTTAGGCGTCACCGATGGTGCTCACGGGTTGGCTCTGCTTATTCAGAACCTCTATGAGCAGCGCGCCGCTTTGCAGGTGAAGTTTGACCAGGTGAAGCAAGAACGTGACGGGCTGCTTCAGGGTCGCCAGAATACTGAAGAAGCGCTGCTTCAGGAAGAAGAGCGACAGAAGAAACTGAACGCGCTGCAGGTTCAGCTGACCTATCTCGCGGCAGATCGCGAAGCTGCCATCAAGGCGCGCGATCGGGCGAAGGCAGAGCGCGATGAGCTGGGGAGTCGCCAGCAAGCAGTCCAGGATCGCTATGCACGGGTGATGGCTGAGATGGCTGGCATCGAACAGGAAGTCGCCGAACTCAAAAGCGAGCACCGAGAGCAGCAAGAGGTCATCCAGCGGCTGCGTGAACGCGACAGCGAATTGAGCAGCGAACGGGACCGAATTCTGGCACAGCTTCGCGCGCTTGAAGTCGAACGCGATCAGCTGAGTGCCCGTGTCGAGGGGGACCGCGAACGACTGCAGAATGTTAATGCGAACGGCGTGGGTGCGTTGGTTCAGATGATCGATGAACTGACTCAACAGCGCATTTCCCTGGAAAAACAACTGCGCAACACGGAGCAGGCGCGGGTGGAAGCTGTGGACCAGGCAGGAAGGGCGGAGCGCCGCCTTGCTGGTGTCGATGCCCCTTACGACAGCGTGGGAAGCATGGAGGACAGCGCCGCTGTGCTGGGGATGATACAGGAACTTCGTACGCCTCTGACATCGATCATCGGTTACGTCGATCTGCTGCTCAATGAGACTGCCGGCATCCTGGGGGAAATGCAGCGGAGGTTCTTGCAGCGTGTCTCCTCCAATGCCAGCCGGCTGACCCAGATGCTCGAGGATCTCTCGCGCCTCGTGACGCTGGAAGAAGGCGATATGGCGCTGATGCCGGAACGCGTCAACCCCATTACCATCATTGAAGACGCGATCACCCAGGCAACTCCTCAGTTTCGGGAACGCGGCGTTATCCTGCACCTGGACTTGCCGGACGACCCGCCGCTGATTCGTGGTGACAAGGACGCTCTTCAGCAGGTGATGACGCAGCTTCTGGCGAACGCGTACTTGACTTCTCCTCAGGGAGGGGAGATTTCCATCCGCGCCGCCTCCGCCGAAAATGAGCCAGTGTTCGTGATCACGGTGCGTGATCAGGGCGGCGGGGTCGATCCGCTTGATGAACCTCGCGTCTTTGCGCGCCGTTACAAAGCAGATAATCCGCTGCTACAGGGAATTGGCGACAGTGGGGTGGGGCTGGCGATTGCGAAGACCCTGGTCGAGGCGCACGGGGGTCGAATTGGCATGGAGAGTCAGCCCGGTGTGGGCACAACCTTCCGAGTCGTGCTGCCTATTGATATTGTTCATGAACCGGAGTCATAGATGCGGCGTGACGTAGGGGGAGAGATCATCGCGGCAATCGTCGCTCTGGGTGTGATCGCGCTGGCAGTCATCTTTGCCATCATCCTGGCAATCTCTAATACTCCTTCTTCCCAAAATGTTGTGGCGACTGACCCACCCCCAACCGCTGCCGGTGCGCCAACGCTGCCGGTACAAACAGCGGCGTCTTTGACCTCTGAACCAAGCCCTACGCCGTCGGATACCCCGGTTCCTTCAGCAACGCCTTCGTCGACAGTTGTACCTACAGATACGAGCAGCCCGACCATCACCCGCAGCGCAAGCGCGACTCGCACCGCGACGACAGCACCCACTTTAACCTCGTCGCATACGCCGCGACCGACTGCAACGCCTTCGGCGACGGTCACCGCCAGCCCAACGGCATCGGTCACTCCATCCAATACGTACTCCCCAACGCCGACTCGCTCGGCGACCCTAACCGCAACACCTTCGCCTACGCGCACCGCAACCATGACGCCGAGCGTCACCGTTACGGCGAGTTCAACACCATCTCCGACACCGTCACCGACGCCGTCTCGGACTCTGACGCCAAGTCAGACGCCGACTGAAACTCCTTTTGTGCTGCCGACAGCACTTCGACTGCCGTCGTAAGCTGAAAAGCGCTCGATGCTCTGGTTCAAACAACCCGGCGGGATCCCAACGCTGGCGGGTCTACCGTCGCGTCAGCAAGTTGTTTCGGCTATAGTGATACGGCGCTCAGGCGCAGGCATTTGAAAGCAATGTGAAATTAGTGGGTGTCAACATATGGCAACGCCAAAAAACTCGCGGAGTCGCCGGACTCTGTCGTTTCTCGCATTTCGACTGATTCCTCTATTGCTGCTGCTGGCGTGTGCTGTTGTTGCCGCGCAGCTAGTTCAGACGTTCCTGTCACGAACGAACGAGCAGACCGACATGGCACGCCGCCTGCCGCTCATCGAGCAGACTGCCACCGCCCTTGCCCCGTCAGGTCAAGGGAACAATTCACCAGCAAGCCTTCGGCTCATATCATGGCGACCGGGGAGTGATGAACTCGCCCAATTCGAGACCAACACTCCGCAGCCGACACCTGTTCCTCCGACAACGATTTCCACGACGCTTCCGCCTGTAGCGACTCGCCCGCTGCCAACGGTGTATTTCTACAGCGGACCGGTTGCGGCGGAAGCGGGGGGCACAGCGGTGCCGACGGCAGTGCAACCGCTCGATCGTTACGGCAATGATCTCATGAATATCGCTCTGCTGGGGCATGATGGTGAACTTACCGAAGACGGCTTTATCCGCACCGACACGATAATCATCGTTTCGATTAACCGGACGACAGGCAGCGTTGCCATGCTCACACTCCCGCGTGACCTGTACGTCTACATGCCCGGTTGGACGATGCAGCGCATCAATCTTGCCTACATTCATGGTGAAACAAGCGGATGGACCGACGGCGGCTTTGGGCTTCTGCGTCAAACCCTGTTGTACAACCTAGGGATCAACATCCACTATTACGCGATGGTGAACCTGACAGGGTTCAAGGCTATCGTCGATGCTGTCGGCGGCGTCGATCTGGCGGTTGACTGTGCCATTGAGGACCTTCCGCTGATCGGCGCGGAAACCCCAGCGGGAGCGCACCCCTCTACGAATGAAGACTACTTCGTCCTGCCTGTAGGCTATTATCACATGAGTGGCGCGGAGGCGCTGTGGTATGTGCGTTCGCGCCACAACAGCTCGGACTTCGACCGGGGAAGGCGACAGCAGCAGGTACTGCGTGCAGTCTGGCGCAAGGCGCGCGATACGGGCATCCTCAGTAACGCATTCCCGTTGTGGACGGAAGGTTCTCAATACGTCGAGACGAATCTCGTCTTTGAGGATATTTTGGGACTTGTGCCCCTGGCGATCAGTCTTGATCCGGCGCGCATCGACAACTACCGTCTGGCGCGAACCTATCACACCGTTCCCTGGCAGCCGCCGGATGGAAGTAATGTGCAGCTGCCGGTCTACGATACACTTCGCGAGCTTCTACAGGATTTCTACACCCCGCCGACGGAGAATCAGCTTCTCTTCCGAGCGGCGGCTGTCCAGGTAGTCAACGGGTCTGGAAATGCCGACTGGGATCGAGTCGCGGCGGAACGCCTCGTCTGGGATGGCATCGGCGCGGTCGCAATGGGACTCTCTGCAGACGGTCTTGTTGATGACACGATCTTGATCGACTACACCGGGCGCACGAAGGGAAGCAGTGCAGAGCGTATTGCGCGAGTGTTGAATATTCGACCGGAGAACATCCGACTAGAACCCGACCCGAATCGCGCGGTGGACTTTCAGGTGATCCTGGGCAGGAATTACTCATCGTGCGTTGAAGAAGGAATTCTGCCGGTAGGTGGCTGAGGGGCGACGAAACCGCCGCCCCAATGAATCGGTTGCTACCAGCGGTGGTGCACGAGCGGACGAATCATCCGATCATAGACATCTTTGACGACCTGCATCTGATGGTCCGTAAGGGAGGGGAGGGATGAAGCGTTCACATTGTCTTCGACCTGCGTTGGACGTTTGGCGCCTGGGATGGCGCAGGAAACTGCGTCGAACATGAGGATCCAGCGCAGCGCGAACTGAGCGAGGGTCGCATCGGCAGGCAGTACAGCGCGAATCGCCTCGACGGCATCGATGCCGGTGTCGTAATCGACCCCAGAGAAGGTCTCCCCCATGTCGAACGCTTCACCATGACGGTTGAACTGACGGTGATCGGATTCGCTGAAAGCGGTCTGTCGGTTCATTTTGCCGGTGAGCAACCCGCTTGCCAGAGGAACGCGCGCCAGGATTCCCACCTTACGGCGTCTGGCTTCACCGAAGAAAAGCTCGGTAGGGCGGTGGCGGAGCATATTTAATATAAAATTCACGGATTTAACGTTAGGGTATTCGAACGCCATGAGAGCCTCGTCGACATTCTCGACACAGACGCCGTAGTAAAGGATCATTCCCTCACGAACAAGG
>JAEURA010000141.1 GCA_016789005.1 Anaerolineae bacterium
CTATATTTTGGCGCATCTTCCACAGTAGCTCAATGGCAGAGCAATCGGCTGTTAACCGATGGGTTCTAGGTTCGAGTCCTAGCTGTGGAGCTTTTCTTTTCTGTTCTTCTCCTCCAAATTATCACTTCCAGATGAGCATTATCTTCTCTAAGCATGCGCTAGAACGAATGGAACAGCGCGCCATCTCTAGGGAGATGGTACTTGCAGCAGTCCAAAAGCCAGACAAGACTTACCCCGAAGTCGACGGCGACACAAAATTCATTCGCAAAGTTCATGGCAGCAAAGTCCATGTCGTCTGCAAGCCCCTCCCGAAGGAAGACAAGTGGCTTGTCAAATCCGTGTGGATTCGCGGCGAGGATGATTCGCGCAGACCGGTTCAATACAAGAGATTCCCGTCAAGGCGACCATCTGCTTCACGTGGCAGATCAGAGAGTCGATGGATTTTTCTGGGCTTGATAGTCCTGGCGATCATTTTTTATCTCTTGACACGATAGCGCGGCAAAGCGGACTGAACGGTCGCAGAACCGCGAGATCAATTGTTTCCGCCTCCCCCACCGCCATTACCCAGCCGTTCCGCCGCTTCGCGTCACCTGAACCACCGCCGCGCCGCCAGCCCGATGACCTCGAGCGCATCGTGGCTGCCCTGGTCTCTCCCTTTTTCGAAGTCCCCTTCAATCTGTGCCATCTGGTTGGTGATATGCGCGAAGCAGACTACTGCTTTTTGCTTCACCTGAGCGAAGGCATAGAGCGCAGCAGCCTCCATTTCGACTCCCAATATCCCCTCTGACTGAGCATAGCCAACGGCGTGCTCGGTCTCGCGAAACGGGGCATCGGTCGTCCAGGTTGCGCCGCGCAGTACCCGAACAGAGGCATTGGCGAAGGCATCCTCAAAACAGGCAAGCAGCATCGGATCCATCGTGCTGTAGGGAGCGGGCGGCAGATAGTGATAACTCGTGCCCTCATCGCGCAGCGCCTTCTCGATCAGCACAAAGTAGGGAGGCTGTCCCATCGGCACAATTTGCCCGGCGGAAGTCATGCTGATCAGCAGTTGGCAGCCCGAAACGAACAGTTCTTCCGCCACCAGCACAGCGAAGGATGCCCCCACCACATGGGGGACTATCCCATATTCCACGCCTTCATGCCTGAAGCTGTAGAGTTTCGTGTGATAACACGCCCAATGTGGGTGAATGACCGCCTGCCCTGTCGCAACGAGATGAGCGGCAATATCCCCATCCGGGTCAAGGACACAGATCGCAGGGATGTCGCCTTCTAGGATCGACTTCTGCCGCCGCGCCTCGCGCAGCATGTTTTCCACTGAAAAGATGGTAGGCGCTTCATAGCGCTTGTTTTCCAGAAGCGGCGCTGGCATGTTCTCTCCCGTCGGCGCGGTGGTGAATGATTCCCGTTGACTATGCGTCATTTGCCCGCAGCATGCAACGGCAGCTCTAGCGCAGATCGGAAAAGGGCAAAGGGCGCTGCCCCCTTGACAATACTGTGCGTGATACAGTATATTGATACTGTGTGGCGCACAGCAAAATACATCACACAGTATCGTAAGGCGCACAGGGTATGACAGCACCAGGTGAACATGTTGAGCAGCTTCGTTTGGAGCTTCGGCGAGGCATCGTCGTTCTGGCGGTGTTGAGCCTGATGGACAGCGCCAGCTACGGCTACAACCTCATTCAGCAGCTTGCCGGGCTGGGGCTGGCGGTCGAGGAAGGCACGCTGTATCCCCTGCTGCGGCGGTTGGAAAAGCAGGGGCTGCTGCAAAGCGAGTGGGACACGACCGAATCGCGCCCACGCAAGTACTACCGCATCAGCGCTGCCGGGCACGACGTGTTGACGGCGCTGCGAGCGGAATGGCAGGAGACAGTCAGGGTGATGCAGAACATTCTGGAACGAGACCGTCATGAATGAGTTGATCGACCGCTATGTGCATCAGGTGGGGCTGTATATGCGCCCCAAGGAACGCGCGGAAATCGAAGCCGAACTGCGCTCGCAGATTCAGGATCAGCTGGAAGACCGTTTCGGCGGCACGCCCTCCCAGGCGGATGTTGTGGCAGTGCTGAAGCAGTTTGGCTCCCCACGCGCGATGGCGGTGTCGTACAGCGGTGAGCAGTACCTCGTCGGACCTGAACTGTATCCGTTCATGATGACTGTACTGCGTTTTGGGCTGCCGCTCGTCCCGGCGGTGGTGGTCATCGCCAACGTTTTCGGGGCGGCGCTCTCGCCGGAAGGCGCTGACTGGATCAGGCTGTTGTTCGACTCGATTGTCACGGCAGCGCAGGCGGCGCTCATCTTCCTCGCGGTGGTGGTGATCTTCTTCGCCATCCTTCAGCACTCCGGCGAGGAGATGCGCGCGTCGCAGGCGGAGTTCAATCCGCTGGACCTGCCGGCGGTGGATGACCCCGGCGCGGTGGATCGCCTGGAATCGGGCGTCGGCATCGCCATCGGCACGCTGTTCGGCATCGCCATCCTCTATTACGTGCAGGTGGGCGGGCTGACGCTCCGCTTCAACCTGAGCGATCCGGGTGAGGTGCTGCCCGTGCCGACGGTCTGGCTGGCGGTGCTGCTGTTCACGACATTCACCAGCATCGTCATCAACCTGTGGATGCTCTTTCGCCGCCACTGGACCTTTGCCGCATGGCTGGCAGAGACAGCGCTCGAAATTCTGGGCGCGATGGGGCTGTACTTCGCGCTGTTTGCACCCGTTGCTGAGCGCATCAAGGAGACCAATCCGAATTTGACCTGGCTGCCGCTGGACCAACTGCCCTGGATCATCACCCTCGTCATGGTCGTGATCCTGGTGATGGGAAACGGCGGCAAGCTCATCCGCTTGTGGCAGCAGCGCCAGGGGGTGAACGCCTAAGCCGGGTCTCGCATCCTTTCAACGGTCGAGCCAGCGGCTCGCCCCTACGAGTGATCGGCTGTAGGAGCGACCCGGCGGGTCGTCCGCTTGTGGATTTCTTTCGAGATTCCGCCTAGCCCACAACAGCGTCAATCACCCAGTCACACGACGCAGCCAAATCTCAGTTCGGGTTCGCCCCATCCACTCAGGATGGCAGGCGGGGCAGTGCCTTGACGCCGCCCGCCCCTATCACGCCGTTTTCTACGCACGCCGACTCAACGAAAGGTGCATCCATGTACTCTCGCTCTTCCGCCGCGACTCTCAACAAGCCTTCGCGTCTTGAGAAAGGACGATTCATCATGCTCGATACACGCATCATCCTGGCTGGCATCTGGATCACCGTCATGCTGATCTACCTGCTGGGCGACGTACTGCGCATCTACAGCGGCGACATGGTTCGCATGGCGGATACGATTCCGTCTGGAACCACAAAATGGCTGTTCGCCGCCATCCTCATGCTCATCCCGATCCTGATGGTATTCCTGTCGCTGGTGCTGCCCCAGCCGATCAGCCGTTGGGCGAATATCATCGTCGCCGCCGGGTTCTTCCTCTTCGTCCTCGCCGATTTGCGAAGCTACCCCTCCGCTTACGACAAGTTTCTGTTGATCGTCAGCCTGGTCTTCAACGGCGTGACGGTCTGGTACGCCTGGAACTGGTCCTAAGGCGAGGTCAAGGAGCAAAAAAGGTCATGATGATGAAAGCGATGGTTTACACACAGTACGGGTCACCAGATCAACTGCGCCTAGCGGACGTGCCGAAGCCGACCCCCCAGGCGGGCGAAGTGCTGGTGAAGGTCCATGCCGCCTCCGCCAACAGCTCCGACATCCACGCGCTGCGCGGGCAGCCGTTCGTCATGCGGCTTGCCGGCAGCGGGCTGTTCAAGCCGAAGCGCCCCATCCTGGGCGGCGACATCGCCGGGCGGGTGGAGGCGGTCGGCAGCGGCGTCACGGCGTTCAAGCCGGGCGACGCCGTCTATGGCGATCTCTCCGACCGTGGCATGGGCGGCTTCGCGGAATACGCCGCCGCGCCCCAGGACGTGATGGCGCCGATGCCCGCGCGCCTCAGCTTTGAGGAGGCGGCGGCGCTGCCGCTGGCGGCGGTCACTGCGCTGCAGGCGCTGCGCGACAAAGCGGGGGTACGGGCGGGCGAACGGGTGGCGATCAACGGCGCGTCCGGCGGCGTGGGCACGTTCGCCGTGCAGATCGCCCACGCGCTGGGGGCAGAAGTGACCGCCATCGCCGGGGCAAGCAAGCTGGAGATGCTGCGCGCGCTGGGCGCTGCCCAGGTCATCGACTACGCCGCCGAGGATTTCACGGCGCGCGCCGATCAGTACGACGTGATCCTCGGCGTCAACGGCTATCATCCGCTGGCGCATTACGCGCGGGCGCTGAAGCCGGGCGGCAGATACGTGATGGTCGGCGGGAGCGACGCACAGATCTTCGAGGCGTTGCTGCGCGCGCCGCTGATGCGGAAACGGGATGGCAGGACGCTGGGTTTACTGTATGCCAGAACCACCAGCGCCGATCTGCGCGAGGTGGCGGCGCTGGTCGAGCGCGCCGTGGTCAAGCCGGTCATCGAGCGCTGCTACCCGCTGGCGGACCTGCCGGAAGCGCTGCGCTATCTCGATGCCGGTCACGCGCGAGGCAAGTTGGTGATCACGATCCACCGCGATCACTAAGCCAAAGATCTGCCATAGACATCGGCTGTAGGGGCGAGCCGCTGGCTCGCCCACCTGAAGGTTTCAGCCGAAACCCGGCTTTCGGTGCGGTTCAGAAATCAGCGTTAGCCGTCGCTGCGCTCAGGAAGAACGAGCGCACCGGAAACCGCTGGCGTAGTTGTCGATAGCTGGAGATGTTCTATTGCGGAATGCAGCTCGGAATTGGTCAGAACTGACGATGTACCAGGAACCGCCGCGCATCACACGAAGCACATCGGTCTGGGACTGTGCGTCACGCTCCCGATCATCTTGCGCGTCGTAAGGATAAGTTTCATACAGTGAACTGATCCACTCCCATACATTGCCGGTCATGTCCAGCGCTCCCACCCATGAGCGACCCGCCCCGATACTGCCGGCATTTGCGGTGCCAAGCCCACTTGTGCGGCTCCGAATCAGATTCTCAGGATTCCAGTCGTCGCCCCAGGGATACTGCCAGGCGGCAGGTCCGCGCGCAGCATATTCCCATTCGCGCTCGGTCGGCAGACGCACGCCGCGCAGGGCGCAGAAGTCGCGCGCTTCAAACCAGGTGATCCGCTCAACCGGACGTTGGTCGCCCACAAAAGCACTGGCATTCGCCTTCACGCCGCCCAGCCGCGCGAAATCCGCCTGCGTGACTTCGGTCAAGTCGATCCAGAACGGCGCGTCGAAGCACTGCTCATGGACCGGCTGTTCGTCGCTGCGTCCCTCATCGCTGCCCATCATGAAGCATCCCGCCGGGACCAGCGCCATCGGCACGCCGTCGTCGAAAGAATGCACGAAGCCTTCCGGGTAAAGCGCCTGCCAGTCGGCGTTGCTTCCCGTGAAGGTGCGGGCGGCTTGGAGCGCCACTTGCAGCGGATCGGGCGTCGGCGAAAGCGCGAGCAGCGTCGCATAGGCGGCGGTTTCTGTTGCCATGATCTGGCGCGCAGCGGCGGTGGCGGTCGCCTGCTGGACCGCATCATATGTCGCCGTCAGCCCGCCGACTGTTCGTGTCGCCGCGCCCTGCGTCATCTGAACCTGCGCTGTTTGCAGCTGATCGAAGGCGCTCAGCGGCGGTGTGGGACTGGGCGCACCCGGATTCAAGGCGGACTGCACGAGCAGCGCCGCCGCCGCGACCAGGACGATGACCACCAGCGTGACGAGGGCGCGAATCGGAAAGCGCGGAGGAGGTGAAGGCGGCAGTGCGATCTTGAAGGGCGCACAGAGCGCGGCGATCTGCTCGATAGATTCGTCGATGAAGACGGCTTTTACGTCGAAGATGTGCACGCCGTCGAACCGCAGCAGGTAGGCGACGGCATCGTCGACATCCTCCGGCGAAACAAAACCCTCCTGAAAGACGGGAATGCAGTGTTTGTGCAGCGCATAGGCGCGGTCGATCTCCTTGCGCACCCACGCGCTCTCCAGCGTGCCTTCGCCCAGCAGGCAAATGAATACAGGAGATTCGCCAATCGCCTCCATCAGGCGTTCGGGGAACTGCACGCGGCTGCTGTCGGTGCGCGTCGTGTCAACGTACGCGTCGATGTTGTGGCGATTCCTGAGCTTCTCCTGCACCAGCTGAGCCAGGGCTGCGCTCGGTTTGCGGCGATAGGAGATGAAAGCGTCCGCCATAAGGTTCCCCGCCGAACGATTACGAGGTGGGATGCGCAAAGATTATGACGGGGATGCGCCACCGTCGCAAATGCCGGGCGGGATGGGAAGCGCCTCGCATTGCCGGGTAGGGGCGGTTCGCGAACCGCCCGCGCG
>JAEURA010000156.1 GCA_016789005.1 Anaerolineae bacterium
CCGCGTAAAACGGCTGGTCAAACCTGATTGCCTGAGCATCAAGGTAACGCTGCCAAGCCTTATCATTTTCGGTCTGAGCGGGCATAGGTATCAGGGAGTGAAATTCGTGATCAGAAGCTCGGTGATCGCGCCGCGCCCATCGGCTCGACTGTTGATCTGCCGCCGCGCTCGGATCTCATGGATGGGGAATTTCTGATACAACTCATAAATCAGAGATGCGCTGGAGTTGCTTAACATAAGCTTACATCCACGCTCGTCTAGCTCAGCAAAGACGCGCGCCAGCCGGCGTTGATCGGCACTGCTGAACCCATCACTGGTGTATTTGGTGAAGCTCGAGGTCGGGCTGAGCGGCTCGTAGGGTGGATCGAAATAGATCATGTCGCCTGCCTTTGCCTCCAGGACTGCCTCTTCAAAATCCGCAACCTCAATCTGAGCATCGTGGAGCGCAGCGCTGGCAGCGTGCAAACCGAACTCGTCACAAATTGTTGGGTTTTTATAGCTGCCGAAAGGGACATTGAATTGACCGCTGCGGTTCACCCGATACAGCCCGTTGTAACAGGTCTTATTGAGGAAAATGAGCCGCGCTGCTCTTTCTGCTGGAGAGAGCGTGGAGGGGTCCTGAGCGCGCACTGCATAGAAATAATCTTCCTTGTTTTGGTGAATACGAAGCGCTTCGATCAATCCGTCTACATCATCGCGCACCACTTGATAGACCTCGATCAGGGCTGCGTTCCGGTCGAACAGGAAGCTTTTCGGAGGGTGCAGGTGAAAGAATACCGCACCGCCACCAAGAAAGGGTTCAAAGTAGCGCCGGATGCTCCTGCGACCAGGGAAATGCAGCCTGAACTGCGCAAGCAGCGCGCTTTTCCCACCTGCCCATTTCAAGAATGGAGCGGCTTGATAAATCTCGGTCTGTGTCTTCAATTTTGGTTGGCTCATGCGTTCGATTGTATCGACTAGACCGAGGTCTGTAAACCGATGGTTCACCGAAGTTTGACCCTTCAAACCAATATGGCGCAGAATCAAACAGGAGGCTGTAGCGCGGCTACAAATGAAAGAATACCGCCCCGCTGCCGGTGAACGGCTCAAAGTAGCGGTGATAAGCGTTCGGTTCGGGGAAATGAGGGGTGAACTGCATGATCAGCGCACCCTTCCCACCCGCTCATTTGATGAACGGGCTGGCGGCGATGGGCGCAGGAGGTTCGAAGGGGGGGCGCGCTGGTGCTGCTCATACGCGCGATTGTACCTCAGGCGCCGCCCCCGTCCTATCGTCCGATTCGCGCTGCGCCGCGTTACAGCTTGCGCACAACGGCGATCATCGCCGTGATGGCGGCAGCCAGCAGCACCAGTGAACCGACGATGTTGAGGAGCCAGTCATAGCTGGGGCTGGTGAACGAGATGCTCATCAGCACGAAGCCGAGGGCAAGCATGGCGATCGGCTCCCAGAACAGGTACAGGGTGTTGCGTACTTTCTCCATGACATCCCTCCTGTAAACCACCCTCCGGCGATCAACAAGTCCCGTGCTTCTAGCGTACCTCCGACCGGCTGACCGGTGATCATGCTTCGGACGTGAGGTTCATCATATTTGCGCCGGCTCAGGCAGAAGTGAGGGGGAATTCCGCCAGCGCGGCGTAGTGCGCGCCCTGGGGTGTGAGCGTGCTGCTGAACAGGTGAAACGCCCCGGCGGGAAATGGATCGGCGCTGAAGTCGGCATGGCGTTTGAGGAATCCCTCGACGGATGGCTCCGGTTGGTTCGATTTGAGGCGCGCCAGGGTGATGTGCCCGCTGAAATCGTGATCGTCCGCCGGGAAGCCCAAGCCAATCACGGCACTTTCGACGGCGCGGTACAGCCGGGTCAGCGGCGGGTTCGGCGTGACGCCGACCCACAGCACGCGCGCCGGTCGGCGGGGCTGCGGCGGAAAGCGCCCCACGCCGCGCAGCGTCACGTCGAAGGCGGGCGTCTGCACCGCCGCCAGCGCCGCGCGCAGGTCGGGCAGGCGCGCCGCGGCGATGTCGTCGCCCAGGAAGCGCAGCGTCAGGTGATAGGTGTCGCGCCGCGTCCAGATCGCGCCGGGGAGATTAGTCTTCAGGCGCTCCAGACGGTCTTTGAGCGGTTCCGGCAGCTCGATGGCGATGAAAAGGCGCATGGCGACTCCTTTCAGTCAGCATGCGCCCGATCTTAACGCAGGATTCTCACCGCTGCCGCGCTTCGCTCAGCGTCCCCTCTCCATGCAGGACACATGGAGAGGGGAGTGAGGAGTGAGGGGTGAGGTTGGCTTTAGCTCACCGGCGCGGTCACCTCGTACGCCACACCGTCCCACACCACGATCACCTGCTCGCCCAGGGCGAAGAACTCGCCCAGTTCGGGAATTTGCAGCAGCAGGTCGAAGTAGGCGTCGCTCAGGAATTCGACCTTCTGCGTGGTCATGGTGTCCGGCTGGAACGTTGTATCCGTCCACACACCGTTCTGCATGAGGAAGGTCTTCTCGCCCACCGTCTGGATCGGCGACTGAGCGGGTTCGGCGGGCGCGGGCGGCTGTTCACCGCCGACGATGCCTCCGGTCTGCGCCTGCATGGTCGCCGCCGGCGACGCCGTAGGCATGGCGAGCGGGGCTGCCGCCTCGGACATCTGCGCGAACTCGTCTGCCGCTTCCACCGCTGCCGCGCCGCTGGCTGCCGCGCCCAGGTCGCGCGCCGTGTTCGCCATGCGTTCTTCGGCGTCCATGCGCCCCTGCTGCGACAGGATGTCGTCTTCTTCGATCAGGAAGCTGGTATAGGGCGTGATGATGCCGAAGCGGATGCTCAGGCTGACCACGCTGTCCACCAGCTCGCGGTTTTCGCCGTTCAGGCGGATGGCGCTGAGCAGGTCGGCGATGCGCCGGGTCGCCCACAGCCGCGCCACGAAGGAGTCGCCGCCCGCCCGGTCACGGAAGTTCAGATCGGAGTAGGTGAAGGTCTGCTGCTGATTACCGACCATGCCGCTCAGGCTGATCGACGCGCCTTCCGCACCGTCCCGATAGCGCCCAACGATGGTCAGCTGGTTGCCGGCGAACAGGTCGGGCAGGTCACCCTGCGGATAGACGGAGTCCACCTGCACGCCGTCGATGCTCAGGGTCAGGTCGGTCATGACCGGCGAGCCGATCTTGTTATAGAGGCTCTGCACCTCTTCGTCGATGCGCTCGGTCGGGCGGACGTAAGACGCCGCGCCGCGATGCGCCCGCACCAGCGAGTCCAGCAGGAAGGTGTCAACGTCGTCGCCGACGCCGAAGGTGAACAGGCGGACGTTGTTCGGCGCTTCCGCCGCCACATTTTCCAGGATGCGCGACGTGCCGGTCTCACCTTCGGTCGCCAAGCCGTCGGTCATGAACAGGATGGTGGTCGGGCGTTCGCCGACCATCTCCAGCGCCGTGCGCAGCGCGCCGTCGATGTTCGTGCCGCCCTCGGCGTACATCCCCTTCAGCCAGTCCACCGCTTCCTGCGCCACGTCCGGCGATTCCAGCTGATCGCTGAAGGTGCGCCATCCGGTGCTGAACAGCACGACGTTGAAGCGGTCCTGGGCGTTGAGGTGCTGCAGGACGTAAGAGGCGGCGTCGCGCGCCTGGTTCCACTTGTCGCCGTCCATGCTGCCCGACTGATCCAGCACGACGATCAGGTCGCGCGGGACGATGGTCTCCTGAGGCGCTTCCAGCGGCGGCTGCACCAGCAGCATGAAGTAACCGTCTTCGTTGGCTCCGGCGCGATGCGTCAGCAGGTTCAGGTTGATGACCTCGGCGGCGATGCCCCAGTACAGGCTGAAATCCTGATCCGCCGTGTAATCCGACTGCTCCCAGCCGACGGTGAATTCACGGTCGGTGGCGACAGCGCGGCTGATGGCGATATTGTGACTCGGCGAGTAGATGCTGCTGACCGGCTCGTTGCTGACGACGTGCACGCTGATGCTGGCATCTTCGATGGGGCGGAAGGTGGTCAGGCGGGTCACGTCGAGCGGGTAGACGTACTGGATCAAGCCGTTATCGACTTCCAGGACCTGCGAATAGGTGATCTCGATGCGGCGCGATTCGCCCGGCGGGATGGGGAAGACGTTCGCCTGCACCGCCTGCGTCCCGATGTATTCCAGCAGCGCCGGGTCGCGGTACTGCCGGACGATCTCGTCGTAGATGGCGCGGGCTTCGCGGGCGTCGAGGATCTTCGCCTCGATGGGCTGATCGTTGATGTACATGATCAACTGTTCGACCGAGGCGTTCTGCGGCAGCGGGAAGATGAATGTCCCTTCCGCCAGACCGTTGCCCTCGTTGACGAACTCCATGCTGATCGACGTACGGGCGATCTGGCTGTCCACTTCGACCTGCACCCGGTGGTGATCGATCTTGAGCCATTCGGGGTTAGTGAACACGCCGCGAATGATCGGCGGTTCGACGATGCGGCATTCCATCGTGCAGATCACATCGGGCGGGCAGGTGGCGCAGATGGTCTGCGCCGCGCCGGGAGTCACGCTCAGCAGTCCGAAGACGACGACGGACATCAATAACAGGCTGAAGAAAAATACGCGCTTCATGGTTCACTCTCCTCTGTTCTTGATTGGAAGACGCCCGCCGCCCGCCATTTGTTCCAACGAGTTTCGCGGGCGTCCAGGATCGTGTTTTTCGGGTACATTTCAATATTTTGGGTACTTCAATGGACGATGCAGGCATCGTCCCTACGGAGGTACATTTTGGGACAACGCTCGTGTTGTCTGCCCGTATCCCCAATAATCTGAAATGCACCCACGTTTTTCCGTTTTTGTGACATCCAGCCGGAATCGCCGTTATAATCAACTGAAGCATGTTCAAAGGGGAGAACTGATCATGGCGGATGACTTTTATCGGCGTCAGAAAGAACGTGAGCAGGATCACGAGCGCACTCAGGCGCACGGCTCCAGCCATTCCACGATGGAAACCTATCAGATCGAGCAGGGAGAAGCCAACATCGGGCACATTCCTGATCCGCGCGGGGTGGATGCCGTGCCGCCGGAGCCAACCCTGATCCAGCGTATCCTCAAGCTGCTGGGTCTGCGTAAGTAAAACGCCGACACCTTCACCACCGGGAGCTATCTCTATGCAGCTGCGCAGCCGGACGAAGGTCGCGGAATTCAAAGCGACGACGCAGGCGAAGATCGACGGCGTGCTGAACGAGTACGCGGCGGGCAGGATCAGCCGCGAGCAGTTCGACGCCGTCTATGCCCACTATGCCAGCCAGCTCGATCTCGCCGAGGCGGCGCTGGAAGAGAGCAACGCCGGGTTGATCGAAGGCGCGGCGGGGAAGACCGTCGGCGTGCGCCAGTCGTGGTTGGGCAAGGCGCGCGGGGTGTTGATCTACCACCGCCGCAGCAGGCAGTTTCTTGAGGCGCTGGGCAGCTTTGACGTGCAGCGCGAGGCGTTCATCGAACAATTCCGCCGCACGGTCGCCTCTGCTCCTGGCAAAACCGGGGTCTTCTTTCGCAAAGAATCCATCGAGAGTGGGCGCTGGCTGCTCTACACGGCGGGAAAGCACACCCTGGTGGTGACGCTCTTCGGGCACGAACCATCCCCCGCGCAGATCGCCGTGATGCAGCGGCTGCATGGCGATTTTGAGACGGCGAATCAACATCTGATCGACGGCGAGAGCATCGCGGCGGCGGCGCTGGCGTTCCCGTTTCGCGTGGTCATCCAGCGCCAGATCACTAAGGAGTGATCACGGGTAGGGATTTTACGTCGTCTCAACGGTCGAGGCGATGCGAGACATGGCTTTGAGACGGGAGACCCGCCGGGTCTCCCCTACAATCGACGCGGCGTAGGGTCGAGCCGGCGGCTCGACCGCCGCGACAGGAAACCTCGCCTTACCCCACCGGCATGCCGAAGGTCCGCGCCACCACCGGGTGGGTGATCTTGCCGGCACGCACGTTCAAACCGGTCGCCAGAATCGGATCCTCCGCCAGCACCTCGTCCAGGTTTCCGGATGCCAGCTTGGTGATGTAGCGCAGCGTGGCATTGGCGAGCGCCAGGCTGGCAGTGCGCGGCACCGCGCCGGGCATGTTCGCCACACCGTAGTGCAGCACGTCATCGACATAATAGGTCGGGTTGCTGTGCGTGGTCGGGCGAGTCGTCTCGACGCAACCGCCCTGATCCACCGCCACATCGACGATCACGCTGTTGCGCGGCATCACCTTGAGCATGTCGCGCGTGACCAGGCGGGGGGCGCGCGCGCCGGTGACCAGCACCGCGCCGATCACGGCGTCGGCGGTGCGCAGCGCCTCGGCGATGTTGACCTCCGTCGAGTAGACGGTCACGATGCGCCCGTGCATCACGTCGGAAAGATAACGCAGCCGTTCCAGGCTGATGTCCAGCAGCGTCACCTGCGCGCCCATGCCGATGGCGATCTCGGCTGCGTGTGTGCCCACCGTGCCCGCGCCGATGATCACCACGTGGGCGGGACGCACGCCCGGCACACCGCCGAGCAGGATACCGCGTCCGCCTTCCGATTTCTGCAAATACTGCGCCGCGATCTGCGTCGCCATACGCCCGGCGACCTCGCTCATCGGCTGGAGCAGGGGCAGGTGTCCATCGGGCATCTGCACGGTCTCGTACGCCAGCGCCGTGACGCCGCTGTCCAGCAGTCCGCGCGTCAGCTCTTCGCTGGCGGAAAGATGCAGGAAGGTGAACAGGGTCAGATCTTCGCGCAGATAGGCGAATTCGCTGGGCAGCGGGTCCTTGACCTTGATGACCAGGTCGCTGCGCCCCCAGGTCTCTTCGGTCGTGTGGGCGATGCGCGCGCCCGCCATGACGTATTCATTGTCGGTGAAACCGCTGCCCAGCCCGGCGTCTTTTTCGACGGTGACCTGATGTCCGCGCCGGGTCAGCTCGCGGACGCCGCTCGGCGGCAGCGCCACGCGGTATTCGTTATCCTTGATTTCCTTGGGGATGCCAATATTCATGAAAAGACCTTTTTTCTTCAAACCCACACGTTAATGCTTATTTTTAGCAGGGTGACAGAAAAACTGCCAATCCTTTCGTACAGAATGTTGAGCACGCCGGTCTCTGCTCCGGTCGTCTCAGCGCAAGACTCGCACCGAATCCATCCGCAAACTGCTACGCCCCACGATACTATTCGACCGTTATATGCTATATTGTAATGAACCACGCCGCCGTCGCAGCCGTGTGCGACGAGTAAGCGGGAATCCGCTGCTGATCATGGATGAGAAACAGGGAGCGACGATGGTACGCTACTTTGCGTTGTTGATGGGCATTGCGTTCGTTCTGGCAGGCATCGGCGGCTTTGTTCCAGGGATCACTCAGTCTCCCCACGCCGACATGCCGGAGATGGCGCTGTCCACCAGCTACGGACTGCTGCTCGGGCTGTTCCCGATCAATCTTCTGCACAACCTCATTCATCTGGCGCTGGGCGTCTGGGGGCTGGCAGCCTTCCGCGCGGAGTCCTCCGCCCGTCTGTACTGCCGCGCGCTGGCAATCACGCTGGCGATCTTCGTGATGATGGGTGTGCTGCCCGCGCTCAGCACGACCTTCGGTCTGCTGCCGCTGTTCGGGCACGACATCTGGCTGCACGGACTGGAGGCGGCGGTCGCGTTCTATCTCGGTTACGTCTACAAGACCCGCTTTACCAGGGAGGTACACCTTGGCAACGTCTGATCCTCCGGTAACGCGCCTGCTGCGGGGCGTGACCGCCGTCGAAGTCCTGGTGCTGATCGTGTCCGGCGGGGGATTATTCTTCCTGCCCACCCTGCTCGGTCCCCTGTGGCCCTGGGCGCTGGCTCCGTTCAATACCCGCTTTCTGGGCGGCGTCTATCTCGCCTCGATGGTCTCGGCGGCGGCGCTCGCCTACGTGGGGCGCTGGGGAGTGGCTCGGCTGATCGTGCCGATGATCTTCGTCTTCACCGCCATCGTCCTGGGTGTCTCGGTCGGCTACGCGGACCGCTTCACGCAGAGTCCGCTTTCGACGCTCGCCTGGTTCGTGCTCTACGTCGGCATCCCGCTCAACGCGCTCTATCATCTGTGGATCTACCGGAAAATGCTGCCCGTGCCGGGCGCGCCGCTGCCGTCGTGGCTGCGCATCCTGTTGGGGGCGCAGGTCCTCGCGCTCGGCGGTTACGGCGTGCTGCTCTTCGCTGCGCCGGGCACGGCAAGCGGATTCTGGCCCTGGGCGCTGGATGATTTCCACGCGCGCATGTACAGCGTGGCGTTCATCACCCCGGCACTGGGCGCCTGGCTCCTGCTGCGGTCGGCGTCTGCGCCGGAACTGCGCGCCCTGGGTTTCACCCAGATCGTCGGTGGACTGCCTATCGTCGGGCTGATTATCGTGGACAGTGTCGTGCAGCGTGTCAGCTGGAGCGCGGCAGGGACCTGGCTGTGGATCGTCCTGTTCGGCGCAGTTTTCGGGATGGGGATGACGCTGCTGTGGCAGGCGCGGGCGCGCCGCTAAAATGAGGGGTCATGGGAGGTGGTCGCCCCACCCGCCGCCGCCGGGCGTCTCGATCACCAGCCGGTCGCCCGCCTCTAACCGCCCCGTCCACTTTGCCGGAACGCGCTCCGCCCCGCCCGCCCGGATGACGGTGTTGACTCCCAGCGCGCCGTCGGATCCGCCCGCCGAGCCGTAGGGGGCGATCTCGCGCCGCTCGCAGTTGAGGGTCACCACGCCCGGCGCGGTCAGCTCGTATTCCCGCCGGATGCCGTCGCCGCCGCGATGCCGCCCCGCGCCGCCGGAATCCGCGCGCAGCCCGTACGCCCGCACGCGAATCGGGTATGCCGCCTCCAGCGCCTCCACCGGCGTGTTCAGGGTATTGGTCATGTGGCTGTGCCGCCCGCTCAAGCCCGCGCCGTCTGCCGATGCGCCATGCCCACCGCCGATGGTCTCATAGTAGACGCGCTGCACACCGCCCACCATCGCGCCGATGGTGACGTTGTTCATCGACCCCTGGGACGCCGCCGGCATGCGTTCGGGGAGCGCCTGCGCCAGCGCGCCCAGCACGACATCGACCACCCGCTGCCCCGTCTCGGTATTGCCGACCGCCACCGCCGCCGGGAAGCGTGGGTTGAGCAGACAGCCTTCCGGCGCGATCACCGTCACCGGGTCGAAGCATCCGGCGTTGACCGGCAGATCCTCCCCGCTCAGCAGCCGGATGCAGTAGCCGACGGCGGAGATGGTGATCGGCGTGACGGCGTTGACGTTGCCCGCCACCTGCGCCGCCGTGCCGCTGAAGTCAACCGTCAGGCGCGATCCCTGCACGATCACCGCCGCGCGGATGGGGATGCGGAATGACGCCTGCCCATCGCTTTCCAGCGCGTCCTCGAAGGTATAGACGCCGTCGGGCAGCGCGGCAATCGCCGCTTCGGTCATCCGCCGGGTATAGGCGATCAGGGCAGCAGCATGTTCACTCAGCCGCTCCACGCCGTGCGCGGCGATCAGCCCGCGCAGCCGCGCCTCGCCGACGCGGTGCGCCGCGATCTGCGCCTCCAGGTCGCCGATGCGCTCGTGCGGCGCGCGGCTGTTGGCGGTAATCAGCGCCAGCACCCCGTCGCTGCGCCGCCCGCCCTCGAACAGGCGGATCGGCGGGATGATCACACCTTCCTGATAGAGTTCGGTGCTGAGGGGCAGCGACCCCGGCGACATGCCGCCCACGTCGGCATGGTGCGCCCGACTGGCGACGAAGAAGACCGGCGCACCGCCTTCGAAGACGCCGGAGACCAGCGTCACATCCGGCAGATGTGTACCGCCGTGATACGGATCATTGACGATGATCACATCGCCCGGCGCGAAGTCGGAGAAGCGGTCCAGCGCGGCGCGGACGCTGGCGGGCATGCTGCCCAGGTGTACCGGGATGTGCGCCGCCTGGGCGATCATCGCGCCGGCAGCGTCGAAGACGGCGCAGCTGAAGTCCAGCCGCTCGCGGATGTTGGGGCTGAACGCTGCGCGCCGCAGCGCCACGCCCATCTCTTCGGCGGCAGAGACGAACAGGTTCTTGAACACTTCCAGGCTGATGGCATCAACGGACATGCGCTACCTCGCCTGCTCGATCACATCCTGGGCGGCGGCTTCCGCCGTGCGTTCGCCGCGCAGGACGGCGATCAGCGCCGCCTGCATAGCGCGCCCCGCCACGCCTCCGGCAGAGTCGGAGAGCGGCAGCGTCGCCCGGTCGATCAGCGCATCGGCGAACTGGGCATACGCCGGATCAGCGCTCTGGCGCAGCGTCGCTCTGCTGGTCGGCAGCATGTGCAGGGCGCGGGTGTAATCGGCGTGGCGATCCACGTCGAAGATCCAGTTCAGAAAGCGCAGCGCATCCGCCTGACGGGCGGCGTCGCCGGTGGTGATCACCCACATCCAGCCGTCGATCAGCGCCGCCGGCTCCCCGTCGAGCGTGGGCAGGGGAGCATAGGCGAGCACTGCGCCGGAATCGCGCAGTGTGAGGAAGCTGCTCGATGAGACCACCCCGGCGGCGGTCCCGGCGATGACCTGGTCGATGTAGTCGCTCGACGCGGTATAGTCCAGCACGCTCGCCGGGATGATCTCCGCCGCCCGCGCGGACTGGTAGAAGCCGAAGACCGCTTCCAGCGCCGCCGCATCGACCGGCACACCCTCATCCTGCGTCGTCGCCCCGGCAGCGGCGCGGTACTGTGCCAGGAAGGTCTCGTTGGCGATCCCGGCGCGCCCGGCTGGGAAGAGCAGCGGGTCCGAGCGGCTCAGCACCGCGTCGAAGGTCCAGGCATCGGAGTCGGTCAGCGCCGCCGCTGCCTCCGGGTTCAGCGCCAGGTGCGCGACATCGAGTGTGAAGGGCAGCGCGTAGAGATCGCCTTCGACCGAGCCGAGGGCGATCACCGACGGGTGCATGTCCTGAATCAGGGCGGAGACGCCCGCCGGGTCGAGCGGGCGAACCAAGCCGAGGGCGACCGCCGCCAGCAGATCGACGCGGCGCAGCAGCGCGAGATCGGGCAGCGCGGTCGGGGCGACCAGGCTGGCGCTGCGGAGCGTCTGGAAGATGCCGCCCACGTCGGCGGCGCGCTTCAGCCGCATCGTCACCGTGAGATCGCCCTCCAGGGTTTCGAAGGCGGTGATCCACACGGCGCGCTGCGCCTCAGCATCGGCGTTGTCGGTCGGGGCGACGACATCCGGCATCCAGATCATCAGGGTGCGCGGACCTGCCTCGGTCGGCAGCGGCGTAGGAGAGGCAGTCGGGGTGAGCGCCGCTGGAGGGGAGGGTGACGCCGTCGGCAGTGCCTGCAGCGCCATCTCCGCCGCCGGGGTCGGCACAGCGCCTGCGCATCCCGCCAGCGCGCAGCCGATCAACCCGCCTACCATCCATATCCAGACGAAGCGCATCTCTGTAATCTCCGCGTATGCCGCCGCGTCATTATAACCTAAGCCGCGCGGGGTTATAATGACGCAAGCAGACCGCATGAGACCAACCAACTCAGACACCAGTGAGGAGCCGGCGAAATGCCCGTACAGTTGAACCCGACCGAAATTGCCCAGATCGGCGTGGTGGTGCGCGATGTCGAAGCCGCCGCCGCCCGCTTCGCCGCCGTCCTTGATCTGCCCAGCCCTCATTTCTTCAGCGCCCAGGGCGAGCCGCGCGCCGTCTACAAAGGACAGCCTATCGCGGCGGGGGTGCGCGGGGCGGTCTTCGAACTGGGGCGGGTGCAGTTCGAATTCCTTCAGCCTCTCGATACGCCGAGCGTCTGGGCGGATTTCCTGGCGGAACGCGGGGAAGGCATTCACCACATCGCTTTCGAGGTTCCCGATACCGACGCCGCCGTCGCCGACTTCGCGCGCTATGGCTACAGCATCGTGCAGCAGGGGCTGTTCAGCAGCAGGGACGGGCGTTACACCTATCTGGACACCGACAGGGATATGGGCATCGTCGTCGAAGTGATGGAGCGTTTCGGCGGGCGTCGCGCTGAGCCGCCGCCCTTCGGCGGAAGCGGCATCGGCACGGCGCGCGTGAATCAGGTGGCGGTCATGACCCACGACATCGCGGCGGTCAAGCGGCGCGTCGCCGAAGTCTTCGGGCTGCCCGACCCGAACCTGATCATCACCAGCGGCTACGACGTGGTCAAGACCACCTATCACGGCGCGCCCTGCGACGCCACCGCCAAACTCGCCTTCTTCAACTTCGGGCAGATGCAGCTGGAGCTGATCGAACCCGATCCGCAGCCGAGCGTCTGGCGCGATTTCCTGAACGCGCGCGGGCAGATGGGGCATCACATCGCCTTCCCGGTCAAGGATACCGCCCGCGTCACGGCGTATCTCGCCGGGCATGGGCTGCCGGTGGCGCAGCAGGGCTTGTATGGCGACCTGTCCGGCATGTACACCTACCTGGACAGCGACGCCGCGCTGGGCGTTTCGCTGGAACTGCTGGAGAGTTTCGCGTCGGCGTCGTGACGCACAGCACCATGACGCGCCGCGCCCGATTCGCGCCGCACGCCCTCGCCGCGCTGGGGCTGTGCCTGTTCGCCTTCGCCATGAGCGCCCTCCTCAGCCGGACGGTCTTCGAGCGTCTGCCGCACCTCGAAGATGAATACGCCTACCTGTTTCAGGCGCGCACCCTGGCGCGCGGCGATCTGGTCGTCGAATCGCCGCCCGTCCGCCGCGCCTACTGGCTGCCCTTCCTGCTCTATCACGATGGCGTGCGCTTCGGCAAATACACGCCGGGCTGGCCCCTGCTGCTGGCGGGTGGGGTGATCGCCGGGCAAGAATGGATGGTCAACGCGCTGCTGGCGGCGCTGACCGTCGCCCTGGTCTACCGCCTGGGGAGCGATCTGTTCGGGCGCGATACGGGCTTGATCGGGGCGGCGCTGACGGCGCTTTCGCCGATGGCGCTGCTCCTCAATGCCACCTTGATGGGACACACCGCCGCGCTCTGCTGCGGCGCGCTGGCGCTCCTCGCCTATCTGCGGTTGGAGCGCAGGCTGATGCGCCCGCAGGGCGAGGGACGATTCACCCTCGCCTTAATCGTCGGGCTGGCGCTCGGACTGCTGGCGGCAGCCCGCCCGCTGACCGCCGCCGCCTTCGCCCTGCCCCTGATGGCGCGGGCGGGCGCGTGGCTGCTGGGACGCTGGTCGGCTCCGGTCGGCGGACTGCGCATCTGGCTCGCCCCTCACCTGATCATCGCCGCCGCTGCCCTCGCCGTCTTCGCCATCGTGCCGATCTACAACACCGCCGCCGTCGGCGACCCGACCGCCAACCTGTATACCCGTTACTGGGAGTACGACTGCGTGGGTTTCACCGGCTGTGGACGAAGCGGGCACACGCTGGAACGCGCTTTCCGCCACACCCGCTTCGACCTGTCGCTGACCGCCGCCGACCTGTTCGGCTGGCAGTCGCCCCTATCGCTGACCGACGAGGCGGCGGCGCACCTGCTCAACGACGGCGACACCTATCCGGTCCCCGGCTACAGCTGGGTGCTGCTGCCGTTCGGCGTGCTGATCGGGCTGCGCCGCCGCTGGTGGCTGGGCGCGTTGTGGCTGATCGGTCTCGCCGGGGCGGTGCTGTTCGCCATGCACTACGACGGCGGGCGGCTGCTGACCCGCTCTGATTTCGCCTGGGCGTGGGTGATCGGCGCGCTGGTGTGGACGCTGCTGCCGGTCCTGGCGCTGCGCGACCGCCGCGCCGCCTGGACGTGGATTCTGCTGGCGACCGCCGCCCTGGTGATCGGCTTGCAGCTCACTTACTGGATCGGCTCGCAGCGCTACAGCACGCGCTACTACTTCGAGGGGCTGGCTGCCGCCGCGCTGCTCAGCGCCGTGCCGCTCGGCAGCCTGATCAGGCGGATGACCGCCCTACGCCCGGCAGTCGCCCGGCGGGCATTCTATGGAGGACTCGCCGTCCTGCTGGGGGTCATCCTGCTCGTCTACGCGCTGCCGCGCGTGGCGCTGCTGCGCGGCTACAACCGCATCACCCGCGATCTGATCGACCAGGTCAATGCCCGTCGCGAGGGCGACCGCCCGGTGCTGGTGCTGGTGACCGGCGAGGACGTCCGGTGGCGCGCTTACGGGGCGCTGATGGCTTCGACCAGCCCTTACCTTGACAGCCCTATCGTCGCCGCCTGGGATTACTCCAACGGGAACGACCCGGCGGTGCGCCAGGCGATCCTCGACCGCTTCCCGGACCGCCAGGTGATCGAGATGGGCGCGAGCGTCAACGACTCCTGGTTCCTCGACGACCCGCCAGGGTGATTCCGGTCACGGCGGGTCGCTCGCGGTTTTTCCGCTAGAAGGTGTTGCGGACTTTTCTTCCCTCAACCCCCCAGCCCCCTTCTCCCACAAAAACGGGGAGAAGGGGGAGTCAGGTCCCCTCGCCCCGCGCGCGTGGGAGAGGGGATACAGGGGTGAGGGGAAACTCGCGCCGCAAAAGTGCATAACAC
>JAEURA010000172.1 GCA_016789005.1 Anaerolineae bacterium
TCATCGGGGCGCGCCGCCGCAACGACAGCCTGATCCTCAGCGGGCGCAACGCCGCCCTGCTGACCTTCCCGATGCTGCTGCTGGCATCGGCGGCGCTGCTGGTGGCGCTGCTCACCCAGCAGTATCAAGTCGCCTACGTCTGGCAGGTCAGCAGCCCCAGCACGCCAAGCTTCTTCCGCTTCACCGCGCTGTGGGGGTCACAGCAGGGGTCGCTGCTCTTCTGGTGTCTGCTGATGAGTCTATTCTCCTTCGTGGCGCTGATCGTCAACTGGAACCGCTACCGCCCGCTGATGCCCTACGTCACAGCGTATACGATGGCGACGGTGGCGTTTTTCGTGGCGCTGGTCCTCTTCTTCGAGAACCCTTTCGAGCGCTTCTGGATCACGCCCGATCTGCCGCCCGATGCCGGCGTCCCCACCTACGCCTTCATCCCGCCGGACGCCTCCGCGCCGTCTTACCGGCTCATGGCGGAGACGGCGCGCGGGCTGAACCCGCTGCTGCGCCATTTCGGCATGATCATCCACCCGCCGATGCTCTATCTGGGCTTCGTCGGCTTCGTCATCCCGTTTGCCTTCGCCATGAGCGCGCTGGCGTCCGGCGACCTGTCGAGCAGCTGGATCAAAGCGACCCGCCGCTGGACGCTGATCGCCTGGCTGTTCCTCAGTCTGGGCTTGATTCTGGGCGGGCGCTGGGCGTATGACGTGCTGGGCTGGGGCGGCTACTGGGGCTGGGACCCGGTGGAAAATGCGGCGTTCCTGCCCTGGCTGATCGGCACTGCCTTTCTGCACAGCGTCATGATTCAAGAGAAGCGGGGCATGTTGAAGGTGTGGAACATGTTCCTGGTCATCTTCACCTTCTCCGCCGTCATCTTCGGCACGTTCGCCACCCGCAGCGGTTTGGTGGAAAGCGTCCACAGCTTCGCCCAGAGTTCCATCGGCGTGCCGATGTTCGCCTTCTGGGGCGGGCTGACGCTGATCTCGGTCTATCTGATCCTGCTGCGCTGGCGGCAGGGCGGGCTGAAGGATGAACACGCCTTCGCCGGGCTGCTCAGCCGCGAGACGCTGTTCGTCCTCAACAACGTCGTCTTCGTGGCGCTGACGCTGGCGGTCTTCTGGGGCAGCTTCGGCGCGCCCATCCTCTCTGAACTCTTCGCCGGGACGGAGATCACCCTCGGCGCGGAATACTTCAATTCGGTCACCGCGCCGCTGTTCATCGTCATGTACATCCTGATGGGCATCGCGCCGCTTTCCGCCTGGGGCGCGACTGCTGCCGCCCGCCTGGGGCGTGCCCTGCTCGTGCCGCTGCTGCTGACCGCCGCAGCGCTGGCGGCGGCGTTCCTGCTGGGCACGAGCAGCGCCGGGGCGCTGTTCGGCTACGGCGTGGTGCTGCTGGCGGGTTTTGTCGCCCTCTATGAGACGTATCGGGGCGCGGCGGCGCGGCGACGCATCGCCGGCGAGTCTTTCCCCGCCGCCCTGCTCGCCATCCTCACGCGCAACCGCCGCCGCTATGGCGGTTTCATCGTCCACCTGGGCATCACGGTGATCGGCATCGGCGTGATCGGCAGCACGGTCTTTCAGCAGGAGACACAGCGCACCCTGCGCCTGGGCGAAGCGATGGACTTCGGCGGCTACACGCTGGTCTACGATCAGGTCCACACCGGGCAAATCGCCGAAGACGGACGCATCATGGAGATCGCCGACGTGCGCGTGCTGCGCGGCGGCGGCGAACTGGCGATGGTGCGCCCGCGCTACGACTTCTACCCCGAAGCGACCGGCATGAACTCGCAGATCATCGCCGGGGCGTACAGCACCCTGGAAAACGACATCTACGTGCTGATCTCCGGCTTCCAGACGGTCGATGGCGTGATCGGCGGGTCAGCGACCTTCAAGGTGTACATCAACCCGCTGATCAACCTGGTCTGGTACGGCGGCATCATCCTCATCCTGGGCACGATCCTCTCGATCGCCCCGATGGAGCGGCGCAGCGCCGCCGAAACCGCCGAGGATCGCCGGGCGCGCCCAGCAGGAGCGGCGGCATGAAAACGCCCAAACTCCTGACCCTGATCGTCCTGCTCCTCTTCCTGCCGGTGCTGTCCCTGCCCGGTCAGGTGTGCGCCCAGGAGGACGGTGTGACCTTCGACCAGGTCAACGCCATCGCCGAAAAACTCTACTGCCCGGTCTGCCCCAACGAGACGCTCGAAGACTGCCAGACCCAGGCGTGCGCCCAGTGGCGCGCGGAGATCGCCGAGCAGCTGGCGGAGGGACAAACCGAACAGCAGGTGATCGATGCGTTCGTCCGGCGCTACGGCGAACGAGTGGTCGCCATCCCTCAGGACCCAGGACTGCGCGCGCTGTCGGTGCTGACGCCGTACCTGCTCGGTGGGCTGGCGCTGATCGTCGGGAC
>JAEURA010000281.1 GCA_016789005.1 Anaerolineae bacterium
TCGGCTGGGCAGCGGTCAACCTGGGCATCGCCCTCTTCGGATCGATCTCCGCCGACCATCGGCGCCAGCGGATGGAGTCGCCAGATGCGCCGGAGGTGCTGACGAAAGAAACGCGGAGTCTGCGCCGTCTGCTGTGGATCAATGCCGGCTTGGACCTGCTGTACATGTTCGGCGGGCGCTGGCTGGCGCGCCGCAATACACCTAACCGGCGCGGCATGGGCGTGGGAATCGTGCTGCAGGGCTTGTTCCTGTTCATCTTCGACCTGTGGCATGCGCTGGCGCTGCGCGAACCGCCGACGGAGCCTCCCGCCGTGTCTGAACCGCCGCCGATCCAGAAAGGGAAGCGCTGACGCGATGATCTCCGACTACGTTGATCTGGTGCTGCACCCGGAACGCTATCACGGGCATGGCAGGCGCCCGCCCTTCTTCGAGGGCTGGTACTTCAAGGCGATCTCGCCTGACCGTTCCAGCCGCTTCGCCGTCATCCCCGGCATCTTCCTGAGCGACGATCGGGAGCGGCATCACGCCTTCATCCAGGTTTTCGACGGCGTGAGCGGCGCGGTCGGCTATCATCGTTTCCCGGCGGAGGCGTTCCAGGTATCGCGCCAGGGCTTCGACCTGCGCATCGGCGCCAACCGCTTCACCCTGGAGGGAATCACCCTCGACATCGCCGACGATCAGGGCGTCGTGCAGGGCGAACTGCGTTTCGGGATGGCGATCCCCTGGACGGTCACGCCGCGCGAGCCTGGCGTCATGGGCTGGTTCGGCTGGATGCCCTTCATGGAGTGCTATCACGGCATCCTCGGCTTCGACCCCGCCGTCAGCGGCGCGCTCAGCGTCAACGGCGCGACTCACAATTTCAACGGCGGGCGCGGCTACATCGAGAAGGACTGGGGAAAATCCTTCCCCGGCGGCTGGGCGTGGATGCAGACCAACCACTTCGAGCAGCCGGGCGTCTCGTTCACCGCCTCGATTGCCATCGTGCCCTTTCTCGGTCGCTGGTTTCCCGGCTTCCTGGCGGGCGTCTGGCACGAAGGACGGCTCTACAAGTTCGCCACCTATACCGGTGCGCGCACGGAGAAACTGGCGATCAGCGATCACCACGTGGAATGGGTGCTGCGCGACCGGTCGATGCGCCTGGAGGTCCTCGCCGAACGCGCCGAGTCCTCGATCCTTCCGGGACCGAACCGCGCCGACATGAGCACGCGCGTCCCGGAGACGCTCCAGGCGTCTATCGCCATCCGCCTGAGCGTGCTCGGCGGCGGAGCGCGCGAGATGTTCAGCGGCAGGGGCGAATGCGCCGGGCTGGAAGTGGCGGGCGATGTGGAGAAGCTGATGAAGGCGATCCGTTAGGATGGGGTTTTCAGGCGCGCGTCTGAAAGAACGATTTGGCGGGCTGCGGCTCGATCCTGCCGATGCGCCGGCGGTCTTCCTGATCGGCGTCTGGTCGCTGATCATGGTCGCCGTGCCCATCCTGCGCTGGACGGTCGGCGAGGCGGTCTTCCCCCTGGACATCACCGCCGGGGTGGTCGCCCAGGCAGCGGCGGCGCTGTTGGCGCTGCGGCGGCTGTGGAGCCGGCGGCAGATCGTCGGCATCCTGGTCGTCCTCTTCGCCGGCGCGTGGGCGGTGGAATACATCGGGCATACCAGCGGCTTTCCTTTCGGGCGCTACGCCTACACCGACCGGCTTCAGCCGCAGTTCGGCGGCGTGCCGCTGCTCATCCCCCTGGCGTGGCTGATGATGCTGCCGCCCGCCTGGGCGGTCGCCCACCTGCTGACCGGAGATCGTGCGGGCTGGCGCGGGCGCGCCGCCTTCATCGGCTGGAGCGCGCTGGCGTTCACCGCCTGGGATCTGTTCCTCGATCCGCAGATGGTCGGCTGGGGGCTGTGGGTCTGGCAGGAGCCAGGGGCGTTCCACTTCTTCGGAATCCCCTGGTCCAACTATGCCGGGTGGCTGCTGGCGGCGCTGGTCCTGACGACCGCTGCCAGCCTGATCGCCCCGGTGCGGCGGCTGCCGGTCGCGCCGCTGCTGCTGATTTACGGCATCACCTGGTTTCTGGAGACGTTCGGCTTAATCCTCTTCTGGAATCAGCCCGGTCCTGGAATCGTCGGCGGCATGGCGATGGGGGCATTTCTGCTGGCGGCGCTGCGCCGGGCTGGCGGAGGGCGCGCGTGAGCGAGACAGCCGCGCAAACCCTGCTGTGGACGGGGATCGGCTTCGCCGCCGGGTCGCTGATGCTGGCGTACTGGCTCGGCTGGCTGGCGCTGCGCCGCGACGTGCGCCAGATCGGCGACGGCAACCCCGGCGCGACCAATGTCCTCAAAGCCGGCGGCTGGCAGATCGGCGCGCTGGCGCTGCTGCTCGATGTGCTCAAGGGCGCGATCCCGGTGAGCATCGCCACCTATGTCGTCGGGCTGAAGGGCGCGCCGCTGGCGCTGGTGGCGCTCGCCCCGGTCTTCGGACACGCCTTTTCCCCGTTTCTGCGCTTCAAAGGCGGCAAGGCGGTCGCCGTGTCCTTCGGGGTATGGATGGCGCTCACCCTGTGGGAGCTGCCCAGCTTCGGCGGCATCCTGCTCGGCGTCTGGTTCAGCCTGATCGCCGTCTCCGGCTGGGCGGTGCTGATGACCTTCGCCAGCCTGATCGCCTATCTGCTGATCGCCCACCCCGACCCTGTGCTGATCGCCGTGCTGGCGGTGAACGGCGCGCTGGTCGCCTGGAAATACCGCGACGACCTGCGCCGTTTTCCACAGCCGCGCGCCTGGCTGGCAGCCCGGCTGAAGATCAGCGAACTATGATAAGATGGTTGCAGACCAGCGAGTGCGGGTAGGGCTATGGTTGTCAACACGCTCCTGATGACGGTGGAAGCTTTCGAGGAAGCGCTGCGCCAGCCGGAAAATGCCGGTCGGCGTTTGCAGCTCGTGCGCGGGGAGATCGTCGAAGACATGCCGATACCAATGCATGGGTTTATCGTCAGCTATCTGACTCTGCTGATCGGGACTTTCCTACGGGATCACCCCATCGGCTGGTTGATGGCGGAAGTGCGCTGCAAGCTGCTTGAGGACCCATTCAATTCGCGCATCCCCGATCTGGCGTTCGTCAGCCGGCAGCACGGCGAATTCGACTGGCGCGCCCCGCTGCCCTTCATCCCCGATCTGGTCATCGAGGTGCAGTCACCGGGCGACACCTATGCCGCCATGCGCGAACGCGCTGCCTATTTCCTGGCGCACGGCGCGCGGCTGGTCTGGCTGATCTTCCCGGACAAGCAGCAGATCGAGGTTTATCCTGCCGACGACATCGCCGAAGTCCTCGGCGTCGAAGGAGAACTCACCGGTCGGGATGTTCTGCCCGGTTTTGCGGCGTCGGTCCGCGCCCTTTTCGACCTATCCTGACGCTCGGAAGCCGCCCTCGTGCGATCTTCGGGCGAGCGCTCACTCACCCGTTTTCTGCCTGACACTCACCAACAACGATGATCGATGTCCTGCTGCTTACCGCCGCCCTGAGTCTTGGCGTCATCGCGCTGATCGCGCTGGTGAACGTCGTCGTTTTCCCACGCCTGCGCCCTGCCCCCGGCTTCGCGCCGCTGATCGACCCTACCGCTACGCTTCAGGTCGATCCCACCTTCGTCAGCGTGTGCATCCCGGCGCGGGACGAGGCGCAGGTCATCGGCGCGACGGTGCGCGCCCTGCTGGCGCAGGATCACCCGCATTTCGAGGTGCTGGTGCTGGATGACAGCTCGACCGACGGCACGGCAGAGGCGGCGCTGGCGGCGGCGGCGGGCGACGTTCGTCTGCGCGTCCTGAACAGTCGCGCGCTGCCCGCCGGATGGCTCGGCAAAAACTGGGCGTGTCACCAGCTTTCCAGCCAGGCGCGCGGCAGAATTCTGATCTTCACCGACGCCGATGTCTTCTGGGCGCAGGGGGCGCTGCGGGCGCTGGTCGCGGCGATGCTGCGCCAGAACGCCGACCTGCTCACCGTCTGGCCCACCCAGATCACCCAGACCTGGGGCGAACGACTGGTCGTCCCGTTGATCGCCTTCGTCATCTTCGGTTATCTGCCGCTGCCGCTGGTGCATCACCTGCGCGCGCCGGCTTTCGCCGCCGCCAACGGGCAGTGTCTCGCCTTTCGCCGCCGCGCCTACGACCGGGTCGGCGGGCACATGGCGGTCCGGGCTTCGATTGTCGAAGATATCCGCTTCGCCCGGCTGATCAAGGCGAAGGGTTACCGGCTGCGCATGGCGGACGGCGGAGGCTTGATCGCCTGTCGCATGTACTCCACCTGGTCGGAGGTGCGCGATGGCTTTGCTAAGAATATAATTGCGGGGTATGGTGGAATCGTGCCGTTTGCTCTCGGCGTGTTGTTCCACTGGCTGATCCTGCTTTTTCCCTGGTGGGTGCTGAGCCGCGGCAACACCGTCGGAGCGGTGCTGATCGCCCTGGGAATCCTGGTTCGCATGCTGACGGCGGCGGTGACTCGCCAGCGAGTGATCGACGCCCTGCTGCTGCCGATCTCGGCGCTGCTCATGACCGTCATCGCCCTTCAGGCGGTGTGGTGGCGGCTGAGCGGCGGTCCGCGCTGGAAGGGGCGCATCGCTTCCGCTCGCTGACCCGGCTGAATTTCGCTGAAATCCAACGAGGTTTGAAAAAGCGAACCAAACTTGGGGAGAAATTCAGAATTCCTCGCGTCAGTCTGCTTGCAAATTCGCAGGATCAGAACGCAAAATTAGATAGAGTGTGCGCCTGTAGTCATTGTTCGAGGGAATCGTGTGATACCCAGTCAAGCCACTGTCTTGATCGTCGATGACGAACCGATGAACGTCACCATCCTGGAAGACCTCTTCAGCCGGTACTACCGTACGCTGAGCGCGCATCGCGGGCAGGAAGCGCTCAACATCATCTCCCGGGAGCCAATCGACCTGGTGCTGCTGGACATCATGATGCCCGGCATGACCGGCTTGCAGGTGCTCGACACCCTGCGCAAGACCCCCGAAACCGCCGACCTGCCGGTGATCCTGGTTTCGGCGCGGACGGAAGAACGCGACATCGTTCAGGGGTTGAACATCGGCGCCAACGACTACATCGTCAAGCCCTTCAAGATGGCGGAGATGCTCGCCCGCGCCCGCACGCAGATCGCCATCAAGATGCTTCAAGATGAGCGCAAGCGCACCATCGAAGAGCTGCGCCGCCTGCACGAGGTGAAGGATCACTTCTTTCGCATCGCGTCGCACGATCTCAAGGGACCGCTGGGCAACCTGCGCCTGGCGATCTACCTGCTGCGTCATCAGTCGGTCGACGCCGAGACGATGGAACTGTTAGATAACGCCGATCTCAACATCAATACCATGCAGAACGTCATCGCCGAATTCCTCGATTCGGCGGCGCTGCAAAGCGGCGAGATCAACCTGAACGTGTCGCCGGTCGATCTGGCGCAGGCGATCACCGAGCAGGTGCGCCAGTACAGCATGTTCGCTCTCAAGAAGGAGATCGCCCTGAACCTGATCAACCCGGCGGGGGTGGTCTATGGCGATCCGGGGCGCTTCGGGCAGGCGTTGGGGAATCTGATCAGCAATGCCATCAAGTACAGCCCGCACGGCAGTGAAGTCACTATCTGGACGGACCACCTGGGCGAGTCGGTGCGTGTCTGCGTCGCCGACCAGGGACCGGGCATTCCCGAACAGGAGCGGGCGCGGCTGTTCACGCAGTTCGGCAAGCTCACCCCGCGCCCGACCGAGGGTGAAAGCAGCACCGGCTTGGGGCTGTGGATCACCAAGGTGCTCGTCAACCTTCAGCGCGGCGAAGTGGGTGTTCATTCTCCGCCGGAGGGGGGATCGATCTTCTGGATCGAGATGCCGACCAACCCGGTCGGCGCGGCGGCGCGCTAGGGTAGTATAATGCTTGGGCGATCTGTCCGACGATTCAGGAAATCCCCATGCGCCAACCCCCGACGCCCGCCGCCCTGCTGAGCCTGCTCTGCCTGCTTTTCGGGCTGACCCTCGCGCCCGCCGCCGCTCAGGATAGCCCAACCGATGCGCCCCCGGCAGCGACCGAGACCAGTCCAGCGGTTCCGATACCTACTCGCGCGACGCGCATCCCGCCGGAAAGCACCGTCAACGGGACGCGCGCTCGGCTTGAACTGTATTTCCGCGCGCTCAACCAGGGGCGCACCGGGCTTGCCCGTGTCTCCATCATGGAAAATCAGGGCGATCTGCAAATCGCCAATGCGCGGGCGCTTTTCCTGGATGGTTTCGTCGACTTCTTCGGCGGCGACGGCGACGGCGTCTACGGGCTGCTGGCGGCGAACATGGAACAGGCGACACGCCGGGAAAACCCGCTCGATGTCTATGTCACCTTTTCTGACGGAACCCGCGAAACCCTTTCGACCACCGTCGATGTCGTCCTGGGCGAATTCATCCGCCAGACCGTCACCCTGCCGCCGGATACCGCCTACCTGCTCGACGCCGCGACCGAGCGCAATGAATTGGCGCAGCTGTCCAGCATTTTCTCGACCGTCACCCTGGAAAAATTCTGGGATTCGACCGGCTTCGCCTTCCCGGTCAGCACCGCCCTGACCTCGCCGTTCGGCGCTTTTCGCACCTTCAACGAGGCGTACAACACGCGCCACACCGGCTGGGATCTGCAGGTGACGCTTGGCACGCCGGTGATGGCATCCGCCGCCGGGCGGGTGATCTTCGCCGGTTTCATGCCGATACGCGGCAGCCATGTCGTCATCGATCACGGCTATGGCGTCTTCAGCGGCTATTCGCACCTTTCCACCACCCACGTCACGCGCGGGCAGGGGGTGGCGAAAGGGCAGGTGATCGGTACGGTGGGATCAAGCGGGCGGGTCAGCGGTCCACACTTCCACTGGGAGATGGCGGTGAACGGCAGTTTCGTCGACGGCGCGCAGTTCGTCTCGATGTGGATGCCGTGAGCGGCGCGCAGCAGTCCGCCTATGCCTCGTCTTCGATGCGGGTGATGCGCATGAAGGCTTTCTCCTGCGGTGACATCTCGACCGGGTAGATCGTCTCGTCCGCCGATTCCAGGATGCGGTAGCCTTCTTTGATGTAGCTGCGGATGGTGTGCAGGCTGATTCCCATCTCGTCGGCAGCGAGCTGAGCGGGCATGCCCTTGACCACGCACAATTCGATTGCCTGGCGGATGCGCTCGGTGAGTTCACGGTATTCGCGCCGCTGGGGCAGGATCGCCGATTCACGCAGACGGCGGTTCATCGACCGCGCCGCCACCCGGTGAATGCTGGCGGTGACCAGCAGATCGCGCTCCAGCGCATAGACAATCGCCCAGGCGATGTGCAGCGTGACCTCAGACTTGAGCAGGTACGCCCGCGCTTCGGCTTCCACCGCCGCCTCGATCCGCCGCAGATCGGCATAGCGCGCCAGGCAGACGACGCGCACCCTGGGCACGCGGTCACGCAGGTGCAGAATCGCCTCGCGCAAGCCGCCGGGGTGATCGAAGGCTTCGGCGTCGAGCACCACGACATCGGGCAGCTCGGCGGCGGGCAGCGCATCCAGGTTCTCCCATAACTGCTTCCAGGATTCGGACAGGAGGATCACCCGTGTGCGGCGATCCCAGGCAAGATAGCCGTTGATCGCCTGCATGGCGTAGTAATCGGTATCCATCAACGCGACCTTGAGATTGATCCCGGTGATGTGATGATTGTCCATGATGACCTCGTGCGGAGTTGTCGGGCTGCGCTCGTCAGCATATGTAGTATACGCTGGAACCGGCGATAACGTTATTTTTGCCAGAGGGGAAATCTGAGGTTCAGAAAAAGAGCTGCGGCATGACAAAAACGACACACCCCGCAAAAGCTGCGGGGTGTGTCAAAAAGAACGTAGAACGATGAAGACTAGAGAGTGTTGACGATGTTGGAGAAGATGTTGCCGATTGCCGGTCCGAGCAGCGCCAGGATGACGATGACGACCACGGCGACCAGGACGAGGATGAGCGCGTACTCAACCAAGCCTTGACCTTCTTCACGGGGCATATACAACATGGGTTTTTCTCCTTTCCTTAGAAAGATGTGTATATCCTAGCACAGGTCTGGGTAAAGCGTCAATTAAGGTTCGCAGAAAATTCACGTCGACCGCAACTCCTGGACGGATCGCCGCGTAGAAGACTCCTGGGACCTGCCAACACCTCCATGCCGGTCCCAGGAGAACCCCATGAAAGCAGTCGTGTACGAACGTTACGGTCCGCCGGAAGTGCTGCACCTCGCTGAACTCCCCAAGCCCACCCCTCGTGAAAACGAAGTGCTCATCCGCGTCCGCGCGACGACGGTCACCATCGGCGACACCCGCATGCGCAGTTTCACCGTCCCCCGCGAGCAGTGGCTCCCTGCCCGCCTTTACCTGGGCGTCACCGGACCCCGCCGGAAGGTCCTGGGGATGGAGCTGGCGGGGGATGTTGCCGCGGTCGGCGCGCGCATCACCCGTTTCAAGGTCGGCGATCCGGTCTTCGCGTCCACCTTCGAAGTGGGCTTCGGAGGCTATGCTGAGTATTTCTGCATAGCGGAAGACGGCGTGCTGGCGATCAAGCCGGCGAACCTCACCTACGAAGAAGCGGCGGCGGCGGTTGGCGGGGGCATCACGGCGATGCGCTGCCTGCGCAAGGGGCGCATCCAGCCCGGTCACAAGGTGCTGATCTACGGCGCGTCGGGGGCGGTCGGCACCAATGCCGTGCAGCTTGTCAGCCGTCACTACAGGGCGGAAGTGACCGCTGTGTGCAGCGCCGCGAATGGCGAATGGATCAAGGCGCTGGGAGCCGCCCACGTGCTGGATTACGCCGCCGAGGATTTCACTCAGGACGGTCCGATTTACGATGTGGTCTTTGACGCCGTCGCCCGGTTCTCGCCAGCCCGTGCCAGGATGGCGGTCAAAGCAGGCGGGGTCTATCTGAACGTTCACCGGGATTCCGAGGGCGAGAAGGGGCGGGACATGCGGCAGGACCTGCTCGACCTCAAGGCGCTGATCGAAGCCGGGACGCTGCGCCCGGTCATCGACCGCTGCTACCCGATGGAGCAGATCGTCGAGGCGCATCACTATGTTGACCTGGGGCACAAGAAGGGCAATGTCGCCATCAGGATGGGTCCGGAAAATTAACGCCGCGCGGTGGCGTTGAGCGACCGCGCCACCTTGCGCAGTGCCGTGCGCATCTGCTTCGGCTGGATCACCGTGAAGTCGATCCACAGGTTGGTCAGGTAGCGCGCCAGCCATTCCAGCGAATTGGCGTAGCAGCGCATCATCACCCCGCCCTCGGCTTCCGAGAGGATCGCCATCTGCCGGGGGATGCGCTTGCGCGCTGTCTCCAGATCGGTGTGCAGCAGAATATCGACCGTCCACATCGCCGGGATGTTGGCGAAGGAATGGAGCGCCCATTCCAGCGGATCGAAATCCGCCTCTGGAGGATCGAACGCGGCGTCCAGCAGGCGCACCGACTCGACTCGGTCGAGGCGGAAGGTGCGGCGGTCGCGGCGCAGATGGCAGTAGCACACCGCATACCAGCCGCCGGCATGGTAGACCAGCCCATAGCAGTCCACATCGCGTTCGGTGCGCGGGGTATCGCCCGCACCCCGGTAGACGATGCGCGCCCGCCAGCGCTGGTACGCCGCCAGGCTGAGCAGGGCGATCACCTCGCCGGGGATGGACTCGTAGACCGGCAGGTCGAGCGTGAGCGTCCCCTGAATCGCCCGCACCCGTTCGCGCAGCTCGTCGGGCAGCACCCGTTCGATCTTCGCCAGCGCGCTTTCCACGCCCGGCGCAGATGCCAAGCCGAGCTTGCGCACCGCCATCAAGCCCAGAGCAATCGCCAGCGTCTCAGAGTCATTGAACATCAGCGGCGGCATGCGATAGCCCGGACGCAAGCTGTATGCCCCATAACGCCCCTTTTCGCTCTCGACCGGGATGCCCATATCGCGCAGCGCGGTGATATAGCGCCGCACGCTCCGTTCATCGACTTCGAGTTTGTACGCCAGTTCTATTCCACTGATCGATCCGCGGGATTGCAAGAGTTCAAGAACGGTCAGAAGGCGTGTTGTCGGGCTGTACATTCTTATCTGGCTCTCATCTTTGCGCCGCAAATCAGGACAGGTCTTTACCGCATTTGATCATACGATAAAAGTGTCAAACGCGAACGAGGAGACGGACGATGAGCAGCTACGAAAATTACGACATGGTCGCCCTGCGTCGCCAGGACATGCAGCGCGAAGCGGAGATGCATCGGTTGGCGCAGCTGGCGCGCCGGCTCGACGAGCAGAAGCGCAGCACCGGGCTGCTGAGCGCCGTCCTGAACGCGGCGAAGGCGCGGGGCAAAGCGGAGGCGGTCCACGAACTGGTCCCGGTCACGGTGCTGGCGGCAGACTGAAACGCCCCCATCAGCGAAGGATCACACGGCACAGGGGCGAACCGGCATTTCGCCCCCGTGCGACAAAAGACCCCACCCCCTGCTCTTCTCCCGGCGAAATCGGTCGCCAGGGAGAGGGACAGGGGGTGGGTGAGTCGTGAATCGAGCGGTTCAAAAACCTATTTCAGTGTTTCACCGGCGGAGCGATCAAAGCGAAAGGTGATCTCCTGCATGTTCTGCCGCAGTTCCGGCGTGCTGTCGGTGGTCGGGATGACGAACCCGCCGCTTTCCCCGACCGCCCCAAACCCGACTTGCAGCTTCAGCTCGCCGTCGCGGATGCGCAGCCCGGTCAGCCTGCCCTGGAACTGGGTCACCAGATCGTTGAGCATGCCGACCACCCGGTCGGCGGGCAGGAGCGGCGTCTTGCCCTCGCTCTGAAGCTGTTTCGTCGCCAGGTCCAGCTGCGCCTGAAGCGCGCCCCGCTCTCCTTGAAGAGTCTCAATCTGCGGCGTCAGTTCGGCGCGCGTCCGCGCCTCTGCCTCTGTCCTAGCGGTGTCCACCCTGGCATTGGCTTCCTCGGCGGCGGTCTGCACGACGCGCAGGTCGCCGGTCATGGTGTCGATCTGCGCGCTCAGGGAGCGGTTCTGTTCGATCAACTGACCGATCCGCTGGTCGTCATCCGCCTGGCTGATGCGCAGCTGCTCTTCCGCCTCTGCCAGCGCCTTCTCCAGCGCCTGAATGCGCTTCTCGCTCTCCGCGATGCGGGTGTCGATCTGCTGCTGCAGGTCGGCGATCCGGTTCAGCGCCTCGCGCAGCGCCGCCTCGCCCACCGCCAGTTGTTCTTCCAGCGCCTTGTGCGCTGCCTCTAGTTCGGCGATGCGCTCCTGCGCCGCCTTAAGTTCATTCGTCAGCGCCACCAGCCGGTCGGCGACGGCGCGGACGAAAGCGCTGAGGGCGCGTCTGCGCGGGCGCGTCAGATAGCCGCCGGCGACCAGCTCCTCAAAGATTTCAAGCGCCCTGTTGACTTCTTCTTGCAGGCTTTCCTGTTCGGTTCGCGCTGTCGCCAGCGCAGCTTCCGCCTCAGAGAGGCGCTGCTGCAGCGCGTCGCGCTCGGTGATGAGCGCCTGCGACGAGTCGCGCAGCGCCTTCAGATCGGCTTCAAGGAGCTGCAGACGGCGTACGTTGCGAGGATTGGGTTCCTTCTCAGCCACCTTGGTTCTCCTTCGCTCCCTGACGCTATTCCGCCTGATCGGACAGGACGACTTCGCGCACCAGACGCCCTTTGGCATCCTGTGCCGTCACCATCCAGCGCCGGGTCTGCGGCACAAAGGCGGCTTCAAACTTCAAATCACCCAGTATGTTTTGCAGGGTCGCCACATCCTGGCGTCCGCGCACCTCGGCGATCACCTCCGCCGGCTTGCGCGACGGCTTGACCGCCGGCGTGCCGGGAGGCGTCTCCCCGGCAGTCGCCACGAAGCTGATGCGCAGGGTGGAAATCCCGTCAGCGCTCAGACCGCCTTGCAGCAGGTCCTGCGACGAGAGGGGCTGCACCGCCAGGCGACCGGCAGAGTCCGTCTTCAGCGCGACCTTCGCCTCCAGTTCCGCGCTGGCGATCACCAGGTCCGTTTGCAGGTTGACTGTCGAGCCGAGCGCCTCCTGCGCGCCCGTCAGCGAGCGTCCCGCGCTTTCCAGAAAGGACTGAAGCTCAACGCCGTCTTCGCCGGCGGCGCGGTCACCCGCGCCGCGCGCGCCAAGTGCACCTGTCGCAGCCATCGGCTTAGCCCTCCACCGGCGGAGTATGGGTCGTCTGTGCCGGCTCCAGGCGCAGCGGCATAGGAACCGGCACCAGCGTCGCGGTCAGCTTGGACGACACCTTGACGTCACGGTTCAGCTTGCGCTCGAAGCGTACGTTAGAGGTATCGGCAAACAGCGTGTAGCGCCGGTCTCCGCTCTCCGTATCATTCTCGACGATCTTGATATCCATCACCACTTCGACGACTGCCTGCGAAAACTGGTAGAACGTCGGTCGCACGCCCAGATGAAGCAGCGATACCTCCTGCGGCTCGGCGCTGGAATATGCGACGTTCCCATTTTCGTCTATCGTCTCCGTGACAGCAGGGATCATCTCCACTTTTGTATTGGCAAGCTCGACCACCATCGCCGCCGACGCCCGATCCAGGCTGGCTTGTGCGTCGGCGATGCCCTCGGCGAGCATGCGCACCAGGTCGCCAAACGACGCCGAAGGCGTCTCGCGGACCGGGGTTTCGGGCTTCACAAGCGGTCTGCGAAACGCCATCGCCCCGGTGAACGCCGTCCTATCGATTTTTTCGGGCAGTGCCATGTCAGCCCCCTACTTTAGCTGGTGGGCGCCGGGCGGTTGTCCACCACAATCAGTTCCGGCGCGATGCGCGGCGGCGGCGGGACGGGGACCAGCTTGGTCACCAGCCGGCTGGTTCCGTGCACCTCCTTGCCGAACTTGCGGTTGTGCGACACGTCGATGTTCACCGACGCGCTCCAGCAGGCGAAGCCGACCTTGGCTTTCACGCCGACCTTGATGTTCGTCTCCACCGAGGTGGTGGTCTTGATGTCCATCGAGACTTCGATGGTCGCCTCGGAGAACTGATAGAAGGTGGGCAGCAGACCGAT
>JAEURA010000289.1 GCA_016789005.1 Anaerolineae bacterium
CGTGGCAACCCACCGAAGAGCGCACGCTATCTTTTGGTGTACTCATCCTGATCTTATCGACAAGTGGACAGCTTCGACCGAGACGCAGATAGCGCAAGCTCCCGTTTCAATTTGCTGACTCCCAAGCTTCATCAAGTACCGCCGGGGAACCCCGCCATCATCGATCTGGCTGCGCTCATCATCCATATCCGTGCGCCGCGCCCGACCCACATCTACAACCACATGGGACGGGCGATCTTCCGCCTGGGGCTGACGCTCCTCGACGCCTGCGACCCGGCGCTGGCGGTGGACATCCACGACGAGGGCGCGGAAAAGCCTTTCACCGCCAGCGGACTGATGCGCGGCGAAGGGGTGCATTTCGGCGACCTGGAGGAAGGTGACCTGTGCTGGGTGCGCTTCACAGCGCTCTCCGCTGCCACCGTCGCGGCGCTGGAAGCGTACCACCGGTCGGCTTCCGCCGAACTGGCGAGCGGGGGGATCGTCGCCGTCGAGATCGACCACACGCTGTGGCAGGTCCAGGCGGTGGCGTGGGATGAGTCGCGCCTGCCGGGGCGGTGCAGCTATCAGCAGCTCATCGACCGCAACCGCGAGGTCGAGCCGGCGCGCAGCTTCGCGCTGACCTTTCGCAGCGCCACGACATTTCGATCCAGCGGCGTAGTCTTCCCCCTGCCGCGCCCCGATCTGGTCTTCGGCAGTCTGCTCAACCGCTGGATCGCCTTCACCTCCCACCGCCTGCGCGATTTGCCGGAGGATCAGGTGATGGTGTTTCTGACGCACCACATCGTCGTCAGCGGCTATCGCCTGGAGACGGCGACCTATAAGGGCAAACAGGGCAGCACCGAGGCGGGCTTTGTGGGCGAAGTGAGTTTCGAACTGCTGCGCGCCAGCGACCATCTAAAGAAGCACCAGCCTGAGTTGGAGGCGCTGCTGCGCCGCGATTTCGTGTGGTTCGCGCGGACGGTCAGCCTGCTGGTCGATTTCGCCTACTACAGCGGCATTGGCCGCAAGACGACCAACGGCATGGGCATGGCGTGGGCGTGAGACAGGGCGCGGCTGCCAGGGCAAACGCATCGAAATTCACCGCAAGCCTGAACATCGTTTGTCGCGTCGTACGCCGAGCGTTGAAACGCCCGGCTACCCATGAGCCAAGTCCACTGAAGTGGACTCCGGTCACGTGTCGGCGAACAGAGTCCGTTTCAACGGACTTGTCGGTGTATAGCCGCACGGTTTAAACCTGCGGCGCGGCCTGGATGCGTTTTCCCTGGCTGCCCCACGAAATTGACGGAAAGTGACGAACTCGGTATTCTTGAGTCACGCGACGCACCGAACCCTCCGGGGTATTGAAACATGCCAGCGGTCACGCCACGCAGGAATTCCTTGTTGATCATGGGTATGCTCTCCCCTTCGGGGGATTGAAACACTGCACCGAAGAGGAACACATCGGCGAGCCCCATCGTCAGCCTATGGGCGCACCCCTTCGGGGGATTGAAACACTGACTGCGGTATTCAGCTGAACATCGCAATCCGGGTCAGCCTACGGGCGCACCCCTTCGGGGGATTGAAAAATCTGGGCGTAGAAGTCTGCGAATTCGTTCAGTACGAGCCAGCCTATGGGCGCACCCCTCCGGGGGATTGAAACTGCTCACGGCGCTCTTCACGGCTGACGTTTTTCAGCCCCATCAGACAGTGTGTTCTCCCCTCCGGGGGATTGAAATCCAACCCTCGGCGGGAGACTGCGCGCCCGCCGCCGACTGCCCTCATTGCCCTGCCAGCTCCTACATGCGCTATAATCCCGCGCTCGGAAAGTAGGCATATCCAGAAATCGCTAACACATGACCCTCACCATCAACCAGGACGAAATCAACGCCATCCTCTGGAAGGCGTGCGACACCTTCCGCGGAACGATTGACCCTTCCGAGTACAAGAACTACATCCTCGTGATGCTGTTCCTCAAGTACGTCAGCGACGTCTGGTTCGACCACCGGGAGCAGTACGAGCGCGAATTCGGCGGCGACCCCAGCCGCGTCGAGCGGCGCATGCAGTTCGAGCCGTTCAAGCTGCCCAAGGGCGCCGACTTCTACAGCCTGTACGAGCAGCGCAACGCGACCAACCTGGGTGAAGAGATCAACATCGCCCTGGAGACGGTGGAAGAGGCGAACAAAGGCAAGCTGGAGGGCGTCTTCCGCAACATCGACTTCAACAGCGAAGCCAACCTGGGCAAGACGGCGCAGCGCAACGAACGGCTGAAGAACCTGCTCAACGACTTCGCCGCCCCGCGCCTCGACCTGCGCCCCTCGCGCGTGGGCGGCATGGACGTAATCGGCAGCGCCTACGAGTACCTGATCGGCAAATTCGCCGCCGGCGCGGGCAAAAAAGCCGGTGAGTTCTACACCCCGCCGGAAGTGAGCGAGCTGCTGGCGCGCCTGCTCGATCCCCAGCCCGGCGACCGCATCAGCGACCCGGACTGCGGCTCCGGCTCCCTGCTGATCAAAGGTGGGCGGAGACAACTACTCGATCTGGGTCCAGGAGGTCAACGGCGGGACGTGGGCGCTGTGCATGATGAACATGCTGCTGCACAACATGAACGTCACCACCGAGCGCATCAAGTGGGGTGACACCCTGCGCGAGCCGATGCTGCTGGAAGGCGACGCCCTGTAAGGTGTACCCCAAAGTCAAGACAGTAAAAGTGCCTTTTTATCAGTGGGTTCATCTCCTTCCTTGAAATAGATTTGAGCGGGTGTCTGGTAGTCGAGTGCCCGATGCAATCGCCGGTAGTTGTAGAAGTGTAGATATTCGCCGATCCCATGTCTTGCCTCACGCGGTGAAGCGTAGTCCTTCAAATAGATCTCCTCATATTTGACCGTGCACCAGAGCCGCTCGGTGAAGATGTTGTCCAGCGCGTGTCCCTTGCCATCCATGCTGATCTGCACCGGGGTATCCTGAAACAGCCCGATGTACTGTGGACTGGTGAAGTGGCTGCCCTGGTCGGAGTTGCCGATGGTGGGTGTCGCGCGCGCCAATGCCGCGCGCATCGCTTCCAGGACAAAGCCAATCTCCAGCGTCAGGTCGAGCGCCCAACTGACGACGAAGCGCGAGAACTAGTCGAGCATGGCGAATAGGTACATCCAACCGGCGTGCAGGCGGATGTAGGTGATGTCCACACCCCAGACCTGGTTGGGTCGCTCGATGGTCAACCCACGCAGCAGGTAGGGATAGACGGACTGCTGCTGAGCGCGCTTGCTCAGGTTCGGGCCAGGGTAGATTACCCGCAGTCCCATGACCTGCATGTGGCGCGCCACCGCCTTGTGATTGACCAGCAGTCCCTCCTGGCGTAACTGCGCGGTGATTTTGCGCACGCCATAGAACGGGTAGGCGGTGTAGATCTCGTCGATGCGCCGCTGAAGCGACAGCGTCTGGCTGTCTATAGGGCGCGGCTGGTAGTACAGCCCTGACCGGCTGACGCTCAACAGATCACACTGTACTACCACGCTCACCTCACGCGCCTGCCGTTCCACGAACGCCAATCGCTCCGCTCTACTCAGCGAGCCTGCCAGCTTTTTTCAGTCAACTCAACTGTGTCGTCAAGCGGCCTATCTCAGCGTAAAGCTCTTGCTTCTCCTGTTCGTGCGCCGCTTCCCTGGCTGCCCAGTCTTGCTCCTTCGCCCGACTGAACAGGCTCGCCATCCCCGCCAACGCCTGGTCGCGCCATTGACCGACCAGATTCGGATGCACCTCGTAGGCGGCGGACACCTGGCTCAGTGTCTTGTCTTCGCGCAAGACCTCGTGCACCACTTTCGCTTTGAATTCTGGGCTGTAGCTGTTTCTCATAGCGCTTCTCAATCCACTGATAATCGCGCTATTTTACTGTCCAGTTTTCGGGGTACATCATAACCCTCAGGTTTGGCTGGCACAGCGGCTTGGCGTATCCATCCGCTCGATCTACAACTACCACCGCGCGGAAGGCATCGTTGCTGAGCCGTGCTTCATCACGACGCCGCTCACCTGGAGCAACTACGAGCGGCTACTTCCTCCGCCTGGGATGGCGAAGCGGATCGGCATGAACACGCGAGGTAGGTTCATCGAGGATGAAACCGGAAAGCGCTATCCGGCGCTGATCGGCGTGGCGCAGCGGCTGATGGGGCAGGGAATTCAGATCACACTTCAGGAGCGAACGTTCTGCAGATATCGAGTGGACACCTGCAGTCCACCATGCAGCCCTTCAACGTCTGAATTTAGGTCGAGCCACCTGCGCACTCAAGGTACTCGGTGTACCGCCTCTTCCGAATCGGGCTGATACCCGTCCAGGCGGCGAACTCGATCAGATCACGCGTGACATCCCCCAGACCAACGGCGTAGTGGTGCGGATGACCACCGATGGTCAGCGTATGGACCAGATCCTGCAGCGTGATCGGCTCACGGTTGAGCGTGAAGTCCGTGAACCATCCGCGTGTGCCATCATAGCCAGGGTTGTCGCGCTCGACGATCTCGGCGCCGACAATCAGCAGGTTATCGCCGCTGCGGCTAATGTAGCTGACCGTCGCCGTGTGCGCCGCGAAAACCTGATCACCCGCCACGCCATAGACGTTCGGTGACTTGCGCCCCAGCGTGACGTGGTCCACCCACTGAATGCCGTCTTTGTTGGCAAAATGGCGCGGTGAGACACCGCAGTGCCACATCAGCGCGGCAGGGTTGAGCGTGTCGATCACCGCCATGTCGAGCAACGTCGAAGAGCCACGCGAGCTGGTCAGCAGATTTAGCAGGTGCATGCTGATTGCGCCATAGACATCGCCTTCGCAGGCAACGGCAACACCGTCCTCGCTGCCCATCCAGCCATAGGCCATACACGGCGCGACGCGGTAACTCTCCTGAAATTCCGACCAGCACGAGATCGCCAGAGCATCATAGCCAAGTTCCTGGGTCATGTCGCGCATCGCCAGGTAAAGCCGCGTCACCCGGTCAAAGGCTGCCAGATCCGAGACGCGCACCGATCGCGCCGCCGAGTAGATCTCACCGGCGGCATGCGCTACCGGCTCCGGATCGTAGCTTTTAGCCCGTTCAATCAGGTCGCCAAGAGGATGGGGAGCGATTTCAACGCCAAGCGTTTCCTTCAGGCGTGCGGCATCAAACTGCATGTTGATGAACCCCGGCGCCAGCCCGCCAAACCAACCGATGCGCGCCTGCCGCATCGCCTTGACAGCCGTCAGGGCACGCACAGTGATTCCGAAGGGGCGCTGGAATTCCGGCGTTTCGACGTGACCGTAGAACCATTTGAACGGAATATGCTCGTCTTCGAGCGTCTGGACCAGAATGCTGGCGAAATGGCTCATCGAAACGAAGGAGTGCAGCTTGATATCGCCGGCAGGGTTTGGTTCCGGAGTCGCCCACAGTCCCATCCGTGGCGCGACGCGCGCCAGCGGGAGAATCTGCTCGCCGATACTGCATCCGGCGGTCTGAAGAAGCAGGAAATCGATCTGTTCCGCCTTGAGCCTCTCGGCCGCCTGCTCGGCTGCTTCGACCGACATGACCTCGTCTGCAACCGAGACAAGCTCGAATCCCAGGGTGTCCGCCAGGGCATTCAGACCGGTAATGGCACGCTCACGCTGATGATACTCGCTCGCGAAATAGCTGGCGATCGAGGTCCCGACATAGCCGATGCGTAGCTTAACCTTCGCCATACTGACCCTCCCAGAACTCATGCAGCGTCACAAACAGGATGGCCACTGAGCGCGCACCAGCATCCACATGGCCGATAGCGCGGTCTCCTGCAAACTTAGCTCGCCCGAATTTCGCCACCATTGCGGCTGTCGCCGCCGCCCCGTCCTGTGCAGCGCCAGCCGCTGCCGCGAACGCCCCACCCAGATCGGTCGCGCTGGCAAAAGCCACGACTGCCGGGGCCAGCGCGTCGACCATCGTCTTGTCGCCAGGAGAGGCCTTGCCTCGCGCCTGTACACCGGCCAGACCCGCGCTCAGCGCCGCCTGCCAGTCCTCCAAAGCAACGTCCGGTCGGTCCTTCACAGCCAGGCTCATGCGCAGAAACAGGGTGCCATACAGCGCGCCGGAAGCGCCGCCCATGCGGTTGAGCAGCGATTGCGAGGTCGCCTGAAGCACCGCAGCGGGCGAGGGTTCGCTCAAGCTGGCCGCTTTCTCGGCCGCGTCGGCGAAGGCCGCTGCCAGCGACTCGCCATGATCGCCGTCGCCCAGAGCCGAGTCCAGCCCGTTCAGTTCGGCTTTCGCAGCCTGCATCGCCTCATTCAGCGCCTGAATCAGCCCGACAAAACCTCGACCATCCCATGCCGCGCCCATTGCCTAGACAACCCCCTTCAGAAACGCTCCATTGGCCGGCGCAGCCCACAGTCCCTTGAGCCGCTCGTCAGCGCGGCACAGCGACAGCGCAAAGCCCGCCATCTCCTGGGTGGTGGCATAAGCGCCGATCCACGAACCGGCCAGGCGAATATCGGATTCGCTCAGGCGTTGGGCCACGGTCCGGTGCAGGATGTACAGCTCCATCAGGGTCATGCTGCCGCTGTTGTTGAGGAGGACGAATACCTCGTCGCCGACCCTGAACGGCAGGTCGTCGAGGAGACTCGGCAGCATCAGGTCGATGGTGGCTTCGGCGCTGGTGATGGCGTGTCGGCCCATGCCGACTTCGCCGTGCACGCCCATGCCGATTTCCATCTCGCCTTCCGGCATGTCAAACATGACTTCGCCGGTGATCGGGCTGGCGCAGGAGGTCAGCGCCACCGCCAGGGTCCGGGTACTGTCGCGAATGTGCTCCGCCAGCGCCTTGCACTCTGCCAGCGATGTCCCGGTCTCCGCGAAGGCGCCAAGCATCTTCCAGACAAAGAACAAGCCGGCGGTGCCGCGCCGCTCCGGTTCACTGCCCTTCGGCGCGCTGGAGATGTCGTCGTACAACACGACCATGTCCACATCCTCGATACCTTCCGCCTGGCACAGTTCCAGCGCCATCTCGGCATTCATCAGGTCGCCGGCATGGTGCGACACGCAGAGCAGCACGCCGGCGCCCCGGTCGGCTGCTTTAATACCGGCGAGGATGCGTTCCGGGCCGGGAGCCGTGAAGATCGCGCCGGGAATGTTGACATCGAACAGCCCTTCGCCGACGAAGCCGATCATCGCCGGCTCATGTCCACTGCCATTGCCGATCACCAGGCCAACCTTCCCAGAGGCCTTGGGCTGCGCCCGGACGATCAGGCCGTCGTCCGTCAGTCGGACAATGCCCGGATATGCGCTCGCGAAGCCCTCCAGCATGTCGCGAAGGATATTCTCGCGCTGGTTGACCAGCTTGTGTTTGCGAACCGACATTCGGCTTACTCCATGGGGATGAAATGCATCAAGTGAATGGGGTGCTCGACCGGCCCATCGACGTAAGCAATGCGTACCCGCATGCCGATGGTCACCTGTTCAGGTTCGGCGCGCAGCAGGTGAGGAAAAAGCGTCGACGCGCCGTCGAGCAGCACGTAGGCCAGCACATAAGGCGTGGTCAGCGCGGCCACGTCGGCGTTGCTGCCCGGCGAGAAGTGCAGCACAGAATACGTCTCGACCGTACCGGCGCCGGTCAGCTCGACCCAGTGCGTCGGCTGAAGGCAGTTAGGACACAGGGGGCGCGGCGGCGCGCAGACGCGACCACAGGATTCGCACCTCGTGGCAAGAAAGCGCTTCTGCTCCAGTTCGATGAAGAAGCGAGAGTACTTGCCGAGCGTGTGCGTGTAGTGCTGTGTCAGCGAGAGCGTTAGCCGCTCGATCTGGCGGAACGCCGCCCAGGGATCGCCATCCCCGCTGGACACGGTCTGGATATCTTTCCTGCTCGTCACCTCGGCCATCGTCAGTCCCGCCGCTCAAAGATATTGACCACGGAAATCGTGGCGATTCCGGCATGGGTATCCGTCAGACCGCGTCGGGCGTTCGGCACCTGGCGTCGGGAATCCGCCTCGCCCCACAACTGAAGCGCGATCTCGATCGCCTGGGCAATGCCGGTCGCGCCGACCGGGGCGCCGCGCCCCAGCAGTCCGCCGCTGGTATTCACCGGCAGCGCGCCACCCAGGTCGAACAGACCCCCGGCGATAGCGGCGCCTCCCTGGCCATGGGGCACAAAACCCAGATCTTCCACCGCCTGTATCTCAACCCCACTGTAACTGTCATACAACTCGGCAACGTCGATCTCTTCCAGAGGTGTTCTGATGCCCGCCATACGATAGGACTGCTCTGCCGCTGCCTGTTTGGCGCGAAAGTTGGTCATCTCAGGGTAGCGATCGCCCAGGCGCATGGTGTCCGTGCCGCAGCCGGTGGCCACATAGGCAACTGTCGGTCGTGTCCGAAAGCGCGGGCTGTGCGCTCTGGCCCAGTCTTCGGTCGCCAGCAGGACTGCCGCCGCGCCATCGCTGAGCAGACTGCAATCGAGCAGACGATAGGGATCGGCCACCATGCGCGAAGCCAGCACATCGTCGATGGTCAGGTCCATCGGCTTCTGCGCCAACGGGTTGAAGCCTGCATTGCGGCGGTTGCGGGCCGCGACGTGGGCGAACTGATCGGGCGTCGTGCCATACCTGTGCATGTGGGCGCGCATCATGGCCGCGTAAAAGCCTGTGTAGGTGCCGCCGATCATCATCTCCCAGTCGAAGTCGGCAGAGAGCGCGAAGAGCTGGTTGGCCGTCTGCGATGAGACGCCGCGTCCATTGGTTTCGCAGCCGTAGACCAGAATCGAGTCGCAAAGCCCGCTTTGCACATACGCCCAGGCGGTTCGCAGCGCCAGGGCGCCGGTGGCCCCCCCACCCTCGACACGGACGGTCGGCGTCGGGATCAATCCGAGCGTATCGTGTAGGATGGCCGCCAACGTCATCTGCTTATTGAAGTGATCGCTCTCGTAACTGCACAGTCCATGCTGCACCGCCTTGAGATCGCTCATCCCCGCGTCAGCCAGCAGCGCCAGGACAGCCTCAGCCATCAGATCACGCGCGCTGGCATCCAACCGCTCCGCTGCAAACTTCGTCATGCCGACGCCGACAATCACGGGTAAGCGGTTCACGGCGGTGTCTGCGCCCGCATCGCGCCTGCTCATCCTAGCCGTATCCAGACGCTCTTGACTTCGCTGTAGAGGTCGATCCCGTCCTTTCCCATCTCCCGTCCGTGACCGCTCTGCTTATATCCGCCAAAAGGCGAAGCCGCATCGGTGTCGCCCCACGTGTTGATCCACACCGTCCCAACCTGGAGGCGCGCGGCAAAACGGTGAGCGGTGCTCAGATCGCGCGTCCACAACCCGGCCGCCAGTCCAAAGGGCGTTTCGTTCGCGCGCTGAAGCACCTCGGCAGGATCGTCAAAAGGCATGGCGCAGACCACCGGACCGAAGATCTCCTCTTCGGCGATCTTCATCCTGTCCTGCACACGCACAAAAATGGTCGGCTCGATGAAGTAGCCGTCCGCAAGCGCGCCACCCATCCGCTGCCCGCCGATCACCGTCTCGGCGCCGCTGCCTCGACCATCATGGATATAGCCCATGACTGTCTCAAGCTGTTCCTGGCTGACCACCGGACCCAGATCGGGCTGATGCGCCGACATGCCCATACCAACGCGGATCTTTGCCGTCTCGTCGGCGACCCCTTCCAGCACCTGATCGAAGACGCCGCGCTGGATGTAGAGACGCGATCCAGCGGTGCAGGACTGGCCATTGTTGCCGAAGATAGCCCATGTCGCGCCCACTACCGCCTGCTCCAGGTCGGCGTCGGCAAACACGATGTTGGGACTCTTGCCACCCAGCTCCAGTGAGACACGCTTGAGGCTGGCTGCCGAACTGCGGACGATCGTTTTCGCCACGCCAACGCTGCCTGTGAAACCGATCTTGTCCACGGCGGGGTGCTCGACCAGGGCAGCGCCGGCCGTCTCGCCGAAGCCGGTCAGCACGTTGAAGACGCCGGGTGGGAAACCCGCCTCTTCAAACAGGCGCGCCAGATACAGAGCGCTCAGCGGGGTCTGCTCTGCCGGTTTGAGGATGATGCAGTTGCCAGCCGCCAGCGCCGGAGCGATCTTCCAGGCAGCCATCAGCAGAGGATAATTCCACGGCACGATCAGCCCGCACACTCCGACCGGCTCACGCACTGTGTAGTTCAGCATGCCGGGCGTGCTCACTGGAATGGTCGCGCCCTCGATCTTCGTCGGCCAACCGGCATAGTAGCGGAAGTGCTCAGCCGACAGCGGTACATCAGACTTGAGCGCCTTGCCGACCGGTTTGCCGTTGTCAAGCGAGTCGAGCTGCGCAAGGACCGGCGCATGCGCGTCGATCAGCTCGGCCAATCGCCAGATCAGCCGACTGCGATCGGACGGCGTGAGATTGTGGTGCCAGGCACCGCTGTCGAAGGTCCGCCGGGCGGCGCTGACGGCCAAGTCGACATCCTCGGACTGCGCGGAGGATATGCGCGCAAGGGGCTTTCCGGTCGACGGGTCGAGGGTCTCGAAGGTCTGACCGGACCGAGCCGGCGCCCAGCGCCCACCGATGTACAGCCGGTGCTCCTGCTCCAGAAAAGCAGACACCTCCGGCAGAATATCGACATAGGTTTCGGGAAAAGTCAGGGTCATCTCGCTCCCTTAGAGTTGTTCGGCCAGAGCCAGCGCCGTCTCGTACACCGCCGCGTTGCTGCGGTTGAGCGCCTCCTGCCCACCTGGCGGCAGCGGATCGAGGAAGCGCCGACCGCGCGTCAGATCGTCCCAGACCACCACCATCGAGACCGCCGCCATTCCGAAGTGCCGTGCCACCGCGTAGGTGGTGGCCGTCTCCATCTCGACCGAGAGGATGCCGGCGCGGTGCCAGGCTTCCATCATCTGCGGCGTCTCGGTGAAGAGCGAGGGCCAGGTGATGTGCGTCCCGCGATAGGTGGTGTGCCCCCGCTCGCGCAGCAGTCGTTCGGCGCGGTCGAGCCATTCGCCTGAACCGAGCACCGCATCGTGCGCGCCATACATCGGCGCAATGCCGTCGCGGCACAGGACGACGTCCGGCAGAATCACATCCCCTGGGGCGAGATGCGGTTGCAGACCGCCGCAGGTGCCGATCTGCACAGCCAGCTTCGTGCCCAGCACGCCGAACAGGTGAATGATCTCGACCGTGCGGGGCGCGCCGTAGGCGCAGCAGAAGGCGACTTTGCGGTCTCGCCAGCGCCCCCAGAAGATATCCGGAAATGCCAGCTCGCGCACATCCTGCAAGTGCCCGAGCCGCCAGTCGGTGCGCTGCTGACGCCACCAGCTTCCCTCGACAATCACGACATCGGGCACGTCAACCGGGGCGAGCTTCATCGCCTCCAGCCACTCAGCCGCCTCGATGTCGAAAATCGAACGGAAGACGGGTGAGAACGAGGTCACGGCGCTTTTTCCAGTTTGCGGAAGAAGTCGCGGAAAATCGCGTCGCGGTCGATGCCGTAGGCTTCACGCATCAGATGCTTGTTGCGCTCCGGCGCCCAGTACAGATCGTCCTGCAAGCGCGGCGCGCGCACGAGCTGCGAGGGCACCCACTCTGATTCCAGCAACCAGGCGATGTCGATCACGTCCCAGATCACCCAGGTGCGGGCGTAATGGTCGTTGATGGCAAACAGCGGATGAATCGGGTTGTGCGTGTAGAGATGATACAGGTAGTCGCCGATCTTGCCCCTGCCGCGCACGTAAGTCTCCATGTCGGCTAAGGACAGCTTGAGCTGCTCGCCGACGTAATAGCCCGGCAGGAAAACCAGCGGCACACCGCAGTCGTAGATCAACTGCGAAGCCAGCACATCCTGCACCAGGTTGAGCGAAGGCGCGTTGGACAGGTTGACGAACGACGGATAGGTCGAGGTCCACAGCACGACGATGCGCGAAGCGATCTCGGGAGCCATCAGCAGCGCTGAGGCGATGTTGGTCAGGCAGGCGATAGCGGCTATGTAGAGCGGGCGGTCATCCTGAGCCAGCGCCCGCTCGATGATGAACTCCGCCGACTCACTGCGGATAGGCGCGTCGAGCGAGGTCAGATAGCCTGGCGATCCGCGGAAGACCTTGCCGGTCGGGTCTTCGTTCATCTTCTCGTAGACGGTCAGGATCTCCTGATAGCTCAGCTCCATCCCTTCGTCCGGGTTGTCATAGTGGAGCCGGTGTGGGTCGCTGTCGATCGCCAGATGGTTGAGCGCCATCCGCCGGTAGGGCAGGAGGGCACGGGGCAGGGTGGCTCCGCGATCCTGCCGCAGAATATCATAAGCGGCGTTCAATGGGTCGCGGTGGTGCCGGAAGGTATACGGCTCGGCGCACACCCCTTCGATCTCCAACCTGTCCTGCGAGAGCAGCGCCCAGGCGATGGTGTACTGGTCGTCGATCTCATTGTGCGTGTCGGTGTCGATGATCAGGCGGATCGGACCGGAAGGCGGTTCCAGCATGCGCCGCATGGTGTCGTCGGAAAGCTGAGGAAAGTTCTGCATAGGCGCTTGTCCTTGTCGTATTGGTTGCGATTACAGTAGCGCACCGAGGTCGGTCATGTTGGCCAGAGTTCGGCGATGGTCGGCGGCAATCAGATCGGTCAGCTTCCAGGCAAGATCGCGCATGTCGATCTCCGGGTTGCCGTCGATGACGGGCTGGCTCCATTCTATCGGAACGGCTTTCGCCCCCTGAAAGGCGCCGGCGAGCGCACCAACCACGCTGGCGTAGCTGTCTTTGTCGCGACCGTACATCACCGCCCCGATCACCGCACGGCGCAGATCGCCGTCGGCGGCGACGAACATCGACAGCGCTACGACCAGGGTATGTACGGACTCCGAGAAGAGATGCCCCCACTCCAGCAGTCCCATCAGCGGTTCGCGGATGGCGAAGACGTCGCGTTCGCGCCGGGCAATAGTCAGAGCCTCATCAAGAAATTTCAGGTTCGGGTCGTAGCGCCAGGGCGTAGTGTGCCAGTGATTGCCTTCGCGCCGACGCGCGAAATGCAGGTGAGCGGACCGCGCCGCCTCGATGATACCGTCGACTGTAGCGTTCGGTCGCATCGCCTCAGCGATGGCAGCCACCAACATAGCGGCTGCCGTCTTGGCATAGCCATCGGTGAAGAAAGCCAGGTCGAAACCCAGTTGATAGGCATGGTCCGGGCGGCAGGCGCAGATCAGTCCCAGCGGCGAATTGGCCATGATGGCGCCGTTGGTCGGCTCTCCGGAGAAGATAACTTTGTCGCGGCCCCAGATGGCCTTGTAGTAGTATTCCTCGATAAATCCTTCATGCAGCTTGTCCGGCGCATGGTGGTAGGCCTCAGCCAACACATGACCAATGTCTCCGGGGCGCGGAATACCGCCGGCGTTGAGAATCGCCCGGCAAAGCAGATGCTTCAGCCGCGTATCGTCGGTGTAGACGCCCAGCGCATTGCGGAACTGTCCGTGGTGGCTCGGCTCGCGATCATACGGAACAAAGCGGTCCAGGTTGCCATAGGTTTCGCGGATTTTCTCCGTGCTCCACAGTTCGACCGGACCCCCCAGAGCGTCGCCCACCGCGCCGCCCAGGAGGCATCCGTAGACTTTGCTGAACAGGGCGGTCCCTTCCATTGCCTGATCCCCTCCCTCAGGGTCGATCACGACACCGGAAGCAGCCAGATGCGCGGCTGCGGAAGCTGAATGCGGATGGGGTCGCCAACGCGCGCCTGGAAATCAGCTGTCCCATGCACCAGCCAGGTATGGCCGGCGACGTCCAGCTGAACCTGCGTGTGCGTGCCCATGTAGACCTGAAGCAGCACCTTCGCTTCGACGCAGTTGCCTGCTTCCGGGTTCGGGGTCAGGTTCACGTCCTCCGGACGCACCGTGACCAGCACCGCGCCGTCGAGGATGCGCTGACGGGCGGCATCGATCTGCAGCACGCCGAGGGCTGTTTCGACCTGATCGCCCCGCCGAGTCCCGCCGAGCAGATTATCGTTGCGAAAGAAGTGCGCCACGCGCACACTGGACGGCTGCTGATAAAACGCCTGAGGCACGTCGTACTGCTGCAGGACGCCGTCGAACATCAGCGCGATGCGATCGGCGAGCATCACCGCTTCTTCCTGATCGTGCGTGACGAAGACGGTGGTGATGCCCAGCTCGCGCTGGATATGGCGGATCAGCTCGCGCATCTCCAGGCGCAGATTGGCATCAAGATTTGCCAGAGGCTCGTCCAGGAGCAGCACCTTCGGGTGGACGACCAGAGCACGCGCCAGCGCCACACGCTGCTGCTGACCGCCGGAAAGCTGGTGCGCGCGCCGGTTTTCGAAACCGGGCAGCTTGACCAGCTCCAGCATCTCGCTGACACGCCGGTCCATCTCCTTTTTCTCGACCTTCTGCATGCGCAAGCCAAAGCCGACATTTTGCCCGACCGATATGGTGGGGAAAAGAAGGTGCTTCTGAAAGACCATCACGGCGCCGCGCTTCTCGGTCGGCACGGTGACGATTGACCGGTCGTCGAAGAGTACGTCGCCGGAACTCGGCAGCAGCAATCCCGTGATCATACGCAGGGTCGTCGTCTTGCCACAGCCGGAGGGTCCAAGAAAGGCGACCAGTTCGCCGGAGTTGATCTCCAGGTTCAGACGATCAACCGCGGTGACATTCTCAAATCGGCGCGTCAGATCGCGCAGGACAACGCTCGTCATAACCTGCCAAAGCCTCCCATGACGGACGACTCGCGTCCGAGCTGCCGCGAAGTAAAGATCAAGACCAGGATTGCCGGAGCGACGAAGACCAGGCTGATGGCAGCGGCATTGGGGTAGTTCGTGCCGCTGATGAACGGAAACAGCACCATCGGCAGCGTGATGATGGTGCCACCGCCGATGAGGACGGTCGTGATGTACTGCCCCCAGGAGATCAGAAATGTGAACATGGTGGCGACCAGCAGACCGGGGAGGATGCCGGGCAGCGTGACGAAGCGCCAGACGCTGAACGTTCCCGCGCCCAGGGTTCGCGCCGTATCTTCCAGTTCCGTGCCATAGTTGGCGAAGACGCTGGACATGACCAGCACCATGTAGGGGATGCAGGGGATCAGGTGAACCAGGCACACGCCGATGAAGGTGTCGGTCAAACCCAGGCGAATGAACACCTGATGGATGCCCATCGTGGCGACGATACCGGGAACAATGATCGGGACCATCAGCAACCACTCGATGGCCGATTTGCCGCGGAAATTGTGCAGCGCCAGGGCGCGCGACGCAGGCAGACCGACCAGGATGGAGAGGAGAGACACCACGACCGCAATGGCAAGGCTGTTGAAGAAGCCTTCGCCAACGCGCGAGGTCGCCGTGAAAACGTACTCCCACGGCTCGGTACTCCACTGCGAGGGCAGCAGCGACGGGAAAAGCCAGCGGTGCGAAAACGACCAGACAAACTGCGGCAGGATAGGAGCCAGCGCCGTGATCACGATGATGGCAAGCACCAGCCAGCGAAGAATCTTGTTCATAGGACGCCCCATCCCTCAGCGGCTGACTGCATAGTTGGCAAGCCGCTTGTAGGCTACCAGCAGGACGATGGCGATCAGCGTGAGGATGATGCTCATCGCCATAGCCTGGGGCCGCAGCGACAGGTCCGGGTCCTGATAATTCTGGAAAGCCAACACCGGCAGGGTGGTGGGATGCCGCACCCCCAGGAGCAGCGGAATCTCATAACTGGCGAACACATAGGCGAACACGATAATCGAGGTAGACAGAACCCCCGGCATGATCAGGGGCAGCAGCACGAAGCGGAAGCGCTGCCAGCTGTTGGCGCCCAGCGTCCGCGCGACTTCCTCGTACTGCGGTCCGATCCCTTGCAGCACCGCCAGCACCACCACGCCGATGAACGGCACCTCTTTCCACAGGTACGTCAGTTGAATGGCTGTGCCGGGACGGTCGAAGACCATCACCGGGAAATCGCGTGGGGCGTCGATCAAGCCCAGGGCGTATGCGCCGCGAGCCAGAATGCCGCTCTGGCTCACAAGCAGCACGATGCCTGCTGCTGCAACCAGATGCGGAATGGGAATCGAGAGTTGAAACATGAAGGTGAAAAAGCGGCTGCCCTTGAACGTCTGACGAAGCACCAGCGCCAGGGCAATCGCCAGCACCGACGACATGACCGTACTCAGCAGCGCCAGTCGAAACGTCTGCCACAGGGATTCAAAGAAAATATTGTCGCTAAGAACTTCTGCGTAGTATTGCAGCGTGAGATCGTACGAATCGATAGCCGGAAAATACCCAAGGCTCTGCCCCAGTCCCACCAACAGCCCGCCGAAAAACAGCAGGATGATCGTCGCCACCGCCGGCAAAATCATCAGCGGCGCGCGAAGTTTCTCCATCAAGCTCAGCCAGCGCATGCCCGCTCCCAGGTGTATTGACCACTGGGACCGGGTAAGGATTTGATCCCTTACCCGGACGCCAGGTCATGACGATCTACTTCTGAAGGACGTTCTCGATCCAGCCCTGTTCCATCGCCGTCACCCACGCCGCAGGCGGCTCGGGCAGCGCAGCGGCAGCCAGATCGTCCGCTGAAAGCGTTGCTGGGTGACGTTCGTAAGCAGCGACGGTCGTCTGGAACTCTTCCGAGTAGACGCTCGGCGGAATGGGTGACAGCCAGCCCCAAGCTGCCGGATCCGTCATCTTGAGCTGGAATTCCTCGCCCAGCATGAAATTGGCGACGATCATCGCGCCGGCCGGATTCGGCGCATTGTAGGGAATGGTCACGAAGTTGTTGTTGGAGATCGTGCCGGTGTCGAACACGAACGTACGGACACTTTCAGGATAGATGCCTTCGCGGATGTTGCTGGCGGCATTGCCCGGTCCATAGCCCATGTTGAAGGCGACTTCCTGGTTGGCAAGCAGATCGGTCAGCACCGACGCCTCAGGATACGTCTCACCGGCGCGCCACAGATTCGGCTCCAGACCGTTCAGGTAGTCCCACACGATCGGGGCGTACTGGTCGAAGACCGCCTGGTCAAACTCGCCCAGGAACGATTCGGGACCGCCTGCCGCCCAGAAGAAGACATGGCGGACGAAGACGCTGCCGGTGAAGTCGGGAATCGCTGGATAGGTAAAGAGTCCGGGGTTGGCCGCTGCCCACTCCGCTAGTGCCTCGAAGGTCTTCGGCGGTTCTTCGCCGACCAGATCCGTGTTGAATTCCATCACGAACTGGGCATGACCCCAGGGCGACTCGTACCCCTCGACCGGGGTGCCGAAGTCGAACGCCAGTGCAGGGTCGGACCAGTCGACATACCGGGCATTGGGGATCGCCTCCGCCCAGGGACCGAACAGCAGCTCGGCGTCCTTGAGCGTGCGGAAGTTCTCGCCGTTGATCCAGATCAGATCGACCGTGCCGGTTTCCACGCCCGCCGCTGACTCGTCGAGGATCTTGTTGACGACATCGGCTGTATCGACCAGCGGAACACGGTTGAGCGTGATGCCATACAACTCCTGAACCCGCGCGCCAATGTCATTGTCGACATCCGAATTGATCTTGTCCGAACCACCCCACATATGCCAGTTGACGGTGGTTCCCTGAGCCGCAGCGAGGACATCCGCCCAGGTTTCATAGCCGGGGACGGGTCCGAGCAGTTCGTCGGCAGAATCCTGGGCCACTGCGGAACCCAACACCACCATCGAAAGAACCATCAAGATAAGTGCCATGCGCCGGAAGCTAAACACAGTATTTCTCCTTGAGCAGCATAGGACGGAAAGTGTCTGTTATTCCCTGCACCGACGTCAATTCATGCACATCTCCCTGTAAATTGGTTGCGGACTCAGTGGACAACGCTGACAACACAGCGATTGAACCCTGATCAGGCGACCTGGTCTCGCAGAAGGCGCAGCGCCCGCGTGATATCGGCATCATAATCCGTCACCAGGGGGCGCCACGTACTGACGGTACGACCAGTCTCGGCATCCGGGTTGGGGAAGCATTCGACGACCAGGGGCCCGGCGTATCCGACGGCATCGAGTGCCTCGCGAATGGTCGTCCAGTGGATGTGTCCACCGCCAGGCGGCTTGCGATTGCTGTCGGCACAGTGGAAGTGTCCCACGTGTGATCCCGCCATCCGAATGGCCTCGCCCAGGTCATCCTCTTCCATGTTCATATGATAAGTGTCGAGCTGAAGTTTCACCGCAGGGTGGTCGACGATGTTGAGATAGGTCAGACCCTCGCCCACCGAGTTGCAGATGTACGTCTCGAATCGGTTGATGAGCTCGATGCACAGGGTCAGTCCCAGGTCACTGGCGGTCTGGGCGACTTCTCGCATCGCCAGTGCGCTACGTTCGCGGTACGGGCGGAGATCGGTATCAGGCGGAAACTGGAGCCAGGGGACGTGCGGCAGTCCGCCCAGGATCGGGCTGCCGAGACGTGCCGCCGCTTCGACGCAGCGCTTGAGGTGTTCTATGCCACCACGCCGCACGGACGCATCGGGACTGGTGATGTCTTTCTCCAGCGGCAGTCCCATACTGGCATAGACGGTTAACCCGAGCCGAGCCAGTTCCGCGCGCATCGCGGCGACCGGTGTGTCCGGTCCTGATATGAGGGAAATCTCGACCGCATCAAAGCCGATGTCACGCGCCCGACCGAAACAGGCAACCTGATCATCAGACCAGTTCTGCAGCCAGTAAAAAATCTCAATGCCTACCTGGCGCATAGGAGTCTGCTGTTTTCGCCTAATTCTGAAATCTGAAATCTCTGTTGATGGCAAGAATAGCACCGATTGGTGTTTTGTCAACAGATTACTACGGGTGAAGAAAGGCGTCTCTGACGGGCAGAAGGGTGATCTTCTTGACAGGACCCGTGTTTCTGCCTACCATACTTTCATAGTTCAGGGCTGATGCTGAAATTTTAGATTTCTGCCCAGCTTCCACCAGTATGGATAATGCGCCATTGAATACCGTCGATAACCTGCAACCTGTGGTCGTCCCCAGCTTGAACGATGTCGTCTATCACGTGCTGCGCGAACGAATTCTGCGCCGCGAGTTCGCGCCGGGAGAGCGCCTGGATCTCGACGAGATGGAAAAGCGGCTGCAAGTCAGCCGCACCCCTTTGAAGGATGCGCTCAACCGCCTGCAAGCCGAGGGACTGATCAAGATCGTTGCGCGGCGCGGCACTTTTGTCACGCGGCCCGATGCAAAAATGCTGGATGAAGCCTACAAAATTCGCAGCGCCTACGAGTTGTACGTCGCCCTTTGCATTTTCAAGTATCTCACGCCCGAAGACTACCTATTCTTCGAACAGATCCACATGCAAATGGAAGCCCTTGCCAGTGGGGGTCGCTGGCAGACCGTCGCCGATGAGTATCTGAGCCTCGACCAGCAGCTCCACGAGCGACTGGTCCTGCGGGGCGGCACACCGCGTATGCTGCATCTGTATCAGCAGACGAACGTGCATGCCTATGTCCAGCTCCTCATCCCCTGTTTCAGCGACCGCGATTTCGAGATCACACACTTTGAACACGAGCAGATCTTTGCCGCGCTCTCGATACAGGCGCCGGATCGTCTGAATGCCGCTCTCCTGAATCATCTGGAGGGGGCGCGTCTGCGAGCAGCCAGGGTATTCGACTGTTCGACCTGATCTGGATATCGTGCGTCGGGTGTGGTTTTTCGGGACGACGCGGTGATAAGGACCGCCAGCAAACACCATGGACGATTTATCGCCGCTGCAAAGACGAGTCGTGCTGGTCGGTTGGATCACGTATGCCGCGTACTATCTCGGGCGAGTGAACCTTGCGGCGGCGCTTCCGGCCATGGAAGCCGAATTCGGTTGGACGCCTGAGCAGACCAGCCTTCTGGCAGGTGCAATGCTCTGGACCTACGCCGCAGGTCAGCTCATCAACGGTTGGCTTGGCGATCGCCTTACTCCCCGGCACATGGTCTTTGTCGGCATTGTTGGCTCCTCCATCGTCAATCTGCTGATGGCGAGCGTCACGGCGCTTGAACTTCTGGTCCTTCTGACGTTAGTCAACGGCTTCCTGCAGGCGATGGGCTGGGGTCCGATTCTGCGTACCCTCAGCGAGACCCTTGCCGATGGACAGCGCCGTCGCATCGCCGGTGTGTTCGGCACCTCCTACATCGTGGGAAACACGGCCACGTGGCTACTCACCGGACTACTCCTCTCCCAAGGCTTCTGGCAATCGCTGTTCATCATTCCCCCACTACTCATGCTGGGCTTTGGCTTTATCTGGTATCGGCTGAGCACTTCGGGACAGTGGGCGGCTCAGAATCGCCCTGCTGCCTCTGGTCATGTCCCGGCGCAGATCCGCCTAAAAGAGTTCTGGGTCTTTCTGTTTACCGCGCTGGTCGCCGGCGCGCTGCTGAACGGCGCCCTCTTCTATGCCCCAACGTTCGCCGCACTGAATACCACTGTCGATCAGGCGGCTATCACTGCCGTGGTCTTCCCCATTTTCGGGCTGATCGGCACCGTGGGTCTGAGCAGCATCGTGCTGCGGAGCAGCCGAGGGCAGGAAACCTGGGGGCTGATCGTTCTGTTGGCGCTTGCCGCTGCTGGTCGAGGGATCGCGCTGCTGCTGCCATCATCTACGCTGTCGACGACTCTGCTGCTAAGCGTGATGGGCGTCACGTCGTATGCCCTCACCAACCTCCTGCTCACGGCCGTGCCCCTGCTGTACGCCCACCTGGGAACCTCGCGCGTGGCCGGCATTATGGACGCCACACACAGCATCGGTGGTGCGCTGGGCAGCACGCTGGTGGGCCTCCTCCTCGTCCACGGCGGGTGGTCAGGTGTATATGGCGCATGGGTCGTTCTGCCGTTGATCGCCATTCTCTTTGTCGCTGCGGGTTCGCGCGGCATCAAGTTACTGCGGGTTTAGGTTCTTTGGAAAGAGACAGAATAATGACTCCACCTCTTGACGGCATTCGCGTGATCGACCAGACCCAGGCACTTGCCGGTCCCTACTGCGCGATGATCCTGGGTGACCTGGGCGCCGAGGTGATCAAGATCGAGCGGCCTGGCAGCGGCGATCAGTCACGTACCTGGGGTCCGCCGTTCGTCGGCGGCGAGAGCACGTACTACCTGGCCGTCAATCGCAACAAGCGCAGCATGACTCTGAACGTCACCCACCCTATCGGCAAGGAAGTCCTGTACCGGCTCGTGGATGGCGGCGACGTGTTCATGACCAATATCGCCACCAACGCCTCACTCAAGCGCTATGGACTCGACTACGACGCGCTTCACGCCCGCAATGTGCGCCTGATCTACGCCTCGATCAGCGGCTACGGACGCGTCGGCAGCCGCGCCGATCAGTTCGGTTATGATCTGGTCTCACAGGCTGAGTCCGGCGTGATGTCGATCACCGGGCATCCCGGCGAGGGACCAATGCGCTTTCCCACGCCCATCGCCGATATGACCTGCGGACTGTTCACTGCCATTGGCATCCTGGCTGCGCTTGAGCATCGTCGCAAAACCGGAGAGGGTCAGATGCTCGACATGTCGCTGCAGGAAGGACAGATGACCTGGCTGGAAAACTACGCTGGGGCTTACTTCGCTACAGGTGAGAATCCGCAGCAGTACGGCAATCGACACCCACAGATCGCTCCCTACGAACCCCTGCAGGCCGGGGACGGCAGGTGGTTCGTGCTCGGCGTGGGATCCGACAACACCTGGCAGAAGTTCTGCGCCGTCGCCGGGCTGGAAGTGCTGGCCCATGACTCGCGATTTAGCTCAAACGCTGATCGCGTGCGCAATTACGACGCCCTCATGCCCTACGTGCGTGAGGTGCTCCAGCGTCATTCCGCCGACGAGTGGCTGCAAATTCTGCGCGATGCCGACGTGCCGGTGGGCAAAATCAATACCGTGGCAGAAGCCCTGGCGGACTCTCACCTGCTGGAACGCAATTTCATCGTCGAGCTCGAGCATCCGGAACTTGGGACTCTCAAGTCGCTCGCCACACCGGTGCATATGTCCGCATCGCCGCTGCGCTATGAACGGCACCCGCCCACGCTGGGTGAGCAAACCGACGAAATTCTTCACGAGCTTAACTACTCCCGCGAGCAGATTCAGGACATGCGCGCCTGGGGTGTGGTGTAAAGCTCCACCAAAGAGATCGCGGTCGCAGGGGTGGCAGATCGTGCGGCAGGATGGAAGCTCCATAGCGCACGCCCTTTTTCTGTACGGGCTCCTCACCATCGTGGTCGCTCACGCTGAACATGATGAAGTAGAGAAGCAGCGACAGCAGAATCCTCACAACATCCAGCGGGCGCTCCGGGATGACCAGTCTTCAGACCACCAGATTGAACAAGAATCCGGTGGCGATGATGCTCGCAGCCACAACAGCGACGAAGATGGCGATCAGACGCGGCTTCAATACCTTGCGCAGGATGATCATCTCCGGCAGGCTGAGGGCGACGACAGCCATCATGAAGGCCAGCGCCGTTCCCAGGGCTGCGCCTTTGCCCAGCAGCGCATTGATGATCGGGATGACTCCGGCTGCGTTGGAGTACAACGGGATGCCCAGCAGCACCGCCGCAGGCACCGACCACCATGCGTCTTCCCCCATAATGCCGGTGAGCGCGTCCTCCGGAACAAAACCGTGGATGAACGCGCCGATGCCAATGCCGATGATGACGAACAGCCAGACTTTGCCGACAACTTCACGGGTGCTGTCGGCGGCCTGCCCAAAGCGTTCCGCCCACGTCGGCTTGTCTGCCTCGACGCCAGTCTGGACGCGCTTTGCTCGGATCTGATAGACAAAGGGTTCGACGTATCGTTCAAGCTTCAGCCGCCCCAGCACCAGCCCGGCGATGACGCCAATGATGATGCCGGATGCCAGGTAAAGCAGGGCCACTTCCCACCCGAATAGTCCCAGAAGCATCACAAAAGCCACTTCGTTCATAATCGGGGAGGTGATCAGGAATGAGAAGGTGATTCCCAGGGGGATTCCCGCCTGAACAAAGCCGATGAACAGCGGCACCGAAGAACACGAGCAGAATGGCGTGATAGCTCCGAACAACGAAGCCATGACATTGCCAATACCTTCACCGCGTCGCTCGACCAGGGCGCGCACTTTTTCAGTATCGATGAAGGTTTGCAGGAGGGTGATAAAGAAGATCATCCCGGACAGCAGGAGCAGGAGCTTGGGCACGTCGTAAACGAAGAAATTGAGCGCTTCGCCGATCGGACTATCAGGATTGAGACCGAGTAGAGAGTAAGTCAGCCAGTCGGCAATCGGCTGAAGGTTGTTATACACAACCACCCAGACCACCGCCAATATCCCCACGATGACGAATGCCGGGCGATCCTCGTGAACCGTCATGAAGCGGGACAAATGCATGTATCACGTCCTCTCGACGCCGAATGTCGACTATTTGCCTGCTTTCAGCTGCGTTGCCCACTCGACGATCTGCTGACGCTTCGGGATGCGCCCTGCCGACTTCACCTGCTCATTCATGACCAGCCCCGGCGTACTGAGGATGCCATAGGCCACGATATCGGCGTAGTCTGTCACCTTTTCGAGCGTGTAGGCGATGCCTTCCGCATCCAAGGCGCCGCGTGTTTCTGTTTCCAGTCGCTTGCAGTTGGCACAGCCCGATCCCAGTACTTTGACCTGCAACATCTTGTGTTCCTTTCAGCGAACAATCAGCGAACAACGACGTCTTCAACCGGGATGGTGGAACAAAGAGGACATGGGCAGCCCTCCAGCCTCGGCGACCGGGTGGCGCTTGTTTCGAAGAGTGCCTCCAGCCAGCCACTCAGGCGCGAATCCGCCAGCCGGTAGAACACTTGCAGGCCGTCCTTGTGCGCGTCCACCAGGCCGGAGTCGCGGAGAACGCTCAGTTGCTGAGAGACATAGGACTGCCGCCGGCCAAGCGCCCGCTCAATGTGGCAGACGCAGATTTCGCCTCCACGCAGCATATCCAGAATCTCCAGCCGAACCGGATGCGCCAGACCTTTGCACTTTTCGGCCAGTTCTACGTAGTCCATAAGCCCTGCCGTCCACCACATTCATTTTCTTGAATATAGTTTATGCTGCTCATCACACGCGGGTGAGTGCCAAGTGACACTGGTCCGCCATGACATCACGCTTGCTGACCAAGGGCTACGCAACTGGTGCGCTTACTCTGCGTAGTGATGGGGATGACTCGGAGCAGCGCGCAACGTACAGGTGTCCCGCCTGGAAACGGGTGTATGCACCATCGACCGTGCCAACGACGGCAGGTGTTGTGCGACTGCTGCTACGCAATGGCGCGCGGTAAAGCGCCTGCGGTGGGCCCCCGCTCGCAGTTCCAAGGATGGCACAGTGTAAGCCGGACTGAGCCCTGCAAGGCTTTCTGGCCAGACGGGCGCCAGATTCCTACCTGGAGTCCCAACAGGATTCGAACAAGCCCACGCAAGAAAACAGCGTTGGCGAGTGGTTCGTCAGCGCTGTCTGAGCGAGCAGTGACCCCGGAAGGATTCGGGAGCGCATTTACAATACATCCAACGTGGTAACCTGGGCAGTTGACTACTTCGCCGAGGCATACCATGAAGTGCAGACCAGCCCGATTGAACCCCTACGAAACGAGGTCATCCGTCAGCGATATGCTCTCGGCGAGTCGTTGTCTGCTCTTGCTCGCGAGTATGGGTTATCCCCGGCTCGGATTTCGCAGATCGTGAGTTCACGGGGAAAAGACGGGGCGGGCAAAGTGTCGTCTTGGTCAGACGGTACGCCGGTATATTGAGGTTGTTCAAACTGGTCGGTTCTTCATGATTATCCGATTCGAGCAAGCAGCTTTGGGCGACTGTATCCACTGCAATTGCACCGAGGAGTTTCTCACCTCGGCTAACTGAACATGGGTTGCTGTCCTGCCAGACGTTAAGTATACGATTCTCTGAGACCAAACTCCTAGCTCAGGTCAGATGTTCGCCATCCAGCCTTTTCCACTTTACGTCTCAGTTCGTGGAATCCTTCAGGAGAGTTGAACTCAAAGCGAGTAATAGGATTGGTGAAAAACTCAATGTAAGGCGGATCTGCAAATCTGTTTCGCTGGCCGACACATTTCCATTCTACTGCTATTTGTCGGCTGCGCTCATCAAAGTAAGGATCGGTTCGACCAGTCTGAAGCGCGTACCAGTTTTCATAACAACTTTGAAAATCAAGGCGTTGGAGCTTTCCCTCTTCATCAATGTACTCAATACCTTCGTGAGTAACCTGCTCAATCTGCTTTTCCATGCGATCCTCCCAGTCAGGAATCCTGTGAACCTTCTGCCTTCTCTACATAGCATGTATATTACATTGAACTGATTGAAACTTTTGAGATGTGAAGAAGATAGTGCATCATGGAAGGAAAAACCTGACCAAAGGTGACCCCCCATGAGCACTATCCCAACGAGTGTAACGCAAGAACAGTTCGAGCAGTACATCCGTCCAGCGTTGAGCGTTGCCAAACGAGGCTACGAATGCAGCATCCCGCTGTACAAGGTCTTCAACTACATCCTGTACCGACTGCATACCGGTTGTCAGTGGGAGCGCTTGCCTATCGACAGCGCCGCCGGCGGGACAAAAAAGAAATCAGCTATCATGCCGTCTACCATCACTATCGCAAATGGAGTCGGGATGGCAGCCTGGAGCGCGTGTTCCAGCAGAGCATCTTGAGCATCCGTGAACAGATCGACACGCATCACCTGAACCTTGACGGCAGCCACGCACCAGCCAAGAAAGGCGGTGAGGCAGTCGCCTATCAGGGACGGAAGAAAGCCAAGACCTCCAATGTCCTGCCCATCACCGACGCCAACGGCTTCATCCTGGCAACGACAGGCATTGTCGCGGGCAATCACAACGATGCCTTTGAGTTGAAGGATAATTTGCGCGCTGCCTTCAAGTTCATCAAGCGGCTCGGCATTGCTATCGCGGGCAGCTACTTCAATGCCGATGCTGCCTTTGACAGCAAAGCGGCTCGCTGGACCTGCTTCAATCACAAGCTCCTTCCCAACATCGTTGAGAACATCCGCTCCCGCAAGAAGCCCAAACGCGGACGCAAACGGCTCTTTAACCCCGACATCTACAAGCTGCGCTTCACTAGCGAGCGAACCTTTGCCTGGATTGACAAGTTCCGCGCCTTACTGGTGCGTTTTGACCGGAAAGCGGCTCACTTCATGGGCGCACATTACATCGTCTTCGCTCTCATCAACCTTCGTCACCTACTGGCTGAGCAATAGTCTCAATGAGTTCATAGTCAGATCGGTCTATCTCTTTTTGAATCTGGTAGGCCCAACTGTCTCCCGCTTCCAATGAGATGTCCATCCACACCGAAACCCCAGGAAGCGCGGAAAGTTCGCGCTGAAGCGTTTCGGCGAGTTGGCGGGTATCCTTCTTGGCGTAGCTGATGAAGATGTGCGGCATAGCGTACCAGCGACGTCCATGATTGCTTTATGGCCGAT
>JAEURA010000329.1 GCA_016789005.1 Anaerolineae bacterium
GCTTCAGCTGAGCCTCTTCCAGTCACAGTTCGATGCGCCGCCCGAAGAAGAAGCTCCAGAACCGCCCGCGCCGGCGCTGGACCCGCCGGCTCCCGCCGCCCGCAACGGACATTCCGCCCCGGCGGCGCGCAAGTCCAAAGCCGAGGTGCTGGCGGACGCGCACAACGGCAAGATCGACGGCGCGGAGATGTGCCCAAGCTGCCACAACGTGTCGCTGCTGCGCGCGGAAGGCTGCAAGACCTGCATCCGCTGCGGCTACAGCGAGTGCTGAGCCGAAAACCGAACGCCCGCCGCTCCTCTGCTTCACTCGAAGCAGGGGAGCGCGGGAAACCGGCTGGGAAGCCAGCGCGGCGGCGCGACTTCTTGCGGCTTCTGGTCTTCGCGCTGCTGGTCTGGTTAATCGTCGGCATCGTGATCGCCCTGGCAGTCCTCGGCTATGGGTCGGTCAGCCACGCCCGCGACGCCGACGTGATCATTGTGCTGGGCGCGGGCATGACCCGTTCCGGCAGACCTGGACCCGCCCTCACCCGCCGCTCTGAAACCGCCGCCGCCCTGTATCACGCCGGTTACGCGGATCGCCTCCTCTGCGCCGGCGGTGTCCCGCGCTATACCGACCGTTCCGAAGCCGAAGGCTGTGCCGAGGTGCTGATCGCCAGCGGCGTGCCGGAAGACGCCATTATGCTGGAAGAGCGCAGCCGATCCACTGAGGAGAACGCCGTCTACAGCCGTGCGATCATGGAGTCGCAGGGGTGGGGTTCGGCGCTGGTCGTCAGCGACGGCTATCATCTGCTGCGCGCCCGCTGGATCTTCGCCGAGCAGGGTGTCGAAGCCTACACCGTGCCGGCGAGCGCTTTCCCCCAGATGTTCGATCACGCTTACAGCCTCGCCCGCGAAGTGGTCGCGGTGCATTGGCAGGTATTCAAGACGATCCTGGGGCTGCCTTTCACCTTCGTGCCCTGGGTGTAGCGGCGGATCGCCATTCCGCTCAGGCGGGATGCGCTGTCAGCCGATATGCCAGGATGGGTGGAAGCTGCGTCGTGCTGCGCCAGGAGAGCGCGCGGTCGGGCGTTAGATCCTCAACCGAAAACCCCGGCTCTTCCAGCGCATCCAGCACCCAACCCGCCGCGAATGCCTCGCCAAGCAGCTGGTGCAGCGGGCGGTGGTAGTAGGTGTGCGGAGCTGGGTCGTCGGATGCGCCCCGCGCCTTGAATGGCGGCACGTTCAGGTAAGCCATCAGGCGCACCCCGTGCCGGATCACCGCGCCCGTCGGCGACTCTTCGCGTTCCGAGAAGAAGATAGGATTGCTGGAATTGATCACCGGGTGCGCCGTCGCCACCACCAGCCGTCCCCCGGGCTTGATCAGTCTGCGGGCGGCGCGGTAGAGCGGGGTGATGTCGGGCATATCCATCAGCGCCATCGTGGTCACGGCGGCGTCGAACGACTCCTCGCCGAAGGCGATCAGCGCCGTTTCATCCGTCGCATCCGCCTGCGCATAGCGGATCGCCTCGCCGCCGGTCTGCCCACGCGCGCGCGCCCTGACGAGGAGCGCCTCGCTGAAATCGACCGCCGTTACCTGCGCGCCGAGCGCCGCCATTCGCCGCGCCATGACCCCGCTGCCGCAGCCGATGTCGATCACCCGCTCGCCGGGGCGAAGCCCCAGCAGCCGCTCGACCGCCGGACCGATCAGGCGGCGGTGGAAGAAATTGCCCTCATCGCCGTGCAGCGCATCCCAAAATGCCGCCTTCTGATCCCACAGGGCGCGTCCTTCTTCATTCAATGACCGCAGCGCGTCATTCACACCCGCTTCTCCTCACCCCATTCGGGCGAAATTCTGCTATTTCCCCCTACGGACGACATACGTCTCGCCGCCTGTTGTCAACCTTTGACCGTCCATCGGTATAATGAAAAGTGTAACGTAGAAGGGTGGACGACCATGCGCCAGCGCAGAATGCGGATAGTTCTTTTCTTGCTTCCTATTCTCACCTTGATCCTTGGCGGCGTCTTCGGCGCGAGCGGTCAGGGGGAAGGCGGCGAACTGCGCGTCACCGACGTGCTGCCTGCTCCCGACAGCCTCGATATCGCGACCGATTCGACGATCACCGTCATCTTCAATCGTCCGGTCGTCCCGCTCGGTCTGGCTTCCGACAGCGGGCTTGACCTGCCTGATCCTCTGCGATTTGAACCGCCGCTCGCGGGCGTCGGGGAGTGGCTCAACACGAGTATATACCTCTTTCGCCCCGAAATGGCGCTGGGCGGCGGGCTGAATTACGCCGTCTCGGTCGATCCGGCGCTGACCGCTCTGGACGGCTCAACGCAGGCAGAGCCCTTCACCTGGACGTTCAAGACCAGCCCGCCGGAGGTGATCGAGTTCGTCCCTTCCAGTGGCACGGAGCGAGTCGATCTCGATGCGCCGGTGCAGGTGCGCTTCAATCAGCCGATGGATCGCGCCAGCGTTGAAGCCAGCTTCCGGCTGCGCGCCCAGGGCGGCGGGGGAGATGTGCCCGGCGCTTTCGAGTGGGCAGATGACAGCGCCGGATTCCGCTTCACCCCAGCAGACGACCTGACGCTCGACACGGTCTACGCCATTCAGTTCACGACGATCAACGGGCTGCCCCGAGGGGTGAACGGCGGCGCGCCGCTGGTCGGTGCGACCGAGTCGCTGTACCGGACGGTCCCGCTTCCCAGGATCATCAATACCCACCCACAGGATGGCGACCGGGAGGTTTACCCTTACGGCGGGATCACGCTCTACTTCGCCTCGCGGATGGACCTGGAGTCGCTGAAGGGGAAGGTGGTCATCGAGCCGCAGCCCTGGCGCGACTATGACGAGTACTACAACGACTGGGACAACAGCTATACGCTGTCCTTCCCGACCGAACCCAGCACCGCCTACACGATCACGCTCATGCCGGGGATGCGCGACATCTACGGCAACGAGATCACCGAGCAGATGGCAGTGCGCTATACGACCGCGGCATATGATCCGGAACTGTACCTGGAAACGCCGGGCGATCTTGGGTTCTATAATGCCGGCAACACGGCGACGCGCCTCTTCCTGACGCATCGCAATGTCGATGCGGTCCACCTCGACCTGTACCGGCTGACCCCCGAAAGCCTGCTCAACTATCTCACCAGCGACACACGCTATTCCGGCGCGTTCTCCGACAACTTTGATCTGACCACGCAGAATCGCATCAAGTCCTGGACCATCCCGTCGGTCGCGCCGCTGAACATCCGGCGCTACGAGTACCTTGATCTGGGGGTGACGGCGACACAGCGCTGTGTCGGCGCGCCGCCCTCGCGGGTGAATGTTGGCGATGTGATCGAAGTCATCACCCAGCCCGATCCACTGCGGCTTCGTTCCGAACCGATGACCGGGCAGATTGTCGCCAACCTGTCGCGCGGCGCGACCGCCACCATCACCGGCGGTCCCAACTGTCAGGCGGACTTCACCTGGTGGTACATCGACCTGGGCGATGGCAGAGCCGGCTGGGTGGCGGAAGGCGATGCCGTCGAGTACTACATCGACGCCACGATCCCTGCCGGATCGACGCCCGTCGATGTGACCGACGGCGAGGGACATCCGCTCGAGCCGGGGGTGTACTTCCTGGACGCCAGGGCGGACGGCGTGTCCTATCCCCGACAGCACGTGCTGCTGGTCGGCAATGCCAACCTGACTCTGAAGAACAGCGTGGACTCGGTAATGATCTGGGCGACGGATGTGAACACCGGACAGCCCATCGCCGATGCTCCGATCACCGTCTACGACCAGGAGATGAAGGTGGTCGCCGCCGGTCTGACGGACGCCGAGGGCGTCTTCCAGGCGAATACGCCCCGCGCCGACGACATCTGGCGCTCGGCGAGCGTGGCGATGCTGAACGATGGCGATCACTTCGGCGTTGCGGCGGGGGAATGGTCCGGTGGCATCGAAGGCTACTACTTCGGCGTGCCGCTGGAATACTCGCCGGAGCGCACCCGCGCTTACGTATACACGGATCGACCGGTCTATCGTCCCGGTCAGCCGGTCTACTATCGCGGGGTGGTGCGCCTGAAGGATGATGTGACCTACAGCGCGCCCGATTTCACCACGCTGCCGGTGCAGATCTTCGACCCGGAAAACAACCTGCTCAGCGAGACGACCGTCACCCTGACTGCCGCCGGGACGTTCAGCGGACAGTTCGACATCGACCCGGATGCGGCGCTCGGCTACTATCGCATCGACGCGCTGCTGCCCGGCGAAGACCCGGAAGCCTACTGGTTCAACCTCGGCGCGGTCAATTTCGGCGTCGCCGAATACCGCCTGCCGGAGTTCGAGGTCACGGTCACGCCGCAGGAGGCTGAAGTCGCCGCCGGCGATACCATCACAGCGGTGGTCGATGCCCGCTACTACTTTGGCGGGGCGGTCAGCGGCGCGACGGTCGAATATGGCGTCATCGCCGAAGCCTACTCTTTCGACGCCTACCGGGGACCGGGGCGCTACAGCTTCACCGATTACGACGTCGACGGTTCGCCGGGCGACGTGTTCAGCCCGATAGGCGGTCTCATCACCGGCGGTGAGCTGATCACCGACGCCCAGGGGCGGGCGGTCATCGAGTTCCCCGCCGACCTCGGCGATTCGCAGCAAAGTTTGGGATTCACGATCGAGGCGACCATCACCGACGAGAGCGGTCAGGCGGTCAGCGGACGTGCCCAGGTCACCGTCCACCGAGGATCGGTCTACATCGGCGTCGCGCCGGACGAATACGTCGGCACGGCGGGC
>JAEURA010000012.1 GCA_016789005.1 Anaerolineae bacterium
TCCACGAACGGGAGACCCGCCGGGTCTCCCCTACAACCCACGTGCCGTAGGGGCGAGCCGACGGCTCGTCCGTTGAAAAGATGCGAGACATGGCTTTAGCCTTTGATGGCGCCAAAGGTCAAGCCGCTGACCAAGTTGCGCTGAACCAAAATGACAAACACAATCGCCGGAATCATCATTAAGACGCTCATGGCTGCCATGCCACGCCAATCCACCGTGAACTGCTCTGTAAAGGCAAACAGACCGGGTGGGAACGTCTTGGACGAATTGCTGCGCGCCAGCACGCTAACGATCTGGAATTCATTCCACGCCGCAAGAAAAGCGAAGATCGCGGCGCTTGCCAATCCTGGCAGGGTTAGAGGCAGCTCTACTCGCCAGAAGGCTGACCAGTGTCCGCAGCCATCAATATATGCCGCTTCGGTGAGGTCTTTGGGAACCTGCCGGAAAAAGCCATCCATCAACCAGGTCGCAAAAGGAATATTGACCGCAATATAGACCAGTGCCAGCCCCCAGATGTTGTCGGTCAGCTTCGCGTTGTTAAACAGGATGAACAAGGGTAGGCTCAGGGCGACCCCCGGCACAGCACGCGACAGCATAATTCCTAGAAAAGCGGCAGTGTGAAAACGGAAACGAAAGCGGGCGAAGGCGTATCCCGCCAATGTACCGATAGTCACGGCGACAACGGTGCTGGTGATAGCTGCCGTAAATGAGTTGCGCATATAGTCTTCTACTGCGACCCGCTGCTGAACATCGGGGTTCAGTCCAAACATATTGGTATACGCCTCGAATGTCAGGCGGCGGGGAATCCAGACGATGGGGGAAGTGTTGACTTCGTTATTAGGACGAAACGCCGTCAGCATAATCCAAAACGCGGGTATCGCCAGCAATAGCAGCACACCCCATCCGGCAATGTTGATGATGATCTGATTGCGTTTTCGGTGTTTACCGACGTTGGCGTTATACATTATTGCACCACTCGAGCTTTGACTAACTGACGGAAGAAATAGAGGGTGAAAACTACCGAGAGAATAACGGTAATCCAGGACATGGCGCTGCCCAGACCAAACTTGGTATCTTCCATCGCCAGCCGGGTCACGTACGTCCAGATCAATTCGGTACGGTGCGCCGGGCCACCATCGGTCATCATGCGCACGATGTCGAATGCACGGGCAATATCGAGCGATGCAATGGTCAGGGCGATGTACGTAAACGGCGACAGCAAGGGCAAGGTGATCAAGCGGAACTGCTGCCATACTGACGCGCCGTCGACCTCCGCCGCCTCAAACGTTTCTCGCGGCAGCGACAGTGTGCCTGCCAGCAAGATAATGGTCATCATCGGAATGTTCATCCAGATAGTCGCAATGATGATCGACACCATGCCCAGTGGTCTATCCACCAGCCAGGCGATCTGCCCCGGTTCCTGGAGCAGCCCTAGTTCGAACAGGACGTTATTCACCAGACCGAGATTGGCGTTGAAAAACCAGCGGAACTGAAACCCGACCATGATCGGCGCAAACATCATCGGCACCATCAGGATAGTGCGCAGAATTCCCAATCCAAAGGTGACTCGTGCCAACAACTGGGATAGCCCCAGTGAAATCACATAGGTCAGGTTAACCGTCACCGCCAGGAACAGGATGGTATTAACCAACGATTGCCAGAAAATCTTGTCACCAAACAGCTTGCTGTAGTTATCGAACATGGTCGATAGTTCGAATTGCAGACTGTTGGGCTTGAGCAGCTCATAAGGGGTGAAACTGAGGTACAGAGAATATAGCAGCGGGTAGCCCAACACTACCAGGATAACGATAGCGGCGGGCAGTATTAGGAGCGCGGGAAACCGCCCGGCGCTAATACGTTCCGGATGGGTAGTTTTCGGTTTCAATCCACCAAGTGATGTTGAAGATTCCATACCGGATAGCCTGTCAAACTAAGCAGCATTTTCGCAACAAAGGGTTAGGAGGGCGGGCACACGGCCCACCTTCCCGGATTGATGCAACGACTGGAGCGTATCTGATAATTCATCAACGCTCTCGTAGGGGCGGCTCGCGAGCCGCCCGCACTGCCTGAAAAATCGTCACGGTTACGGCGGGCGCGGCGCGACGCGCCCCTACCCAGGGCAATGATCAGACAGGCTCTAGGGTCTGTCTGCAAACTCGCTTTCTGTTGTCCCATAGCTGTCCTCACCTCACCCCTGCTGCCCTTCGCTTAGCGTCCCCTCTCCATGCAATGGAGAGGGGAGCGAGGGGTGAGGTTTGATGGGTTTGCAGACACGCCCTAGTCGTAATAGCCGGCATCAGCCATCATGGCGCGAGTTTCTTCAACCGCCATATCAAGACCTTCCTGAGCACTCACATCGCCCAGGATGACTGCCTGAAGGTGCGGATAGAAGATGTTCGAGAAGGGGATCCATTCGGCGATGAGCGGCGGGGTCTTGAAGTCTTCACTGACCTGAAGACGCGCCAGTTCCAGACGTTGCGCATCCAGCGGCACACTCGACCCGCTGGCATCGGCAATAACGCGCTCCCACACATCGTCACGGGTCGGCAAGAAACCAAGCTGCGCTTCTTCATAGGCTACCCGCTCGGAGGTCAGGAACTTAATCAACTGTGCGCCCGCTTCAGGATTGGGTGCAGTGGCGGGGATGGAGAAGGCATGCGCGCCAGCCCAGCCGGTTGGGCGAACTGCGTCGCCGCCGATGCTCAAACCGGAGAAACCGCGTGCCAGACCGAAGTGGCCGGCTACTGCACACGATTCGGGGTTCTGGAAGTAGCTGTACCAGCCATACCATTCCAGCTTGAGGGCGGTTTCCGAGTTGCACCAGTAAGCAGCATCACCATCCCACAGCAGCGAGGTGGTATCGGGCGGGATAATGCCGTCGTTGTACCAACCGGTCAACAGCTCGGCAACCGCGACGCCGATTTCGTTATTGAAGACTGGCTCGTAGTTTTCGTCGAAAAGTGCCCCGCCGCTGGCAAACAGCATTTCATAGAAACGACCAGTCAGAGCTTCTTCCTTACCGGACAACGTGTACCCGTAGTTCGAATAGCCGTTCTCGACGAAGAAACGCCCCTGGGCATCCACTTCATCCAGGGTGGTGGGGACAGCCAGCTCATTGCCGGTCGCTGCCAGGTAGGCAGCAGCGATGTCGGCGTTTTCGTAGAGGTCGGTACGATAGTGCAGGGCGCTCACATCGGCGTGACGGGGGATGAGATACAGGTTGCCATCGATGGTCGCCGCCTCCAGAATGGCTGGGCTGAACGGAGCAAGTTCTTCTGCGGTGAAGAAGCCATTCAGCGGAAGCAGGTAGTCGGTGTACTGCGCCACGAAACTGGTGTGGTCCCAGGCGACATCGTAATCTGCTGCGCCGGTTGCGAAATCCAGCTTCAGTTTCTGGTCAATGGCAAAACCGTCCAGCAAAGCCACGATTTCGACGGTTGCGCCGGTTTCTGCTTCAAAGACAGCAATCGAATCATACATGGCTTCGTACTGACCACCGCCAATCGTCGCCATGCGGATAGTGATTCCAGACAGATCCATATCCAGCCCGGCATACTGCGGTTCGTCCTGGGCATAAGCTATGGCCAAAGCCCCAGTCAGAACCAATGCGACCAGAGCGAATCTAATGATCTTGAATATCTGCATGAGGTTACTCCATAGGTTCAGGTTACAGAACTATTCGGGTAGAGCACTGTCAGGTTTGTATCATACCCGCTCCTTCGCTCAGTCGGCAAAGATCGTTCCTATCCAGGAGGCTAGTCCTTGACGCGCGAACAATCAATGTCGTTGGCAGGATAATCTCTTGACGCTGTCCTGGCGCTTCGCCCGACAGGCGGGCGATCAGCAGCCGGGCGGCCTCCTGGCCCAGGGCATAGGCAGGTTGGGCAATGGTGGTCAGCACAGGGAAGCTTGCCATACTCGCGGGTAATTCATCAAAACACACCATTGCCATATCATCAGGGACGCTCAGATTATGCTCATGGAGGGCATTTAGGGCGCCATTGGCAATAAAGTTATTCGCTGCAAACAGAGCAGTCGGCATCGGTTTCGTGGCAAGTACCTGCTGCGCCATCTGATAGCCACTGACAAACGAAAAAGAGCCGGAGTATACGAGATCGGAATAATCGTGGATGCCGAACTCGTGCATCGCATGTTCGTATCCTGCCAGACGATCATCTGCTGTAGATACGCCATGCGGACCGTTCAATAAGGCGATTCGCCGGTGTCCCAGTTCCAGGAGATGAGAAACCAGTTGATGCGCACCCCCTACTGAGTCACAGCGAACGGCATCTACTTCGATACCGGGAACCTGGCGATCCAGCACGACAACCTGTACATTGTGTGACTGGACGAAGTCGATGGCGGCAGGTTCACTGCGGGCTGGGACCAAGAGGATGCCCGCCACTTGCTGCTGTACGAGCAATTGCAGGTATTTGCGCTCTTTTTCTACCGATTCATCTGTGTTACAGAAGACAACGGAGTAACCCGCTTCACTTGCCACATCTTCCGCACCGCGCGCGATGGTAGTGAAGAACGGGTTGGTAATGTCGGTTACAAGCAGTCCTAGGATCTTGATGCGCTTGGAACGTAGCCCCTGCGCCAGTTGATTCGGGACGTAGTTCATTTCCGCAATAGCAGCTTCCACGCGCGCACGGGTCTTTTCGCTGACAGGTCCGGAGCTGTTGATGACCCGAGAGACAGTGATTGGTGATACCCCTGCTCGTTCCGCAACGTCGTGGATCGTGGGCATCTGGTCGTGTCCAGTGGAGGAGTGCTATCGATTTCATGTAATCGGTAACATTATCGCCTGTTATTCGTCATATGTCAATACATCCACGTCAGGATTGTTGCACGATCTGGTCATTATAAATTATAATCTAATCCAGACAGATTGAAGGTTTTTTCCAAATGACTTCTTCCGACGTGCTAGAGGCTCCCACCGGGCGGGCGGACCCAGCATTTCCCTTATTCTCGCTGCTGGGGAGACTATCCGAATCGCGCGGCTGGGCCTATTTTCTCATCATCCCCAGCCTGATCTTGATCATGGTTGTGGTGATCTACCCCGTTATCTCCGGCATCCTGATGAGTTTTCAGGAGCTTCGCCTGACACGTCCCGGCTCGAACGGCTACATCGGCTTTGAGCACTACATCGATCTGGTCAGCGACCGCATTTTTCTGCGCGCCCTGCAGAATACCGTTGTCTGGGTGATCGGCGGCGTCACCTCGCAGTTCCTCCTCGGGCTGATCACTGCGCTTGCGCTGAACCGCGGCATCTTTGGCTCCCGCCTGGCGCGCATCGTCGTCCTGCTCCCCTGGATTCTGCCGACAGTCGCCGCCGGACACATGTGGGCGCTCATGCTCGACCCCCGTCTGGGTGTGATCAATGACATCCTCGTCCGCCTGGGCTTCCTGGACAGCTACCGCGCCTGGTTTGCCGACCCGTCTACCGCCATGCCTGCTGTGCTGGTCGTTGCGCTCTGGCAGGGTTTTCCATTCTTCACCCTCATGCTTCTGGCCGGGATGCAGGGTATCCCGGACGATCTCTACGAAGCGGCGTCGGTCGATGGCGCCAATCCGCTTCAGGAATTCATTCACATCACGCTGCCTCTTCTTCGTCCGATTATCGTCTCGACCGTCGTTCTGCGCGTGATCGGACTAGTCAACGCCCCTGATCTTCTGATCATTCTCACCAACGGCGGTCCTGGTGACGCCACTCAGATGCTCTCGCTCTACGCCTTCAACAAGGCCTACGCCAGCTTCGACTTCGGCTATGCTGGGGCGATCTCGGTTGTCATGTTCATCATCCTCATGGTCTTCACGATCGTGTATGTCCGCGCGCTGCGCGCCACACAGGAGTAACGGATCATGTTCAGCAACCTGCGCCGCACCAAGCTTCTCTTCGACCTCCTCACTGCCGCAATCCTGATCGCCGTGACCCTGTTTGCCATTTTTCCTCTGGTCTGGACGTTCCTGACCTCACTGAAGGTCGAAGCGGATATCGTGACCTCCACGATGCAGTACATTCCTGAGCGAGTGACGTTCGACAACTATGTCGCGCTCTGGCAGCGATCGGGCTTTCCCCAACTGGTGACCAACAGCCTGATCGTCACGACGCTGACAATGACGATTTGCATGTCCATCGGTTCGCTGGCAGCTTACAGCCTGTCGCGTTTTCGTTTCTTCTTTCGCGATCAGATGCTGCTGCTTTACCTCGTGGTCCGCATGTTCCCGGCAGTGCTTATGATCATCCCGCTGTTCATCATCTTGCGGAACCTGGGCATGCTGGACTCGCGCTTCGGTCTGGCACTCGCCTATACCACTTTCCTAATGCCCATCTGTGTCTGGATGATGAAGGGCTTTTTCGACGCCATTCCGGTCGATCTGGAAGAAGCAGCCCGTATCGACGGTTGCACCCGGCTGGGCGCGCTCAATCGGATCGTCCTGCCGCTCGTGCGCTCCGGTCTGGTGGCGACCTCCGTCTTCATCGGCATCGCCTCGTGGAACGAGTTTCTGTTCGCGCTCATGCTGACCACCAGCCAGGGCTCGCGAACCTGGCCTGTTGGCTTGCAGTTGATGGTCGGGGAGTTTCAGCTTCCCTGGGGGACGCTCAGCGCTGGTGGGATCATCAGCATCGTCCCGATCATCATCTTCTTCTCGATCGTCCAGCGGTCGCTTATTCGGGGAATTACTGCCGGGGCCATCAAAGGCTGACGGCAGGGTTTCGGTACCAGTCATAGACTATTTGCGAAAGGTAATGTGAGATGAGAAAGAATTCGAGAATTTCCAGCGGGCTGAGCCGTCGTCAGTTTCTGAAGGGGCTGGGCGTCAGCGGGGCGGGGCTCATGCTGGCGCAGGCGGGACTCATGCGCCTCGCGGCACAGGCCGGGTCGATCAACTACTGGCACCACTTCACCAGCGAAAGCGAGTTCCTCGGTCTGGAAGCCATCATGGCGCAGTTCAAGGAGCGCTACCCGGACATCGATCTCATCCAGGAGAACATCCCGAACGCCGACTTCATGGCCCGCTTCACCGCCGGCGTGCTGGCCGACACCCGCGCCAACGTCTCGATGGTCACCACGGAACGCCTGGCCGACATGGTCGCCATGGAAGGTCTGGTGCCTATAACCGACCGTGTTAACAGCTGGGAACTGCGCGAGTATTTCCCGGATAACCGCTGGACGGGCATCACCGTTGACGGCGAGATTTACGGCGTACCGGCGTTCTCGTTCGTCGACTGGATGTACTACCGCAAAGACTGGTTCGAGGAAGCCGGCATTACCCCGCCAACCACGCTCGACGAGTTCCGCGCTGCCTGCGTGGCGCTGACGGATCCGGCACAGGGACGTTACGGCTTTGGCATGCGCGCCGGCGGCGGTGGGCAGGCCTTCATCGCCGACATGATCGAGGCATTCGGTTCGCCGCTGGTCGTCGATGGCGAAGTGGCTATCGACCGGGCGCTGGCTATCGAGGCGATGGACTTCTGGTCCGGGCTTTACAAGGACGGGCTGGTGCCGCCGAGCGCCCCGGGCGACAGCTACCGCCAGATCATGGAAGGCTTCAAAACTGGGCAGACGGGGATGGTGTGGCATCACACCGGCTCGCTGGCTGAGATCCAGGCAGCCATGACGCCCGATCAGTTCGGCACCGCCACCAAGCCGACCGGTCCCGCTGATACGCTGACGCGCACCAGCTTCCTCTACAACGGTCTGATGAAGGACGAAAACGCCGACGCCGCCTGGGCATGGGTCAGCTTCTGGGGCGAGAACGATCCTGCCATCACCTTCTTGGAAGCGACCGGCTACTTCCCCGCCTCCACGGCGGTGGCCGACGACGCGCGCATCGCCGAGAACCCCATCTACGCCCCGGCGATCGTCTCCGCTGCCCAGGGCAAGCTGCCGCCGCAGTTCATCGGGTTTGCCGGCTGGTCGCAGGAGATCGCGCTGCCCGCCTTCCAGCGTATCCTCACCGGCGAATCCACGGTCGAGCAGGCCGTCGATGAGATGATCTCCGGACTGGCGGACGCGCTCTGAAGCAGTTTTGAGCATCTGCATGTATCGTGCGGGCGGGCCAGCGGCTCGTCCGCACGAGTGAGCCTGTTTGTGGATCATCTCGCCCTCATGGCGGGGTCTCCGCCTGCTCAATCATCTTGCAAGGGTGTATCGTGCGTCTGAAAGACAAAGCCGCCATTGTGACCGGCGCCGCGGGAGGGCTTGGTCTGGGGATCGCCGCCCGCTTTGCCGCGGAAGGCGCCGCCGTCGCCCTGATCGACTTTGATCGCCAGCGCGGGGAGTTTGTCGAATCGGACTTGAGGCAGCAGGGTTATCATCTCCGTTTCATTCAGGCCGATCTGTCCGAGCCGCAGGATATCCTGCGGGCGACTAGTGCAGCCGCCGACTGGGCCGGCCGGCTCGACATCGTGGTCAACAACGCTGCGACCTTCCTGCCCAAAAAGATTGAGGACATCGGGGTGGATGAGTGGGACTACCTGATGGCTGTCAATCTGCGGGCGGCATTCCTGCTGGTGCAGGCGGCGCTGCCGATGCTGCGGAAGTCGCACGGCTGTGTGCTCAACATCAGCTCGACAGCCGCCATCCGCGTCTTCTCGCCCAACCTTCCCTACACCGTCGCCAAAGCCGGGTTGATCACCATGACTCAGGGTCTGGCTCAGGAGCTTCATGCCGACCGAATACGGGTCAACTGTATTTGCCCGGGTGCGGTCGATACGCCGGCGCTGCACCGGGATATCGCCGCGCGAGGAGTCTATGCTGGCGCTCTTCAGCGTCTGCGCGATGAGGGGTATTTGATGACGCCAGACCAGATTGCTTCTGTCGCGCTGCATCTCGTGAGCGATGAAGCCATCGCCATCACGGGGAGCGTCGTGGTCGCGGACGGCGGCGCAATGCTCGCCTGAATGCTGCGCTGCTGCCAATGATTCGCCATCTACCTGGAAGCTGAAGATCTCAGAACGATTACTCTCAGAGCGTGTCTGCAAAGCCGGTTTTCACACAACCTCACCCCCTGCCCCTCTCCAATTGGAGAGGGGCGGTTGAGCGCAGCGAAACGGGGTGAGGTGAGCAGTTTGCAGACAGCCTCTCAACAAAGGGGACTATTTGATGACTACGTTCGCAAACCCGCTCGATCTCTCCAACAAAGTCATGCTTATCACCGGTGGGGCGCAGGGCATTGGCGAGGCAACCGCCCGCCTGTGCGCCGAACGCGGCGCGCGCGTGGTGATAGGCGATTTCAATCCGCGCGGGGAGGAGGTTGCGCACTCCATTACTGAGGCAGGAGGTTCCGCCGCTTTCGTGCAGACTGATGTGCGCGACGATGCCCAGGTCGCGGCGATGGTGGACAAGGTCCGAACCCTCCATGGGCGGCTGGATATCCTGGTCTGCGCGGCGGGGGTGCTCAAAGGTCCGTACATGCAGCCCGAGGAACTGCCGATCGAAGAGTTCGTGATGACAATCGACGTCAACATCAAAGGCGTGTTTCTGTGCGCCCGCCATGCCGCGCCGCTGCTGGAGCAGAGCGGAAATGGCGTTATGATTGTCGTCGCTTCCGGGGCGGGCGTCATCGGACCCAGTTCGTCGCTTGCCTACGGCGCGAGCAAGGGCGGCGCCAACGGGCTGGGCATGACGCTGGCTAATCACCTCAAAGGGCGTAACATCCGCGTCAATACGCTGGCGCCTGGCAACATCGTCACGGACATGAAGATGAGTGTGGAGATCGCCGGGGCACAGCGCGAAGGACGCTCGGTCAACGACGCGATTGCCAAAGCCCAGCAGGAATACGGCGTTCCCGAGGGCGTCGCCCGGGTGATCGCCTTCATGGTCTCGCCCGAAGCAGACTATCTGCGCGGCGTGGTCTTCACCCGCTGAACCACGCCGCGGTTATTGCGGACAAGTGCTTCTATTCGCGCTGACAAGAGGGGCAGCATCCGTCAGCGCCTGTCATCCCAGCGGTAGACCTAACTCCCTGACCTTCTGGGTCAGGTTGCGCTTGGCAAGCGGGATCAGCCCGACCGGCAGATGCTCGATCACGCCATAAGCATTGGGGTTCACCTGGTGCAGCCGGGTCAGAATGGTGTCGAAGTCCATCAGTCCGGTCCCGATCACCGTCTCGGTGATGTGTACGACCAGCCGATCCTCCAGCATAAAATCCTTCAGGTGTACCGTCGCGATATACGGCGACAGCACGTCAAACAGGTGGTTGAGCATGGACGGCAGGTTGAACGCTGTATGGAGATCGCCCACGAAGTTGCACGGGTCGAGGTTGAGCTTCAGATGCTTGGAGCCGGTCCGCTCGATCACCCGCTTGATCGTTTCCGGCGTGTTGAGCGTGGTCGTCACGTGCGTCTCCAGCACGATGTCGACGCCCAGGTCCTCGGCGACCTGAAGAATCTCGACCAGGCTCTGCACCAGCCGATCTTCCGTCTCCGGTTTGTAGTTATCCCCGTGGGGCCACCAGTCGCCGCGCGGGTTGAGGCTGGTCGGCCGCACACCCGATTCGGTCACGCCCATCTTCGCCGCCAGCCGGGCGATGTCCTGCGCCCCGGCCACCCCGGCTTTGCGCACGCTCTCGTTGGGCGAGATGATGCACGGGTAGGGTCCCCAGAGCTGCAAGAAGGGCATGCCCTGATCGTCGAATACGCTTCTGGCATTGGCTGCCGTTTGATCGGAAATGGTGCTGGCTGGCACACTGATGTGCGCCCCGACCCCGTGAAAGCCCAGATCTGCCGCGAACCGCAGTCGGTCATAGGTCACGTCGGTGAGATCGCTCGTGAACAGACCAAGCAAGCCTATTCTCATCGTGGTCTCCTAGGGGGAATCAGGAAAGAAAGGACTGAGTAAGGATAAGCCTTTGCCCGCGTACTTCTGCGGCTTGAGCCGGATGATCTGTCCGAAACGCTGGATGTTTCCCTCGATGGCGTTCCTTTACGCGTCGCTCAGGACGGATTTGACGGCGCGCATAATTCGCCCGACGTTCGGCAGCACCTCGTCTTCCAGCGGCGGGCTGTAGGCGATCAGCGCCGCTCCCATGTTGACGCGCTTGACCGGCGCAGCCAGCCAGTACACGCCTTCGTCGGCAGCCAGCGAGGCGATGTCGCCGCCCCAGCCAGCCTGATGCGGGGACTCCTCGACCACCACCAGCCGATTGGTCTTCGCCAGCGAATTGAGGATGGTTGCTTTATCCAGCGGCACGAAGGAACGCACGTCGATCACCTCGCAGGAGATGCCCTCCTTGGCGAGTTGCTCCGCCGCTTCCAGCGAGCGGTGCATCATCAACTGCGAGGCGACGATGGTCACGTCGATGCCCTGGCGCACGACCTTCGACTCGCCCAGCTTCATCGGCGCGGTGTCGTCCGGCACCTCGCCCTTCATGTTGTACAGCCCCTTGTGCTCCAGCACAAAGACCGGGTTGTTCTCGCGTATTGCGCCACGTAACAGTCCATACATGTCGACCGGGGTGGAGGGCGAGACAACCTTGATGCCGGGGAAGTTCATCAGCCAGGATTCGGCGCACTGGCTGTGCTGCGTGCCGAATCCGTTGCCGCCGCCCTGCGCTGCGCGCACCGTCAGCGGGACGACGAACTGCCCGCCCGACATGTAGCGGTACTTCGCCACCTGGTTGGCAAGCTGGTCGAGCGCCACCGGCACAAAGTCGGCAAACATCAGCTCGGCAACCGGTCGCAGCCCGGTGATTGCCGCACCCAGCGCCGTCCCGATGATCGCCTGCTCGCTGATCGGGGTGTCGCGCACCCGGTCGGGACCGAAGCGCTCATACAAGCCGGGCGTCACTTTGAACACGCCGCCGGCTTCGGCGACATCTTCGCCGAAAAAGATCACATTCGGGTCGCTGGCTAGCTCGTCAGCCAGTGCCTTGGCGACTGCTTCGCGGTAAGTCATCTCAGGCATCGCCGCTCACCCTTCGTAGTAGACATCGGCGTAAAGCGCTTCGACTGGCGGGTAGGGCTGATCCTTTGCCCAATCGACCGCATCCACTACCGCCGTCTCGGCGGCATGGCGCATCTCGGCGAACTCTACTTCGTCGAGCTGTCCGTCAGCGATCATGCGCCCCTTGAGGAGGTCGATCGGGTCGCGCTTCAGCCACTCGTCCAGCTCACCCGCCTTGCGGTAGGGAGCGGTATCGGTACGCGAATGCCCGCGATAGCGGTAGGTCTTGCACTCGATCAGCGTCGGACCTTCGCCAGCCCGTGCCCGGTCGCCTGCCGCCTTGACGGCTGTGTAGACGGCTTCGGCATCTTGCCCATCGACGATCACGCCGGGTATGGCGTAGGCTGCGCCGCGCACGGCGATGTCCTGCACGGGCGTGGTCTTGCTCCACACGCTGTACTCGCCATACAGGTTATTCTCGCAGATGAAGAGCACCGGCAGCTTCCACACTGAAGCCATGTTGAGCGCTTCGTGGAAGGCGCCGATGTTGGACGCGCCCTCGCCGAAGAAGGTGACGGCGATGTTGCCGGTCTTCTTGACCTGCGCCGTCAGCGCTGCGCCCATGGCGATCGGCAGTTGCGCGCCGACGATGGCGTTGGCGCCCAGCAGCCCGATCGAGGCGTCGGTCATGTGCATGCTGCCACCCTTGCCTTTGCAGGCGCCGGTTTCCTTACCCATCATCTCAGCCATCATAGCCCGCAGGGTCATGCCCAGAGCCAGCGCGTGATGGTGTCCGCGATAGGTGCAGGTGACCTTGTCGCCAGGGATGAGCGCCGCTGCCGTGCCGACAGCCACCCCTTCGTGTCCAATAGCCAGGTGGGTTGTCCCCCGGATCAGGTTGGCGAGGAACAACTCCTGAATCTTCTCTTCTGCCAGACGTGTCTCCAGCATCAGCCGGAGCGCCTGCTGCCGCCCTTCGATGGGCAAGGTTGTGGTCATGTGTCTCTCGCTTTGTGTTCCATCCGATCCAGAACCGTTAATGCGTTACGGGAGCAAACCGATCAAGTTCTTCCTCGAAAACAGCCATGAACTGCGCCAGATCCATGCCGTCGACCACGCGGTGATCGCCGCTCAGCGTCATGTGCGCCGTCTGCCGCACGAACAAGCCGCCGTCGAGCGCCACGGGTCGAGGTTTGAGCGCCCCCACCGCCAGGATGCCCACCTGAGGTGGATTGATCACCGCTGTGAAGTGATCCACCTGGCGGATCATGCCCAGGTTGCTGACCGTGAAGGTGCCCCCCTGGAGATCGTCCAGACTCAGCCTGTTGGCGCGCGCCCGCTCGATCAGAGCTTGGCTCGCCTCCGCCATGCCCACCAGCGAGTAGCGCTCAGCATGGTGCAGCACCGGTGTGATCAGCCCATCGTCGCGGGCTACGGCTACTGCCAGGTGAACAGGCTGGTACTGCTGGAGCGTTCCGTCATGAAAGGTGGCGTTCAACGCCGGAATCCGCGCCAGGGTCTGCGCCGTCAGATAGAGGATCAGGTCATTGATCCTGATCTTGCCCGGCAGCGTCTTCAGCCGCGCCACGGCTTCATCGAAGACGAATTCGCCGGTCACGTAGAAGTGCGGCGCCTCGCGCATACTCTCGCCCAGCCGCCTGCCGATAATCTGGCGCGTGCGGGAGAGCGGCACGACTGTCGCTCCGTCGTCCGCTGGGGGGTCTGCCGGGGAAGCCGCCAGGGTTTCGACCGGAGCGGCGGACGCTGCCGTCGCGGAAATGTACCCGTCCAGCGTCGCCAGGGTGATCGGGTTGGCGTAGCCTGCCAACAGCACCGAAGACAGATCGATGCCGCGCTCGCGGGCAGCTCGGCGCACGGCTGGCAGAGCGCGAATGCCCCGGGCATCGCCGAGCGGGTCACGGGTTGGCGTCACGACCGGGATCTGGTGTCCCTGCTGGAAAGCCTGCTGCACATCGCTGCGCGTCACGCGCCCGCGTGCGCCGCTCCCGGCGATCTGTTCTATGTCGACCTGAAGGTCGCTAGCCACGCGCTGCGCCAGTGGTGATACCCGTGAAGCCCTGCCGGCGGCGGGCGAGGTTGTCGCTTGCGGCGCTGCTGTCGCTTCGACCCGTGCGGCGGCAGGCGTCCTGCTGCCTGTGGAGCGGTACTCGTCGGCGCTGCCGATGCGGGCGATCACGCTGCCGATAGCGATTTCCTGGTCCGGCGCTGCAAGGTACTCCAGCAGGACGCCGCTGACGATGGCTTCCAATTCGACGTTGGCTTTGTCCGATTCGACCACGGCGATGGCTTCGCCCTTCTGCACCGCGCTCCCCGGCTCTTTCAGCCATTCCACCAGACGCCCGGTCTGGGTGTCAAAGCCCAGATTGGGCATCAAGATATCGGTTGCCATGTCGTCTAGTCCTCGGTCGCTTTTGAACCTGCTGCCTTCAGCCCGGGCCGCGCGGAGTCGCCAGCTTCGATGTTTTGAAAGATGATCAGCACATCTTCCGGACGCGCCCCACCCTCTTCAACGAGCGCCTCGTAAATGCGCTGGCTGACCAACTTCTTCTGGTCGACGCTGCGCCCCGGAGCCCAGTAGACAATCACAGTTGGCACAATCGTTTCCCCTAGCAGTGGTGGGGTCTGGACATCACCCCGTGGCTTCGAAAGAGACAATAGCAAACGCGACTTAGCCTTCGATGACCCTGAAGGTCAGACCGCGCGCCATGTTGCGCTGTGTGGGTATGACGAAAATGATGGCGGTTATCATCGTCAGCACCGACACAGCGCACATGCCTCGCCAGTCCATGGTGCACCGGCTGGTGAAGTCGTACAGCCCGATCAGGAAGGTCGCGGCGTTGGGCGTGCGGGTCAGCAGAATGGGCAGCCGCTCCGTCAGCACAGGACGACATCCCAGTCGGCGGAGAGGGCGCGACGCCCATCACCAGTTGCTCATTCGGCTTTTCGGGGTCGATGGGGGCGATGTCAATCGCGATGCCGCCATGTGACTGCCGGAAAGAGTCTGCCTGGGCAGCGAAAAAACGCTGGAATCCGTCAACGTTACGGTTAAGCAGATTCAGTGAATCACGAAAGGTCAAGTTTGCCATGAAAGGTTGTTTTTTCAGACACCTCACCCCGACCTCACCTCCTGCCTCTCGCCGCGCGGCGAGGGGCAAGAGGTGAGGTTACGGGATTCGTGACTCACTAGAGATTGAGTTCTGGCATATCATTTCACAAAACGAGCGCTATCACCCGGTTGAAGAATTATAATTTATATT
>JAEURA010000015.1 GCA_016789005.1 Anaerolineae bacterium
GACGTTCGGGCGCTGCTGGGCTGGGCGATCAACGAAGAGGTGGGCGCGACCAGTTCGGCGCTGCCCTTCGAGCGGGGACGGGCGATCAACGTGCCGCAGCGGGGCGAGTTCTTCCTGCTGGCGGAAGACCCCGGCGGTCTCACCGGTTCGTGGCGGGGAATCACCGGGGCGTTTTAGAGCGCATCTGATAATTCATCAACGCTCTCGTTGGGGCGGCTCGCGAGCCGCCCGCACTGCCTGAAAGATCGTCACGGTTACGGCGGGCGCGTCGCGACGCGCCCTACCAAGGGCAATTTTCAAACACCCTCTAGAGGCTGTTGCGAATTTCTGCGGCAGAAGTTCCCCTCACCCCAAGGCGTGCCTTGCTCGCACCCCCTCTCCCACGCGCGCGGGGCGAGGGGACTTGACGCCCCCTTCTCCCCGTTTTTGTGGGAGAAGGGGGCTGGGGGGTTGAGGGGAGAAAAGTTCATAACAGGCTCTACCAGGACTGCGCAGCACCTTCAGGGAGCGAGCAGTCGCCACAGGCGGTTGACGAAGCGCACCCGCATGGCGAAGTAAAGCAGCAGCGCCGCGAATACGAAGGTCAGCGCGACCAGCGCCGCAAGGTCTGCCGAGAAGGTTGTGAACTCGGTCAGCCGGGGCAGCATGAAGAAGCCAAAAACCGTCCCTAGGCAGAGCGCTATGCCCGACCAGAAGATGAAAGGTCTCTGGCGGATGCTGCGCCAATCGAACATTTCCACGCCGTGAATATTCCAGTATGCCAGCGTGCCAAAGAGCGTCATGTACTGGGTGACGGTACTCCGCGCGATCTGGACATCTTCGCTGCTGGCGATGTAGGCGATAGCGTAGACCAGGCACATCGATGCTGCGCCGATGAACCCCGCCGTGACCGCGTAATCGAGCACGCCCGCCCGGAAGGTCGGCATCGGCGTTGGTTTGATGGCGCGAAAGGCGATCAGCGTCGCAGGGACGTTGATGACACCAAAGGTGAGCCAGCTGATCTGAATCGGGTTGATCGGGAAGGGCATCAGCATGAAGCCGACCAGGATGAAGAAGATGACGCTGTAGAAGTTCTTGACCAGGAAGATCTTCATCGTCCCGAACACCGACTGACGAATGGCGCGCCCTTCGCGGAAGGCGAGCGGCAGGGTGGTCAGGGCGTTGTTGAGCAGCACCAGGTCGGCGACATCCTTGGTGATCTGCGCGCCGTCGTTCATAGCAATCGCCAGGTGCGCTTCCTTGAGTGCCGGCACGTCGTTCACGCCGTCGCCGACCATCGCCACGTATTCACCATGCCGCTTCAGCGCGGCGATGATCCGCCGCTTGGTCTCCGGCTCGATGCGAGCGAACAGATTCCCCGATCTGACGGCGTCATCGAAGGCGTCGCCATCGAGCGATTCCAACTGATCGCCGGAATAGGAACGGGTGACGAGCAGCCCGGCTTCACGCGCGATCTCGGTCGCTGTCTCCAGATTGTCGCCGGTGATGACTTTGAGCGCGACCTGTTCTTCGTCGAACTGCGCCAGCGTATCCTGGATGCCAGGGCGCACCTGGTCATGAAGGATGACCAGCGCCAGCGACTCGCGCGAGTCGTCGAGTGCCGTTTCCTGCATAGCGCTGTTCGAGCGGGCGAATGCCAGCACCCGCAGCCCCTGCGTCGAAAGTACGCGCGCCTGTTCGAGCGCCTGCACATCGCGACGCGGCAGCACGCGCTCTGGCGCGCCCAGGATGAGCGTCTCTTCCGGCAGGATGATCGCGCCCCACTTGCGCTGCGAGGTGAACGGAACCTCTCGTGTCTTGGCGACCGCCGGCAGGGCGGGCAGTCCTGAGTCGCCGACGGCGTAGTGGGCGACCGCCGCCGCTGTGCGGTTCTGGCTCGACAGGTTGCCGGTGTAGAGCGCCAGCCGTTCGACGATCTGCCCGTGAGGAAGCGCGCCCAGCGGCGCGATCTCCATGACGGTCAGCCGATTCTGCGTCAGCGTTCCCGTTTTGTCGAAGCACAGCGTCGTCACATTCGCCATCGACTCGACGGCGTTGACCCGCTGGACGAGCGTCTGCTTCCGGCTGATATTGACCGCGCCGATGGTCAGCGCCAGGATCGCCGTCAGCACCAAGCCCTGCGGCACGATGCTGGCGACGAAGACCACCGCGCTACGAAAGGTGGGCAGCGTGATGATCGTCTGGTCCTGAAGGTAGCCGGCGATGAACACCATGGGCAGGGTGACCAGCATGAGAATCACGGTGAGCTGCACCAGCAGCGAGATGCGCTGCTGGGTGGGGGTGAGCACCCGCTTGTAGGCTTTTGCCGTCTCCGACAGCCGGTTGATGCTGCTGTGCCTGCCGACCTGAGTGGCGACCATCGTCCCGCTTCCGGCGATACAGAACGAGCCGGAGACGATGGGATCGCCTTCGTTCTTCAGCACTGCGTCCGATTCGCCGGTGAGCTGCGACTCGTCCATCTCCAGCGCGTCACTGTGCAGCAAAACGCCGTCGACCGGGATGCGCATGCCTGGCTGGATCGGGATCACGTCATCTTTGACGATCTGCAGCGGCGAAATGCTGGTTAGCTGCCCGTCGCGCCAGACTTTGATGTCGTCTGCCGCCAGCGCCGCCAGTCGGTCCAGCTGACGCTTCGCCAGCGCCTCCTGAATCATGCCCAGGAAGGAGTTGGTGACGACGCTGAACCCGGCGAAGAAGAAGGTTCCATAGTCGCGAAAGAGAAAGACGACGACCAGCAGCGCCCCGAAGATCAGATTGAAAAGATTGAGGATGTTGTCGCGGAAGATGTCCCAATAACTGCGCCCTACGCGCGCCTTAAAATCATTCACTTCGCCGCGCCGAATGCGCTGCTGGACTTCGGCGGAGGTCAACCCTCTCGGCGTCTGACTCTGAGCGGACAATACAAACTCCTAACAGCAACCAGATGGAATCAGGTCTAGGTCTGCGCCAGCGGCAGCGTGATGATGAAGCATGTTCTGCCCGGCTGCGAGGTGAACTGAATGTCCCCGCGATGTTTTTCGATGAGGATGCGCCGGGCGATGTCCAGACCCAGCCCGGTCCCCATCGGCTTGGTCGAAAAGAATGGCTCGAAGATACGCGATTGAATATCCGGGTGAATGCCCCGCCCGCTGTCCGTGATGGTGACGCGCACCAACGTCTCGCCGCGCTCCGTGTGGATGATCAGGGTCCCCCGGTCGTTCATGGCGTCAAGCGCGTTTTCAATGACCTTCGTCCAGACCTGGTTCAGCTCGCTGGCATAGACGTTCAGGCGTGGGCAGGAATGGTCAAAGTGTCGCTCGACTGTGACGCGCCCCAGCCGGTTGGAGAGTACTTTCAGCGTATTTTCAATGCCCTCGTGAATATCGACGACCTGCAGCGGCGCTTCGTCCATGTAGGTATATGCTTTGACCGCCTGAATCATTTCAGAGATGCGTGTGGCGCTCTGCCCGACCGTCCGCGCCAGCCCGACCAGGTTCAGCGTCGCGTCCAGCCACGACAGGACGCCAGGCAGGGCGGCTTCGGGGAGGATTTCTGCCAGCATGTCCAGCGTGTCCAGCCCGATCCCTTCGGCGGCTAGCGTGGGCGCGATCTTCCAGCCGTC
>JAEURA010000058.1 GCA_016789005.1 Anaerolineae bacterium
CTCGCCGCCAGCGCCATCCTCACCCGTGACCGCAGCAAGGCGGTGCAGGCGCTCGCCGTCCACCCGCTGATCGGCTCGTACCCGCTGGCGGAAAAGCTGGTCGCCGCCTTCCTGGAGGCGCACGCTGCTCTGATCGGGGAATGGCAGTGAAGACCTACGACATTCTGGTTCCGGGAAATTACTTCTGCGATATCGTCTTCACCGGCTTTCCTCAGTTTCCGGCGCTGGGTTCGGAGGTCTACACCGAAGGGCTGACCGTCACCATCGGTGGGGTGCTGAACACCGTCATCGGTCTGCACCGGTTGGGGGTGAACGTCGGCTGGTTGGGCGTCATCGGCAGCGACTTCTTCAGCCGCTTCGCCCGCGAGATGCTCGATCAGGAAGGGATCGACCAGTCGCTCGTCAAACACATCGATGCCCCCTTCCAGCGGGTGACTGCCGCCATCTCCTATCCGCATGAGCGGGCGTTCATCACCTATGTCGATCCTGCGCCGAGTTCGACCGAGATGGTCCTGGAAGCGCTGGACTCGGTGCGCTTTCGCCACCTGCATTTCACCGGCTTTCAGACTGCCCCGCGCGCCGTCGAGCTGCTGCAAGCGGTGCGGCGGCGCGGCGTGGTCGTCTCGATGGACTGCCAGGATCGCCCGATCACCCTGGAGACGCCGGGGATGCGCGAGGTGCTGTCGCTCGTCGACATCTTCATGCCCAACGCCATCGAAGCGCAGAAGCTCACCGAGCAGGAGAGCGTCGAAGCCGCCGCCGAGCGTCTGCAGGGGCTGACGCCGCTGGTGATCGTCAAGGATGGGGCGAACGGCGCGCATGCCTGGCGGGGCGGCGAGCACTGGCACGCGCCGGCGATCCCGGTCACGCCGGTCGATACCACCGGGGCGGGCGATGTCTTCAACGCCGGTTTTCTGACGGCGTTCCGCGAAGGCAAAGCCATCGACGAGTGTCTGCGCTGGGGCAACATCTGCGGCGGACTGTCCACCCTGGGCAGAGGTGGGGTCGGGACTGCGCCGCGCCGCAAAACGGTGGAGTCTTATCCGGCAGGGTAAACCTCACCCCAGGTACGCCGCGATGATCGCCGGGTCGCGGCGCAGGTCGGCGGCGGGTCCTTCGCGGACGATCTGCCCGCGATCCAGCACGTAGGCGTAATCGCTGATCGCCAGCGCCTTGCGGGCGTTCTGCTCCACCAACAGGATCGGGATGCCGTGCGCCTTGATGTCGGCGATGATCCTGAAGACTTCGTTGACCAGGATCGGCGCCAGCCCCATGCTCGGCTCATCCAGCATGAGCAGGCGGGGCTTCATCATCAGCGCCCGCCCGACGGCGAGCATCTGCTGTTCGCCGCCGCTGAGCGACCCGGCTTTCTGTTCGCGCCGTTCGTTCAAGCGGGGAAAACGGGCGAAGATGTTATCCAGCGCGCCGGGTTCAACCGCACCGTCCACGCCCACCATCAGGTTTTCGTAGACCGTCATCGGGGCGATCACCTGCCGCCCTTCCGGGACCTGCACCAAGCCGCGCTTGACCACCCGGTCGGCGCGCCAGCCGGTGATCTCCGCGCCGTCGAAGGCGACCCGCCCGCGCGTCGGTCTGATCAAGCCGCTCAGGGTGTTGAGGGTGGTCGATTTGCCCGCACCGTTCGCGCCGATCAGCGAGACGACCTGTCCCTGTTCGACCTGGAACGAAACGCCGCGCAGCGCGCGAATCGCGCCGTAGCCAGCATGGAGGTCATGCACCTCAAGCAGCGCCACCGGTCTCCTCCTCTTCTTCGCCCAGGTACGCCTGGACGACCAGCGGGTTCGCCTTGATCGCCTCGTGCGTCCCATGCGCAATGATCTGCCCGAAGTTCAGCACGTAGACTTCCTGGCACACCTGGGCGATCAGCGCCATGTCGTGTTCGATCACCAGGACGGTGATGCCATCCTCGCGCAGGCGCAGGATTTGCTCGCCCAGTTCTTCTGTCTCGATAGGGTTCATCCCCGCCGTCGGCTCGTCCAGCAGCATCAGCGCCGGACGGGTCGCCAGCGCCCGCGCGATCTCCAGCCGGCGCTGGTCGCCATAGGGCAGGTTGCCGGCGCGCTGATCGGCTTTGTCCGCCAGGTGAAAGCGTTCCAGCAGATGCCGGGCGTGGTCGCGCAGCGCCTTCTCTTCGCTGCGATAGCGCGGCGCGAAGATCAGCGCCTCCAGCGCCGACGCCTTCCCCTGAGCGTGCTGGGCGACCAGCAGGTTTTCCAGCGCCGTCAGATCGGCGAACATGCGGATATTCTGGTAGGTGCGGGCGATTCCCCGGCGGGCGATCTGATGCGGCGGCAGCCCGTGAATCGGCGTGCCGCCGAGGGTGATCGTCCCGCCGGTGGGGTGATCCAGCCCGCTGATCAGGTTGATCAGGGTGGTCTTGCCCGCACCGTTGGGACCGATCAAGCCGACAACCCTGCCGCGCGGGACGAGCATGTTGACGCCGCTGAGGGCGGCTAGTCCGCCGAACTGGCGGGAGACATCATGGAGTTCGAGCATGGGCAGTCACCCTAACCAAGGCAAGACGCTGTATTCGTATCGATTGTAACGGCTTTGCCCCGTCTCGACACGCACGCGCGTCACGCCAGATGGAGAAAATACTCCAACACCAGGGCGATGACCGAAGTCAGCAGCGCCACGTAGGACAGGCGCTGGGTGAGCGAACCAAACCGCTGTATGGCGTCCGACTTCTGAAACTGACGAACGCCCTTGCGGCGAACGTCGGCTGTGGACGAACTCACCAACCACTGAAGCGGCAGCTGCACGATGAAGGGAGCCAGCGCCGCCCAGATGAAGTAGGTGATCCCGAAGACCACCAGGATCGGGAATCGCCCGCTGTCATCCTCCAGGAAGGGCAGCATCAGGAAGGTGACGACGCTCGTCCACAGCAGCATGAGCAGGGCTTGAAAGTAGCGAAGCACCATACTCCGAAGTTTCAGGGCGTGGCGCACCATCGAAACTTCCGTCTTGGCGACTTCCTGATACAGCGGGCGTTCGATGAAGCCTGCCAGTCCCAGCGCGGCGTTGAAGCCATCGATCTCCTTCAGCGTCCGTTCGACGTAGGGCTTGTGCAGAAGCGCTTCCTCTTCATCGCCCACCGAATACGTGCCATGAACGCGGATGATTTCGTCATCGTCAAGCTCGTTCAGAATCTTTTCTGAAGGGACATCGACGACATCCATCTGGATGAGCCTGGGCAGTTTGCGGGTGCGCGGGACGATCATCCGGTCCGGCTTGTCGATGACATCGTAGTAGTAGCTGGACTGTGCGTCGGCGTGCGAAATGACGAAATGGATGAGATCGGTTCCGTATTGATAGCGAAGGACGCGGGCTTTGACTTCTTCGGACTCATCTGGCGAAAACGCCACCCCGGTCAAAACGAAGCGGGGGTTGAACAGATTTTCCGGGAAGGTTGGCGGGTGTCCGACAAAGTAGAAACGGACGATGTCTTTGAGCAGGAGGAGCAGCGCGCCCCCTGGAATGCTCAGCGACAGGATGAACGGGAAAAGCAGGCAGGCATAAATCACCAGGGTCCCGATGGTGGGTCCAATGCCCGAAGCGCTGGATATGGGAGGGGAATAGTCGAGGATGGCGCGAATGATCGACAGCACCCCGTCTTTAAGAAACACGGGCAGCAAAAACAGCAGTCCCGCGCCGCTGATGAAGCCCACAGCGACACGATGCATGGTGGACAAACGGACCTCGCTGCGCTGGAGAAACCCACGCATGGCGTTGCGTTCATCGGCGGTGAACTTCGGAGTTTTCTGGTGGTTGGCTTGAGCGTGCTTGGTTTCCTGAAACATTCCTGTCCTCGACGGAAAAATGCCCGCAGACGGGCGGCTAAATGGGCTGTTCGCTGGCTCTGCCGGCTTCAGCAACCTGTTCCAGCAGCGCCTGATGGCTGATCAGGCGGCGGTTGAAGATCTCTTTCGCCACATCCATCAGCTGAAAGATCATGGGATCGCGAACTGAGTAGTAGACGGTGGTCCCTTCCTTGCGCGTGTCTACGAGGTTGCCGCTGCGCAGCTTGGCAAGCTGCTGAGAGATGGTCGATTGATCCGCCTCCAGCAGCACTTGCAGCTCGTTGACACTTTTCTCGCCCGCGCGCAGATGATCGAGGATCGCCAGGCGCGCCGGATGCGAGAGCATCTTGAAAAAATCTGCCTTGAATTGGTGTACGACTTGATTCATCCATCCTTCCTTATGCTCGGAAGCTCCCTGATTATATGCAAATGTTTTCATATTCACATATTGCAGTGCGGCGCTGAAAAACGCATTTTCAGCGGGCGTGGGGCTTGTTTAATTGACCGAGTCTTGTTTTCATTGAGGCAGCATGAAATGTGCTGCTGCGTTCCCTCCCACCGAAAATACGAGAGGTCGCTATCTTGTCCATCACGCTGGAATCCATCCGCGAAACCCTCAATCAGCCGCTCGTCGCCCGCCTCGCCACCCTGACCGCCGACGGCTACCCGCACGTCGTGCCGCTGTGGTACGCCATCGAAGCCGACCGCGACGAGATCATCGTCATGACCGACCGCACGGCGCGCAAGGCGCAGAACCTGCTGAGCAACCCGCACGGCGCGATCCAGATCGGCGGCGACCCGGCGGAGAGCGGTCAGGGCTACACCCCCGGCTACCTCTTCCAGGGCGACTTCAGTGTCGAGACCGATGCCGGGCACGTCGTCACCGAGCGAATCACCCGCCGCTACATGAGCGGAAAACCCGCCGACGACATGCTCGACTCCTGGAAGGACGACGACATCGTCGTGCTGCGCCTGAAGGTTCGCCGGATCATCCGAGTCTACTGAATGCCCCGCCCTGGTGCAGGCGGCAGATCGTGACGCCGCTTGCCTCATGGGCAGCTTTACCGGAAAATAAGAACTATCCGCAGAAGTCGAGGCAAAGAGCATCTATGAGCGCCGCCAACGTCGCGTTTGACGCAGCGCCGCCCGCCCGCACCACCGGCGGCAAGCGCCACACCGTCCTGCTGTACAACCCGATCAGCACCTCACCCGGCAAGCAGCGCCTGCCCCTGTCGCTGCTCGCCGTCTCCGCCGTGATCGCGGCGGACTACGACCTGGAATTCATCGACGGCAACCTGACCGCCGACCCGGCGGCGGCGATCATCGAGCGGGCGAAGGCGACCGGGGCGAAGCTCCTCGCCGTGACGGTTATGCCCGGTCCGCAGCTGCGCCAGGCGGTCCCGGTCTGCAAAGCCGTCAAGCGCGCCCTGCCCGGTCTGGTCATCCTGTGGGGCGGCTACTTCCCGACTCAGCACTACGAGACCATCCTGCGCAGCGACTGCGTGGATTACGTCATCGCCGGTCAGGGGGAAGCGCCTTTCCGGCAGTTCGTCGAAGCCCTGCATCACGGCGGCTCGCTGACCGACATCGCCTCGCTGGCGTACAACGACGCCGGCACGATCCGCATGAACACCCGCGCCCCGGTGATCCCGCTCAATGGGCTGCCCTGGTATCCCTACGACAGCCTGGATGTCAGCCGCTATGTCGGGCGCAGCTACATGGGCGACCGGGTGCTTTCGCACAACAGCTCGTTCGGCTGCCCGTTCGCCTGCAACTTCTGCGCCGTCGTGGCTCTGGCGAACCGTCGCTGGATTCCCGAAAGCGGCGAGCGCGTCGCCAGTATCGTCCAGCACCTGCATCAGCGCTGGAAGATCGACGGGCTGGAATTCAACGACATGGATTTCTTCGTCCAGGAAAACCGCACCGCCGACTTCGCCGAGCGGCTGGCGAGCTTCGCCGGCGATTCTATCCGCTGGTGGGGGCTGGGACGCATCGACACCCTGATGGGCTACAGTGACCGCACCTGGGAAACGATGCGCCGCAGCGGCTTGAAGATGGTCTTCATGGGCGCGGAAAGCGGCGACGACGAGATGCTCAAGCGCATGAACAAGGGCGGCAAAAGCGGCACCGAGATGACGCTGGCGCTGGTCGAGCGCATGAAGCATTACGGCATCGTGCCGGAACTGTCGTTCGTGCTGGGCAACCCGCCGGAGCCGATGGCGGACATCGAAGCGACCATTCGTTTCATCCGCAAGCTCAAGCAGATCAACCCGGCGACCGAGCTGGTGCTGTACATCTACACCCCGGTTCCGCAGGAGGGCAGCATCCTGCTCGAAGAAGCGACGCGGCTCGGCTTCAGGTTCCCGGAGACGCTGGAAGAATGGGCGAGCGACGAATGGGCGAAGCGCGCCATGCGCCGTGACCCCGGCACGCCCTGGTTCAAGGACAGCGTGCGCCGGCGCGTCCGCGATTTCGAAACGGTCATCAACGCCTACTACCCGACCGTGACCGATGTGCGGCTGCGCGGCGGCGTGCGTCATCTGCTTCAGGGGTTGAGCGGCTGGCGCTACCGCGTCGGCTACTATCAGTGGCCCTACGAGCTGAAGGCGCTCCAGCGCATGATTCACTACCGCCGCCCAGAAACGACGGGTTTCTGAAGCGGAACCGCGAAGGAAATTCGCGAGCGGGAGACCCGCCGGTCTCCCTACGAGGCATCGGGGGTAGGGTCGAGCCGGCGGCTCAACCGTTGATTAGATTCGAGATTCGGCATTGCGCCCGCACAGGTCACAAGGAGCTTTGACGCCATGCGCCAGATCGTCCCCGGAGTTTTCGCCTTCAGCGGTTTGTACGTCGGAAGGGTCTACCTGCTCACCGAAGGGGAGGGGCTGACGATCATCGACACCGGCATGCCCGGAGCAGGCAAAAAGGTGCTGGCGCAGCTGGCGGCGGCGGGCTATCGCCCCGGCGACGTGAAGCGCATCCTGATCACCCACGCCCACTTCGACCACATTGGCGGGCTGGCTGACCTGGCGCGGGCGACCGGCGCGCAGGTGATCGCCTCCGCCGTCGAAAAGCCCTACATCAGCGATCAGAAACCCGTCGAACGCGCCAGGTCCGCCGATCTGCCGCCGCTGGCGCGCCTGATGACGATGGGCAGTGCGCCGGTCAACACGCCGGTATCGGTAGCGCGCACCGTCCAGGATGGCGAGGTGCTGGCGGAGGTGTTCGGCGGCTTGCAGGTGATCGCCACGCCGGGGCATTCGCCGGGGCATGTCTCATTCTGGCAGCCGGAGCGGCGCATCCTGTTCACCGGCGACGTGATGATGAACATCCCGGCCAGCCTGCGCCTGCCGTTCGCCGCCTTCACCCCGGACATGAACGAGGACAAACGCTCGGTCAAGAGGCTGGCGGCGCTCGATGTCGAGACCGCCTGCTTCGGGCACGGGCAGCCGCTGCTTCAGGGGGCGGCGGCGAAGCTGAGGGCGTTCGCCGGACGGCTGTAGTGCATCGGAGTTTATTCCGCAGCTCGCAGCGTTTTCTGGTAGCTGTGGGTGGTGCGGTGGACGTGCATCCCGACTCGCTCGTAAAGCGCCAGGGCGTTGGTCGTATTTTCAGCGTCGACGCCCAGCCCGGCGCGGGTGTAGCCGCGATCCTGGAAGAGCGCGAAGCTGCCGCGCAGCAGCGCCTCGCCCAGCCCCCGCCGCCGCGCGCGGGGCAGCACGCCGAGCATGCCCACCCAGGCAAGAGTCGGGTCGTCTTCGCGCAGCTGACGGTTGATCGCGTAGCCGGCGATGCCCTGATCGTCGAAGGCGAGCAGCCACAGCGTGGAATCGGTGTTGGGGCGCTCGTAGACGTAGTGTTCCCACTCTTCCCAGGGATCGCGCTCATAGCCCCAGTGCTCTGAAAACGCCTCTTCGTGCACCTCGTAGAGCGCCCTGCCGTGCTTCTGGCGGTCGAACGGCTCCAGATGGAAGCCTTCCGGCAGCGCAGGCGCAGATGAATCGCCAAGTTCGATGCGCATCTCGTAGAAGGAGCGGGCATAGGTGTAGCCTTCCCGCTCCATGAGGCGGAACGCCGCCGCATCGACGGAGGGCGCGCCGCGCCGGGCGACGACCGGCAGATGCACCGGGACGTAGGTCTTCGCCCGTTCGAGGAGCTGGGCATCGGCGTGTGCCAGCAAAGCGCTGGCGATGCCGCGTCCGCGATAATCCGGGTGGACGATCAGGTCGCCCCAGGCGTTGCCGGTAGCGGCGCTGGGGACGTGCTCGCTGTAGGCGACGATCTGCCCGTCTTCTTCGACCACCTGGGTTAGATCGGGGAAAAAATCCGGGGCGGTCAGGAAGTTTTCGATGTCGGCGGCGGTATAGCGCCGGTCGACGCCGTGCGCCGCAAAGTACGCGCCGTACAGCGCGGCAATGCCTGCGTAATCCTCCGCCTCCAGGCGCACCGGGCGGATGGCGATCTGTTCGCGAGTCAGCATCACAGCAGCTCCTGCTTCAGGTTTCCGCTGTCAGCGTAGCACGATCCACGCTGATGTGTCAAGAGGGGCTACAAGGGGTCAGAAATTGATGTGCCCGCTGTCCGTAAGCTATGATTTGCGCGCACCGGAATCATCAGAAGGACGGCGGCGCGTGAGCGGAGCAGGTTTTTTCATCGTCTTTGAGGGGCTGGACGGCAGCGGCAAGTCTGCCATCAGCGCCCGCGTGGCAGAACTCTACGGCGAACGACTCGGCGCCGACCGCGCGCTGCACACCTACGAGCCGAACAACCCTTCGGCGGCAGGCACTTACATCCGCGATGTGCTGGAAAAGCGCATCGTGATCAGCACGCGCACGCTGGCGCTCGCCTTCGCCCTCAACCGCGCCGACCACAACGAGCGGGTGATCGCCCCTTTCCTGAACGGGGGGGCGCTGCGCGTCGTGGTCTGCGACCGCTACCTGATGTCCTCGCTCGTTTACCAATCGGACGCCGGACTTCCCGGCAGCGGGCTGAGCCTGGAAGAAGTGGCAGGCTTCAACGCCGCCGCCCGCCTGCCCGATCTGACGCTGTTCCTCGACGCCACGCCGGAGACCTGCTACCGGCGCATGGGCGCGCGCGGCGGCGAACGCCAGCTCTACGAGGAACGGCTCGCCGAAACCCGCGCCAAATATCTGCGGGTGATCGACTGGATGCAGGCGCGCGGCACGCCGATCACCATCATCGACGCCAACGACGGGTTCGAGACGGTCTTTCAGGGCGTACAGGCGGCGCTGGGGCAGTACGCGCCGCCCTGGGCTTCCCTGACATAGGGCGAAAGTCGGATATCAGCGGATCGGGCTGGCGGGTCCGCCGGTGTCGGTCTTGGGCTGCAGCGCCTTCGCCATGCTGTCACGGCGCAGCACCATGACAATCGCCGTGCCGATCAGCACCAGCCCCTCGATCACCCAGTAGGCGTAAGCCAGTCCATCCTTCAGTTCGATGCCGGACGACGAGCTGAGCGCCCGCGAGATGGTCAGCCCCGCCGCCGCGTAGTCGGCGAGGAAGCCCTGGAAGCCGTTCACGCCATACTCCTGCACGAGGACTTCATCCAGGAAGGCGGTCGCCTCTTCCCTGGTCGCGCTTGGCGTGGCGCGCTGCACCTGTCCGACCCAGTCCTCCACGTAAGTCATGTAGGACCCGTACCAGTACACACCGAGCGTCACCGTCCCGCACAGAATCGCCAGCACGATCTGCGGCGGGATTGACGCGCGCTGGCGAATCGCCGGGATGGCGACCGCCATGCCGACGAGCGCGCCGGCGAACAAGGGCACGACGAGGATGAGATAGAAACCAAGGCGATCCAAACCCACCATGCCCAGACCCGCGAGCACGGCGACCAGCAGTCCGGCGATCAACGACAGAAACATAATTCCCCCTGAAAACCTGATGAACACGCTGCTGCATGAGTCGCATTATATGCAAATTTGGTCATGGATGCGCGGCAAAAAGCGATCCCTGCCCTATGCCGCCGAGGTTTCAGGGTATAATGCGAAAACGATCACTGAGTGACTACCAGGATGAACAGATCATGGCACAATCACAGGCGAGAGGCAGCCAGCCCCTGGCATGGGAAAAGCCCGTCGGCAGCGCGCGGACACGCAGCGCCGCGCGACGCCTGCCCTTCCTGATCGGCGGCATCGTCATCCTCGCCGCCGTCGCATTTCTGATCGCCTCCGGCACGATTGCCGGTGCGCGCTTCTTCATCACCGTCGATGAAGTCGTCAACGATTCAGCGTACGCCGGGCAAAGCGTGCGCGTCGCCGGGGCAGTCATCGGCGACACCATCACCTACGACGCCGAAAATCTGCTGATCACCTTCACCGTAGCGCACATCCCGGAGCAGTTCGACGACCTGGCGGCGGCGCTGCACGAGGCAGTCGGCGACGCCAACGCGACTCAGATGCGCGTCGTGGTCGAAAACACGGTCAAGCCGGAACTCCTTCAGCACGAGGCGCAGGCGATCATGACCGGGCGGCTGGGCGCGGACGGCGTCTTTTACGCCAGCGAACTCAACCTGAAGTGCCCGACCCGCTTCATCGAAGCCGGACCCGCGCATGAGGCGGTCTCGCCGGACAGCGCCCTGCCTGCCGATCACCCCTCGCCGGCTGACGGCGCGGGCGCGTAAGGGCGCATCCCATGATCGCCGAAATTGGCATCGCCGGCATCGTCCTGGCGTTCATCGCCGCCCTGATCGCCATCCCTGCCTCGATCATCGGGGCGCGCCGCCGCAACGACAGCCTGATCCTCAGCGGGCGCAACGCCGCCCTGCTGACCTTCCCGATGCTGCTGCTGGCATCGGCGGCGCTGCTGGTGGCGCTGCTCACCCAGCAGTATCAAGTCGCCTACGTCT
>JAEURA010000076.1 GCA_016789005.1 Anaerolineae bacterium
ATAATCAGATCAACAAGAGATGCGGAATGCCGTGCCGCTGAAGGGGCGGACCTCCGCCGCCGTCCCTTTAGTGGACGGGTCAGTTTACCAGCCGAGGCGCTTCAGCCCTCGGCGATGCCAGGGCAGCCGGGACCCGTCCCCGCTTCAGCGCGGCAGACGGATGGTGAACCGGCTGCCCACCCCGACGGCGCTTTCCACGCCCACCACCCCGCCGTGCTTCTCGACGATCAGCTTGACAATCGCCAGCCCCAGCCCCGTCCCGGCGACGCGGGCGGCTCCCGTCGTCTGCGGGACGCGGTAGAAGCGCTGGAAGAGGTGCGGCAGGTGTTCCGGCGGAATGCCCGGTCCGTCATCGGCGATGGCGATCTGCACCGACCGGTCATCGGCGCTCAGCGACGCTTCGACCTGTCCCCCCTCCGGCGTATATTTGACGGCATTGCCGATCAGGTTGCAGACCGCCTGCGCCATCCGCTCCCGGTCGATCAGGGCGGAGGCGTCCGGCGCGTCGATGCGCAGCGCGATGGCGATCTGCTTCTCGCGGGCGGCGAGCGCGAAGGAATCGGCGCAGTCCGCCAGCAGCGGGGCGAGCGTGTAGGAGTGCAGGTCCAGCGGCATGCCCCGCTCCAGCTGCCCGTAATCGAGCAGCGCCGTGACCAGCGCCAGCATGCGGTCGGCGGTGACGTGCATTTTGCGCAGCGCGTCGTCCGCCTCCAGCCCAGAATCGCCATCCAGCAGCAGCTCAGCATAGCCGCGAATGATGCTGATCGGGTTCTTCAGGTCGTGGGCGACGATGTGCATCAGATCGTCTTTGAGATTGCTCAGATGCTCGATGGCGCGCCGCTGATCCTGAAGCGTCAGGTGGGCGCGCACGCGGGCGACGACCTCTTCGACGTGGAACGGTTTGGTGATGTAATCGACGCCGCCCGCCTCGAACGCCCGCACCTTATCCTCCACGTCGTCCAGGGCGCTGATGAAGATGACCGGGATGTTCTGCGTCGCCGGGTCTCCCTTCAACTGGCGGCACACCTCGTAGCCGTCCGGCTCCGGCATGCGAATATCCAGCAGCACCAGGTCGGGCAGCTCGTGCCGCACGGCGTTGAGGGCGACTCCGCCGCTGATCGCCGGGCGCACGCGGAACCCCTCCTGCTGAAGCATGAACGACAGCACGCTCAGGTTGGCGGGCGTGTCATCGACGATCAGGATGCTGTAATTGCCAGGGGCGTAGGGAATGGGGATCATGGGGTTCAGATCAATTCCTGAAGGGTATCGAAACGAAAGCTGTTGATCAGGTCGCGCAGCGCGGCGGCATAGTCGGGGTGATCGGCGGCGATCTCCTCCACCGCGCGCAGCGCCGCGGTCAGGTCGAGGCGCTGCACCGCCTCGCGCAGCCGTCCCCGCCAGGAATCGGGCAGCGCCGCCAGCGCCTCGCGGGTCAGCGCCGCCCCGGCGTCTTCCTGGTCCATCCCGCCGTCGTCGTCGTCCGCCGCCGACTGATAGGCGAATCTGATGCCCAGGTGTTCTTCGAGCTTCTGAAACAGAGTCGAAACGCGCGCCGGCTTGCGCACAAAATCGTCGCAGCCCGCCGAAAGCACCAGCTGCCGCTCGTTGTCGAGCGTGCTGGCGGTCAGGGCGATGACCGCCGTCGCGCTGCCCTTGACCGCCGACTTGATGCGGCGGGTCGCCTCGTAGCCGTCCATGACCGGCATGCGCATGTCCATCCAGATCAGGTGCGGCTCCCACACATCCCACACCATCACCGCCTCGTGACCGTCCGCCGCCTCGCGCACGGAAAAGCCGACTTCTTCCATCCACACGCGGATGAGCTGGCGGTTTTCCGGCTTGTCGTCCACCACCAGGATGCGCCACTCGCGCACGTCGTCCGGCGGCAGGATGCCGACCGGGCGGTGGGTGTTTTCGCTGCCCGTCCGCGCTTCTTCCGCCGAAGCCACCGCCAGCGGCAGGCTGAAGGTGAAGATCGTCCCCTGCCCGACGACGCTGCGCACCTGCATTTCGCCGCCCATCGCCAGCACGTAGGCGCGGCTGATCGCCAGCCCCAGCCCGGTCCCTTCCTGCGCCTTCGTCCCGGTCTCCGTCTGCGAAAAAGGCTGGAAGAGTTTGTTCAGTTCCTCTGGGGCGATGCCCGCGCCGGTGTCTTCGATCTCGAAGCGCAGCGCCGCCCCCACCAGACCGCAGCGCACCGAGATGCCGCCCTCGTCGGTGAACTTGATGGCGTTGCCGATCAGGTTGATGATCACCTGGCGCAGTTTGCCCTCGTCGGCGCGAATGTAGGGCGGCACGGCGTCGGCGATTTCGACTTCCAGCTGAAGCCCCTTGCCGCCGGCGCGCAGCGTCATCATCTCCTCGATGCCGCGCAGGGTATAACGCAGTTCGAATGCCGTCTCGACGATAGAAATCTGCCCGGATTCGATGCGCGCCATGTCCAGCAGCTCGTTGATCAGGCTCAGCAGGTGTTCGCCGCTGCGGGCGATGATGCCGATGTACTCGCGCTGCTTTGCCGGGACGGCGCGGTCGGTCTCGAGCATCTGGGCAAAACCCAGGATGGCGTTCATCGGCGTGCGCAGTTCGTGGCTCATGTTGGTGAGGAAGATGGTCTTGGCGGCATTCGCCCGGTCCGCCTCGGCGCGGGCGTTCGCCATCTCGTGGGCATACTGCTCGATCTGGCGCGTGCGCTCGGCGATGCGCTCTTCCAGCCGCTCGATCAGGTCATGCAGCTGCCCCGCCATGCGGTCGAAGCCGCGCGCCAGCACGGCAAATTCACCCCCGGCGCGGATTTCGCCCACCCGCGAGATCAGATCACCCCCGCTCATGCGGCGTACCGCGTCGGTCAGCAGGTGGATCGGCTTGGTGAAGCTGTTGGCGACGATTACCGCCATCAGACCGACCAGGACGATGGTCGCCAGCAAAATGGGGACCAGGGCGCGGCGGGTCTCCGTCAGGGTGATGAAGGCTTCCTCGGCGTCCTGCTTGACGACCAGCCCCCAGCGCAGCGTCGGCAGGTAACGCCAGACGGCGACCACCGAGACGCCGCGATAATCAAGGATTTCGCCCTGACCGCCGTTCCCCTGCGCCCCCTGCTGAATCGCCTGACCCAGGCTCTCGCCCAACCGGATGCGCGTGGAAAACGCCGCCGTCGGGTTGAAGCGCGTCGGCGCGGTGAAGACGACCTGGTCGCCCTCCAGGATGCCGACGTTGGTTTCGCCGGTCTCGCCCAGCCCGATCCGGTCGGTGACGATCTCGTAGAGGCTTGCGCTGGTCAGCCGGACGGCGAGGATGCCGACCATCCGATTCGCCAGATACAGGGGCGCGGCGGCGAAGGCAATCGTCTCGCCGTCCACCGGGGCGAACGCCGAGAGGACGGGCGCCTGCGCCGCTATCGCCTGATGCACCGCCTCGCGCAGCGTCGGAGTGGGCAGCGCCGGATCATCGACCGAAGCATAGGGCAGCAGGCTGAGCGAGAAGACCACGTCGCCCTCGACATCGACCAGCATCATGTCGTCAAAATCGAGGCTGGTTTCGAACTGCCGCCAGTATTCGCGCACCTGCGATTCGCGAAAGGCGCGGGTGGTGGTGGTGAGGTCGCCGCTTTGCAGGGCGCTGGTGGAGCTGCTCAGAAAGGTCTGTCGGGAGAGCAGAAGCAGGGTATCCAGCTGTGTCTGAACGTAGGTCTCCAGCCGCAGCGCCTGGTTGTTGGCGGCGATGGTCAGCGTGTCGAAGACATCCGCCCGCGTATTACGCTCAGCAATGTTGCTGACGATCACCATCGCCGCCAGGAACGGACTCATGGCGATGACCAGAAACCAGATGAACAATCGGGTCGTGATATTCATGGCAGGCAGGTTCATGAGCGCGCACCGTTCCTGTTGGCGACACCGCTATCATTATATGAGGACTGAAGTGTTCGTGCTGTGAATTTCCCCCGAAAATGTGCCAATTGGCAGACTCGGCGCAAGCGACTAGACTAGACTCAGTGGAGTGTGGATTCGGCGCGGACGCCCAGTAAGGCGTCCCTACAGATCCCTTCTAAACCGTAGGGACGCGCATGAGCGCGTCCGAGATGGAGAACGTGTATGCGTCGTCTTCTGCCAGGTCTCGTGAGCCTCATCAGCCTTGTCCTGCTCCTCGCCGCCTGCGCCGGCGAGCCAACTCCGACCGCCACGCCGGAGCCGCCCACCGCCGAGCCGACCCAGCAGACCGTCATCCAGGGACAGGCGACGCCGCTGCTGCCGACCGGGATCGCCGAGACGCTGGTCCAGGCGCTGCCGGGGACGCTGGTCAATGCCAGCACTGCCGCGACTCCGGGCGCAACCCCGCGCGCCGCCTACACGCTTCGGCTCGTCAGCTACTACCAGCAGGGCGGGATCACCGGCACGCCGCTGAGCATCGTGCTGTATGGCGACGGACGGCTGATCCGCGACGGCGTCGAAAGCCGGGTCGGCGCGGAAGCAATCGAACCGATCGCTGCCATGCTGACGGCGATGGACTTCTTGACCATCGAAGGCATCTTCACCAGCGCGGGACGCGCCGCCGATCTCTTCCAGTACACCGTCACCGTCGAGACGCAGTACGGCAGCAAGACCCTCAGCACACAGGACGGCTTGACGCCGGACCCGCTGCTGGAACTATACACCGCCCTCCGCGCCCTCGGTCAGGAGCCGGCAGCGTCCTGATCGCAGCGAAAAAGGCGGCACCATCCCGGCGAATGTCGGGGATGATGCCGCCCCTCTGACGACAGCGGTTCTTCCCGTCCCTTGCAGAACGCCCCTGCTCTGCGTCACAATTCCCGTCATAGCAAGTCCATCCTACGCGCCAGGAGGCATCCGATGCGCTCCCTCTTCAACTTCAACGATCACTGGCTGTACGCGCCGCGCGAGCTTGCCTACGGCGCGTCCGATGACAGCTTCGAACCGGTCACGCTGCCGCACAGCAACATCACCCTGCCGCTGCGCAACTTCGACAATCTGGAATACCAGTTCGTCTCCACCTATCGCAAGCGCTTCACCCTGCCCGAAGCGCGCGCCGGGCGGCGGGTGTACGTCGATTTCGACGGGGCGATGACCGCCAGCACCATCGTCTGCAACGGCGTGACGCTGGGCGACCACGACGGCGGCTACGTGCCCTTCTCCTTCGACCTGACCGACCATCTGCGCGACGGCGAGAACGTGCTCCAGGTCCGGCTGGATTCCAGCGAGCGCCCGGACATCCCGCCGAACGGGCATCTGGTCGATTACCTGACCTTCGGCGGCATCTACCGCGATGTGACCCTGCGCTTCGTCGAGCCGACGCACATCGCGCGCCTCTTCGCCCGCCCCCGCGACGTGCTGAGCAAGCCGGCGCTGGCGGTCGATGTCTATCTGGAAGGCGCGCTGGAAGATGCGCACAGCGTGAGCGCCGTCCTCAAAGACCCTGCCGGCGTCACCATCGCCGACGCCAGCCTGGACGCGCTGCCTTCGCGCGGCGGCGAGCGCCGCATCACGCTGGATTTCGGCGCGCTGCCCGACATCGCCCTATGGGATGTGAACGCGCCGGTGCTCTATACCGTCGAGGTAGGTCTCTACGACGGCGCGGCGAAGCGCGATGACGTGGCGACGCGCATCGGCTTCCGCGAGGCGGTCTTCAAGAAGGACGGCTTCTATCTGAACGGACGCCGCCTCAAGCTGATGGGCTTGAACCGCCACCAGACCTATCCCTACATCGGGGCGGCGGCTCCGGCGCGGCTTCAGCGCAGGGACGCCGACATCCTGAAGGACGAACTGGGGGTCAACATCGTCCGCACCTCGCATTATCCGCAGTCGCCGCACTTCCTGAACCGCTGCGATGAGATCGGGCTGCTGGTCTTCGAGGAGATCCCCGGTTGGCAGTTCATCGGCGACTCCGACTGGCAGGCGCTGACGATGCGCGACGTGCGCGTGATGATCGAGCGGGATCGCAACCACCCGGCGGTCATCCTGTGGGGCGTGCGCATCAACGAGTCGTGGGATAACGAAGCGCTCTACACCGCCACCAACGCCCTCGCCCACAAGCTGGACCCGACCCGTCAGACGGGCGGCGTGCGCTACTTCCAGGACAGCCAGTTCCTCGAAGACGTGTTCACCTACAACGATTTCTCCGACACGGTGGTCGATCCGGTCCACCTGCCGCACCTGATCACCGAGTTCTGCGGGCATCGCTTCTCCACCAAGACCAGCGACCAGGAAGAGCGGCAGATCGCCCATGCCCTGTTCCACGCGCGCATCCAGGACAAGCAGATGGGACACCCGACCATCGCCGGAGCCATCGGCTGGTGCTTCTTCGACTACAACACCCACCGCGAATTCGGCAGCGGCGACCGGGTGTGCTATCACGGCGTGACCGACATGTTCCGCCTGCCCAAGTATGCCGCCTACGTCTACGAATCGCAGATCGACCCAGCGGTGCGTCCCGTCCTGCGCGCGGTGACCCGCGGGGCCGCGGGCGACCGCAGCGGCGGCGGCTTCGAACCGCTCTACGTCTGCTCCAACTGCGAAGAGGTCGCGCTGTATGTGGGCGACGAGATGATCCAGCGGGCGTCGCCGGCGCGCGACGAATTCCCGCACCTGCCGCACGCGCCCTTCAAGTTCAGCCAGTGCGGGCTGCGGCTGGAAGAAGGGCTGATGAATCAGTACGGCGACCTGCGGGTGGTCGGCACAATCGGCGGGCAGGCGGTGATCGAGCAGCGCATCCGCGCCAACGGCATCCCCGGCGCGCTGGTGGTCCAGCCGGACGACACGGAACTGCACGCCGACGGCGCGGACATGACCCGGCTGGTCTTCAAAGTGGTGGACAGCTACGGCAACCGGCTGCACTACTACAACGCCATCGTCAGCTTCACGCTGGAGGGACCGGGCGAGCTGGTCGGCGACAACCCCTTCGCGCTGATCGGCGGGCAGGCGGCGCTGTACGTGCGCGCGGGCAGGACGCCGGGGACGCTGACCATTCGCGCGTCGGCAGCGCGCATGGAGCCGGTCGAGGTGACGATCACGACGCGCTGAACGGTGCTATGATGAATTGGGGAGCGAAGCGCTCCCCTCTGCCCAAAAGCTGCGCGGGGTACATCATGATTGATTATCAGTCGGTGGTCGAACTGGCAGATCAGCTGCCGCTGGCGGAGAAAGCCCGTCTGATTGAGCACCTCAGCGCAGGGCTGCGCCAGAATCTGGAAGTTGAGGCTTTCCGACGTATGGACTGGCATGAGTTTCTTGAGCGAACCGCCGGGAGTCTCGCCGATACTCCTATCGAGCGTCCGCCCCAGCCGCCGCTGGAAGAACGCGAGCAGCTCGAATGAAATATCTCCTGGACACAAACACCTGCGTCCGCTACCTCAATCGACGCTCGCCGGGGGTCATCGCGCGTTTTCAGTCCGTCGCAGAGATCGATATTGCGTTGTGTTCGGTGGTCAAAGGCGAGTTATATCTGGGCGCTCTGAAGAGTCAGACGCCCGACGCAACAATGACGAAACAGCGCGCCTTTGCCGAACGCTTCGCCTCACTGCCTTTCGACGACGATGCCGCCGAGCACTATGCACGAATCCGTGCGGCGCTGGAGCGCGCAGGAATGCCAATCGGCGCAAATGATCTTATGATTGCCGCCATCACGCTGGCTCACAATCTGACGCTGGTGACACGCAACATCCGTGAGTTCGGAAGGATCGCCGGGTTGAGGATCGAAGACTGGGAAAGTGACGATGGCAGATGAATCCGGTTGGACGATTCGGGTAACGGCGGCGCGCCTGGAGCCGGTCGAGGTGACGATCACGACGCGGTAGGATCGACTACAATGGGGTTGACGAAAATGGTAGGGCATCCCCTTTGTCCGGGAACGCCAGACAACGTGGCATGTGAAAGGAAGGATCGTGGACATTCCCACAAGGGAATTCGAATTTGCCGACTTCAGCGCTGTATTCGATGAAGTGGCGGATTTCCTGGCCTCCGCGCCAAGCCCGGAACAGATCACCGCTTTCAGGCTGTCCGAGACCGCTGATCGGCTGATCAGCGGTCTCCTCGAAGCCAATCGGACGCGCGGACTGACACGTGACGAGCGCAGGGCGCTGGACGAATACGCCCGCATCGAGCGGCTGATGCAGTCCATCAAGGTACGGGCCTTCGCCAAACTGGGCGCAGGAATTTGATGAGCTACATTCCAGACGACTTGCGCAGACAAGTTGTCGAACGAGCACAGAACAATTGTGAGTACTGTCTGCTGAATCAAGCCTATGCCCTGAAGTCGTTTGAGGTTGATCACATTCGTGCGGAGAAGCATGGCGGCAGTACCACGCTGGATAACCTCTGTTTAAGCTGCTTCGATTGTAACCGCCACAAAGGCAGCGGCATAAGTTCTGTCGACCCCTTCTCCGATGAAGTTGTTCCGTTATTCCATCCCCGCCGAGAGAGGTGGTCGGAGCATTTCAGACTATTGGATAACGGACGGATTGAGGGCATGACACCACGAGGTCGAGTCACTGCGAGATTGCTGAACTTCAACGATCCCGAACGTACTGCATTAAGGGCGATGTTGATCGAGTTGAGACGCTACCCTTCGGAGTCGGATACCACTTTTTGACGAGTCAATCGAGTCCGCGCAGCGGCGGCGCGCCTGGAGCCGGTCGAGGTGACGATCACGACACGCTGAACGGTGCTATGATGAATTGGGGAGCGAAGTGCTCCCCTCTACCCAAGAGCTGCGTGAGGTACATCATGATTGATTATCAGTCGGTGGTCGAACTGGCAGATCAACTGCCGCCGGAAGAACGCGAGCAGCTCGAATGATATATCTTCTGGACACAAACACCTGCATCCGCTACCTCAATTGCATTAGTGTAAAATGAAAGTGGATCGAAGGTGAGTCTACTGAGGGAACCTCATGCTGCCGACGCTTATCTCACAGGATGCCGAAGTCCTTGGGGGAATCCCGGTGTTCGTTGGGACGAGAGTCCCCATTCAGACGTTGTTTGATTATCTGACAACCGGCGAAACCCTGGATGAATTTCTGGACGATTTTCCGACCGTTACGCGCGGACAGGCGGTGCGTCTGCTTGAAACCGCCGGCGCTGTCGTGATTGCCTATGCCCATGAAGATTCTGATTGATGAATGCTTACCCCGCAGGCTGAAAACAGAGATGCCAGGTCACGAAGTGATTACTGTCCCGGAGATGGGCTGGGCTGGCACAAAGAACGGCGAGCTGCTGCGCCTTATGACAGGTCGATTCGACGTTTTCCTCACCATTGATAGCAATTTGTCATACCAGCAGAACCTGGAGGCTCGACAAGTCTCGGTTATCGTACTTTCCGCGCCAAACAACAAGCTCGAAACATTGAAACCGCTACTGCCAAATGTGCTACGCGCGCTGGAAACGCTCGCGAAGGGTGAAGTCGTTCGGATCACGGGGGCATGAAAGGATGGATCGCATGACCGGTCAAACAAAGACTGTGCCGACGCTGGAAACCCTGCGCGCGCATCGCGATCAAATCCTGGCGCTGGCGCAAAGACACGGCGCGCTTGACGTGCGTGTCTTCGGCAGCGTGGCGCGCAGCGAAGCGACGGCGGAGAGTGATATCGACCTGCTGGTACGCTGGGATTATGACCGTGTATCCGCTTGGGGTGGCGCAGGCTTTGATCTCGATCTGGAGGATCTGCTCGGAGTTCAGGTCGATGTCGTCTCCGAAAATGGCTTGTCACCCCTGGTCCGCGACCAGGTCTTGACGGAAGCTGTGCCGCTGTGAGGCGGGATCGTCACTGACGAGCTTGCGCCGCTGGCATCTGCTGTCGAGTCCATGCTGACGAACTTGCCCCAAGACAATAGGTGAAGCGGTTTCCCCGGCGCGGTATAAGGTGAGGATCACAAAACTCCACCCCAGCCCATGACCTGCCCCACCTCTGTGGTAGAATTTTCCCCGCAAGTCTCGTGATTCTCATACCCTGTCACAAGGATTCAGCCCATGCCACAGCCGAAGATTCAGCCCCGGCTCCCGAAAGGGATGCGCGACTTCCTGCCCGCCGACATGATCAAGCGCGAGTACGTCTTCTCCATCGTGCGCGAGGTCTTCCATCTGTTCGGGTTCGAACCGCTGCAAACCCCGGTGCTGGAACTGCACGAGACGCTGATGGGCAAGTACGGCGAAGACGCCGAAAAGCTGATCTTCAACGCCCAGCACCCCGGCGGCAAGGAAGAACTCGCCCTTCGCTACGACCTGACCGTGCCGCTGGCGCGCGTCGTGGCGCAGTATCAGAACGAGATCAGCCTGCCCTTCCGCCGCTACCAGCTTTCGCCGGTCTGGCGCGCCGAACGCCCGCAGCGCGGGCGCTACCGCGAGTTCTACCAGTGCGACGCCGACATTGTGGGCGCGGCAGGCATGAATGCCGACGCCGAAATCGTCGCACTGATCACGACGGTGCTCAGGCGGCTCGGCATCCCCCAGTTCACGGTCAAGATCAACAACCGCAAGCTGCTGACCGCCATCGGCAAGTATGCCGGCGTCGAAGGCGACGCGCTGGCGAACCTCTACCGCAGCGTCGATAAGTTCGACAAGATCGGCGCGGACGGCGTGCGCGAAGAGCTGATCCAGCGCGGGCTGCCCGCCAACGTGACCGAACGGGTCATGACGCTGGTCGCCGCCCAGGTCGCCCCTGCCGACCGGCTGGATTTCGTGGAGGACGTGATGGGCAGCCTGCCGGAGGCGAAGGTCGCCATTCACGAACTGCGCGAACTGATCGCCCACCTCGACACGATGGGCGTCCCGGCGGAGCACCGCGAGTTCGATCAGACGATGGTGCGCGGACTGGGCTACTACACCGGACCGATCTTCGAGACGCTGATCAACGAGCCGAACCTGGGCAGCGTGACCGGCGGCGGGCGCTATGACGATCTGGTCGGGCTGTTCCGGGGCGAAAGCCTGCCGACCACCGGGACGGCGCTGGGGATCGAGCGCATCATCGACGTGATGGACATCCTCAACCTCTACCCGCCGGGGATCGGCGGCACGGTCGTCGAGGTGTTCGTCGCCGTCTTCGACGAGACCACGCGTTCGGCTTCGACGGCGCTGGCGGCGGAACTGCGCACCGGCGGGGTGCGCACCGAACTGTACATGCAGGACAAGAGCGTCGGCAAGCAGATGGCATATGCCGATAAGAAGGGCGTGCCGGTCGTGGCGCTGCTCGGCGCGGACGAGATCGCGGCGGGAGTCGTCAAGTTCAAGCGCCTGCGCGATGGCGTGGAGATCAGCGCGCCGCGCGCCGAAGCCGCCGCCCAGGCGCGGGCGCTCATCAAGGGATAATCCTCACTCTTCTGCGCAACCCGCCTCTCCCACACACGCAGAGAGGCGGGTTGCAGGGTCATGCCGCCGGATGCGCCTTGATGTACTCCGCCAGCAGCGCCAGCTCCTTCTCGAAAATCTTGCGCTGCACGCCGGGCGCGAACAGCCGTTCCAGCAGCCCCATCACCCCCGGACTCGTGGGCTGCTCAGAGCTGATCGTCACGCGGGTGCGCTGACCACCGTCGAGCGGCTCCAGCGTGAAGCGCGACCACTGCCCGGTGGTGATCTCCGTCTCCTGAATGACCCGCCCCGGCTGTGGCTCGGTGATCCGCTGGTGGTAGGTCATCGTCCGCCC
>JAEURA010000116.1 GCA_016789005.1 Anaerolineae bacterium
GTTCGCCGTCGCCGAAGCTGATCGTCTCTTCGATCACCGTCACGTCGCGCCACTCCCCGTTCCAGCGATACTGAAGCGGGTTATCGGGGTTCCAGTCCAGCACGTAGAGGTCCTGCACGTCCGCCCCGACGTTGGTGAACCCCCAGGCGATGCTGTCGTTGTGCCCGACGACCACGCCCGGCGTCGGCGAAAGCGCGAAGCCGATCAGGTCGATGGGACAGGCATCAGTCTTGGGCAGGCAGTGCAGCCCGACCAGATACCAGATGCTCGGCAGGCTGTGGCTCAGATGCATGTCGTCCGCCAGCATCGCCAGTCCAGATGCCGTCATCGTGCCGGTGGCGACCCAGTTATTGCTGCCGATGCCGTTGTCCATGCCGGCGCTGACCATGCCCGCCAGCGGGTCGCCAACGGTATGTCCTCCCGCCATGCGCAGCCCAAAATTGCCCTGCACGCGCGTGGCGCTGGCGGTCGGGTTGCTCAGCGTGCCTTCCGAAATGGGCAGGTCTTCAGGATGGACGATGGTCGGCGCGCCGTCGCCTTCCAGTCCGTACGGATATGCCGGCGCGTAGTCGAGCGTCATGCCCTCGCCGACGGTGGCGTAAAGCTCCTGACGGATCAGCTCCTGACCGTAGGAATCGGTCAGATTCCAGCCCATGACCTTGCCCCACACCAGCGAGTCCACCACCGTCCAGGGCTGAATCGGAATGCTCACGCCGGTCACGCCAAGGATGCGATATTCCAGACTCAGGTCGTCCGCCGGGCGGTTGAGGATATAGGCGTTGACGCCGTCGGCGAAGGCTTGCAGATAGGCGCGCGTCGCCTCGGAAAGCAGCTCGGCGTCGCGGGTCGCGGCGCGCCGCCAGCCGGCAGTGCGAATGAACAGATCATTTCCGTAGGAAGTGCTGACCTTCCCCGTCAGTTCGCTGATCGAGCCGCTGCCGATGTGGCGATACAACTCCATCTGCCACCAGCGGTCCTGAGCATGGACGAAGCCCTGCGCGAAGAACAGATCATGGGTGCTGCTGGCATAGATGTGCGGGATTCCTGATTGGTCGCGCAGCACCTCGACCTGGGCTTGCAGCCCTTCAACATCCAGCGCGCCAGAAGTCTGCGGCAGCGGTCCGCGAGTCGTGTCCCAGAAAAACAAAAAGCCGCCCAACCCGACGATCACAATCAGGATCAGCAGCGCCAGCAGGATGAAACGCAATACTTTCATGAAAGGCTCCAGTGTTCTTGATCCCAAAAAGATTTCATCACTGTTGTACCCCACCGCATCGTGCGGAGCAAGCGGAAAATCGAGCGAGCAGCTATTAACCATGTGGGTAATGAACTCCAAATATGCTGGATTTTTGTGCCGATTCGTGATAAAATTGTTCGAGTCTCAAGGCTAATCTAACGTTCCCTAACCCACGAGTCGCATTCGATTATGGTCGAAAACATCGGGACTATTCGTCCGGTCAATATCAACGAGGAAATGCGCGGAAGCTTTCTCGACTACGCCATGAGCGTGATCGTCGCCCGCGCCCTGCCGGACGCCCGTGATGGTCTCAAACCGGTGCACCGGCGCATCCTCTTCGCCATGTACGACATGGGTATCCGGGCGAATTCCGGCTACAAGAAGAGCGCCCGCATCGTCGGCGAGGTGCTGGGCAAGTATCATCCGCACGGCGACACCTCGGTCTACGACGCGATGGCGCGCATGGTGCAGGATTTCTCGCTGCGCTACCCACTGGTCGATGGTCAGGGCAACTTCGGCAGCGTGGACGGCGACAGTCCCGCAGCCATGCGCTATACCGAAGCCCGCCTCGCCCAGATCGCCGAGGAAATGCTCGCCGACATCGACATGAACACGGTCGATTTCGGCGAAAACTTCGACGGCACGCTGCAAGAACCGAGCGTCCTGCCCTCCCGCCTGCCGAACATGCTGCTCAACGGCAGCAGCGGCATCGCTGTCGGCATGGCGACCAATATCCCGCCGCACAATCTGGGCGAACTGGCAGGGGCGATCCGCTTCCTGATCGATGAATGGGATCGTCTGGACGACATCACCGTCGACGACCTGCTGAACTTCGTACACGGACCCGACTTCCCCACCGGCGGCACCGTCATCGCCAGTGACGAGATGAAAGAAGCCTACGCCACCGGCAAGGGGCGGGTGGTGGTGCGCGCCAAGGCGGAGTTCGAAGACAGCCCCAGCGGTCGCCCGCGCATCGTGATCACCGAGATCCCCTATCAGGTCAGCAAGACGGCGATCATCGAGCGCATCGTGGCGCTGGTCCGTGACGACCGCCTCAAGCAGATCGCCGATCTGCGCGACGAATCCGACCGCCAGGGCATGCGCCTGGTGATCGAACTCAAGCCGGGTTCGCAGCCCCTGAAGGTGCTGAACCAGCTCTACAAGTACACCCAGCTTCAGAGCACCTACGGCATTCAGATGCTCGCGCTGGTGAATGGCGAACCCCGCACCCTCAGCCTGAAGCGCATGCTGGCGATCTATATCGAACACCGCTTCGACGTGATCGCCCGGCGTTCGCAGTTCGAACTGGAAAAGCGCCGCGCCCGCGCCCATATCCTGGAAGGGCTGCTCAAGGCGCTGGACAGCATCGACGCCATCATCCAGACCATCCGCAGCGCCGACGACACCGAAAGCGCCCGCGCATCGCTGATCCATCGCTTCGGCATGAGCGAGGCGCAGGCGAACGCCATCCTCGACATGCAGCTGCGCCGGCTCGCCGCGCTGGAACATCAGAAGCTGACCGACGAGTACAACGAAGTGTCGGCGCGCATCGCCTACCTGGAAGATCTGCTGGCATCGCCGCACAAGATCATGGCGGTGATCCGCGACGACATTCACGAGGCGGCGGAGCAGTACGGCGACAAGCGCCGCACCAGCGTGGTCTCTGGCGTGCAGACAGAGTTCACCGAAGCTGATCTGGTGCGCGAAGAAGAAGTCGTCATCCTGCTGACACGCCTGGGCTACATCAAGCGTGTGCCGACCAGCGCCTACCGTGCGCAGCGGCGCGGTGGCAAGGGCGTGATGGGCATGACTACGAAGGAAGAGGATGGCGTGGCAGACATCGTCTCTGCCAACACGATGGATACCCTCCTGTTCTTCACCAATCGCGGCAGGGTCTACAGCGAGCGCTGCTATGTCGTGCCAGAAGCCGCCCGCGCCGCCAAAGGCACGCTGATCCATGCCTTCCTGGGCTTGGACTCCGACGAGTTCATCACCGCCATCGTCCCGGTCGCCGACTTCGACGGCGAGGGCTACTTCGTGCTGGCGACTCGCCTGGGGCGGATCAAGCGCGTGGCGATGTCGGAATTCGAAAGCGTTCATTCCGGCGGGAAGATCGCCATTGCCCTGGAAGAGGGGGACACACTCAACTGGGTGGCGCGTTCCAACGGCAGCCAGCACATCATCCTGGCGACGCAGGATG
>JAEURA010000140.1 GCA_016789005.1 Anaerolineae bacterium
ACGAGGGCGACCACGACAGGAAGTGCGATCACCCGTCCGGATTTTCTGCCGGTCACTTCCAGGGTCACCAGATAGTTCGGCGCGATCCCCGACGAATGCACCGCTGTCCAGGCTCGATTGAGCGCCTGGGCAAGCCAGTTGGGGTGGTTTCCACGATACATCCAGCGCTTGAAGTCCTGCACGATCTTCCCTCAAATACTACAGAGCGACACACATCCTCTATACGCAGCCCCCGATAGATCGTTTCGAGGGGCGAAGCAAGATGGGCGACGCTGACTCACGAGGCAGCGCTGAGGATGAGGATGCGGTCCACCATGATGCTGAGCGGACGGTCGTCCTCGCCCAAGCCGACCGCGCGCGGGGTCAGGCGGTCGTCGAACGCCAGGCTGATCTGCGCCCGGTCTGCCTCCGCCACAGTAAACGCGAAGCGGTAGTCTGACAGCGCCTCCGGGGCGACAAGAAGCGGATCGCCCGCCGCTGCGCCGTCGATCAGCAGCGTCACCCGGCGCGGCGCGTGAAACGCCTGCGCCGTCAGGATCAGCGTGTAGCTGCCGGCGGGGAGAGCGATGCCGACCGAGGCGGCTTCCGCAGCGCCCGCCCAGCGCACCGTCGTGCCGTAGATCGCCTCCGGATAGTGCCAGCCCGTGCCAAGATACGGAATTTCGGAGTCCGCACCGAGGTCGATCTCCAACCGTCCGGCGGCGTCCGTCGGCGGCGCTGCAGGCGCGCATCCATCAGGGTGGGCGACCGTCCGGTAAGCGATCAGATCGCCTTCGGTGGTATGCCAGCAAACCAGTTCGGGATGGGCGTTGAAGAAGGCGACGATCTCGTCCACCGCCGTCTGATTCGGAGCGATCAAATCGCGGTGGATGACGAAGTAGCCGATGCTCCACGCGGCGATGCGCTCCTGCATCTGCGCCGCGACAGTCTCCGCTTCCAAAAAGCGCCGCTGACCGAGCCACGCCAGCATCGGGTCGTCGGTGTTCATGTAGAAATAGCGGTAGGTCGGCGTGCGCGAGATGTGCCCGTTGACCATGCGCTTGCCGTGAATCGTGCCGTAATACTGAAGCTCGGCATAGCGGGCGTCGCCGGCGATGCCCTCGCCGGATGCGCCGCCGGTGGGAATTTCCACGACAACGTAGTCGTATGGCTCTTCGCCGATCTGCTCGTAGAAGATGTAGCGCGGCGGCAGCGGTCGGACGGGCAGCGGCTGAAGCGCCCGCGTATCGACGGCGATCAGCAGGAGCAGCAGCGGCGGCAGAATACGCGCAAGACGCCCGCCACGCAGCCGACGATTCAAGACACCGAGGGCGAAGCAGAGCGCCGGAATCATGAAGACGGGCAAGAAGCGTTCCGGGTAGCGCACCATGCCGCCGAACACTTCGTGCAGCGCGCGGTATGGCAGAGAGAGGGTCACGCCGCCGATCTGCACGTCGGGACCCGCCGCGAGGATCAGCGGCAGGGGGATCATCAACAGCCACAAGCCGAGCGGCGCGCGCCGTCCTGCTCTTTCGTGATCACGCTGGGGCTTCCACAGCACCAAAGCGATCACCAGCAGCGGCAGCAGCACGCTCCCGACGGACACGCCCCAGGTACAGTGCGTCACGTAGCAGGTCGGGAACTCGATGGGCACGGCGCGCTCGACGGGCGTGGGCGATAACCCCGTCCGGTCGAAGCGGATCGCCTCGTCGAGCGGTCCAACTGCCGCCCCAAGTGTCAGACCGATCACGACGGCGGCGGCTCCGGCGGCGACCAGCACCGGTATCCGGCGCGGGGCACGCCACAGCGTCCACAGCGCGTAGGGGATAATCAGCGGGGCGACGAACAATGGCATCTGCAGGTCAGTGAGGATCATCCCCCACAGGACCGCGCCGAGCGCCAGTGCCCAGCCCCACACCCGCCGCCCGGCACTTCCGGCAAGGCGTTTCCAGGTCAGCAGCGCAACCGGAAGCCAGAACCACGCCATCAGGTTGATCAGCGTCCAGCGAGCGCTGGTGGTCATCAGCGGCATCCATTCCAGCATCGCCGCGCCGACCAGCGCCCACCCCGGCACGACACCCTCATCGCGCAGCAGCAGGTAGAAGGCGAACCCGGTCAGCGTGTAGCCGGAGATGAACACCGCCGTCATAGCGACCACCGTCCCACCCATCGGCTCGATCAACGCCCACAGGGGATACCACAGCGGCGTGAGGGGATGCAGCGCCAGACTGGAGGTCTGCGGAGCGAAGACATAGTTCGTCTCGTAGACATCGAGACCGGTGGTCTGCGCGTGTCGCATCCACCACTCGTTCCAGTGGTAGTGGAAATAATCCGTCACCACCGGCACGATGTCGGTCGTGACCTGATCCGGCAGGTGGAAGATCGGGTTGTAGAGCGCCAGCAATGCCAGCAGGAGGCACACCAGCAGCGCACCGGCGTCAGCACGGGGGATCGTCAGGTTTCGAATGGACACACTCATGCCGGCGAGTATATCCCGGACTGCGGCAGATGCGATATGCATGCGAAGGAAAGCGGTGTTACACTTGGGGGAGAAACTTACGCTTCAGGGTTCAAAATGTAACGAAAGGGATTTGAGATGGAATTTGGCATCACCTTCAAAGGGGATATTGACCCGAAGCGCACGGTCAGCCTTGCCCGCTTGGCGGAGCAAGCCGGGTTCACCTATGCCTGGTTTTTCGATTCCCATGTGCTGTGGCGCGAGTGCTACGTCACGATGGCGATGTGCATGGAACACACCACGAACATGCGTTTTGGACCGTGTGTGACCAACCCCGGCGTGCGCGACTGGTCGGTAGCAGCAAGCCTTTTCGGGACGCTGGCGCTGCAAAGCGGCGGACGCTTCGACATGGGACTGGGACGCGGCGACAGCTCGCGCCGGGTGCTGGGTCGCAAACCGGAGACGGTGGAGACGATGGTCGCCTTCGCCGATTCTGTGAAGCGCATGATTCGCGGCGAGTCGGTCAAATACAGCGAAGACTATGCCGAAGTGCAGTTTCCCTGGACGAACGGCTATGAACTGCCCGTGTGGATCGCCGCGTATGGTCCCAAGGCGCTGGCGGCGGCGGGCGAACACGCCGACGGGCTGATCATCCAGCTCGCCGATCCCTGGCTGGTGAAGTGGTTCGCCGACCAGGCAGTCGATGCCGGCAAAGCCGCCGGGCGCGACATGTCGGGCTACAGGGTGCTGTCGGCTGCCCCGGTGTGGGTGGGCGACATGAAGAAAGCGCGCGAGCAGACGCGCTGGTTCCCGGCGATGGTCGGCAACCACGTCGCCGATCTGGTCGAACGCTACGGGCGCGAAGGCGGCTCGGTCCCCAGGCGGCTGACCGAATACATCGAGGGGCGCAAGGGCTACGACTACCGGCATCACGCCGATAAGGATGCCGACCACCTGGGCTTCATCAAGGAAGACATCATCGACAGCTTTGGAATCCTGGGCGAAGTCGATCAGCATCTTGAGAAGCTTAAGGAACTGGAGTCGCTGGGCGTGACGCAGTTCAACATCTACCTGATGTGCGGCGACGAAGAGCGCATGGTCGAGGAGTACGGCAAGCACATCCTGCCGAGGTTCAAGGGATGAGGAATGAGGAGTGAGGAATGAAGGGAAAGCGGCGGCGATTCCTGTTTTCATTCCTCATCCTGTTCCCATCTCTATTACCTCTCACGGAATCGGAGACGGCGACCGGCGCATGTATTGAGATTGATGGGACAGGGATACGCGGTGAAGCAAGCTGAGGGCTTTGAGAAGCTGATTGCCTGGCAGAAAGCGCGGGAACTGACGCGAGTTATTTACGACGCGACACAGCGAGGCAGTTTCTCCCGTGACTTTGGCTTAGCGAGTCAGATGCAGCGCGCAGCCGTGTCGATCATGTCAAACATTGCTGAGGGGTATGAGCGCGACAATCGCAAGGAGTATCTTCGATTTGTGCTCATCGCGAAAGCCTCGTGCGCTGAACTGAGGTCGCAGCTCTATGTCGCTCTAGATGCCGGTTACCTGTCTGAGCCGGAGTTTGCCTCTCTTGTTCAGCAGGCTCAAGAGGTGGGACGCATTCTTGGTGGGCTGCGCGTTTCACTCAAACGGAACATCGAGAGCCTGCGGCGAACGGCGGGAAGTGGTTGAACTCATTCCTCATCCCACATTCCTCATCTCTTATCATGAAGTGACAACCAAGGAGGATCAACATGGGGACATTATTCAAGGGCGGAACGATCATCACCGCCAGCGATATGATCCAAGCCGATGTCCTGGTCGAAGGCGATAAGATCGTCACTATCGGACAGAATTTGAGCGGACGCAGGCACGAAGTGGTCAGCTGCCGGGGTAAGTATTTGATGCCCGGCGGCATCGACGTGCATACGCACCTGGACCTGTCGTTCGGCGGGACGTACAGCAACGACGATTTCGACACCGGGCATAAAGCGGCGGCGTTCGGCGGCACGACCATGCACATCGACTTCGCCATTCAGCCGAAGGGTGGCAGCCTGGCGGACGGGCTGAAAGTCTGGCGTGAAAAGGCGAAGCTGGCACAGATCGATTACGCCTTCCACATGGCGATCACCGATCTGCGCGACGACGTGATGGCGGAAATTCCGACGATGCTTGCCGAGGGCGTCACCAGCCTGAAGCTGTTCATGGCGTACAAGAACGTTTTTCAGGTCGATGACCGCACGCTTTACCGCGCCATGGAGGTGGCGGCGCAGCACGGCATGATCGTCATGGTCCACGCCGAAAATGGCGACGTTGAAGAGCAGCTGCGCCTGCAGCTCCTCGCCGAAGGCAAAACCGACCCGGTCTGGCACTATTCATCGCGCCCGCCGGAGATCGAAGGCGAGGCGACCAACCGCGCCGTCGTCATGTCCGGTCTGACCGGCTGCCCGCTCTACGTGGTGCACATGACCTGCGAGCAGTCGGTGGCGGCGCTGCGGCGCGGGCGGGCGCTCGGCTATCCAGTCATGGGCGAGTCCTGCGTGCAGTATTTCCACATCACGCGCGACAAGCACCTGGGCGCGCCGGGCTTCGAGGGCGCAAAATACGTCTGTTCGCCGCCCGTCCGCAACGCCGAACACCACGCCATCCTGTGGCAGGCGGTGCGCGATGGCACACTTCAGGTGGTCAGTACGGACCACTGCGATTTCTGGTATGAGGGCGGGGTCGGACCCTGGCAGGAGTGGTCGGCGGCGCACAACGGCGGCGACTGGGCAGCGTTCGAGGCGCAGGACCCGACCTATCGCCGTCCGGGCAAAGAACTGGGCAAGGGCAATTTTGCCAAGATTCCCAACGGGCTGCCGGCGATTGAAGACCGCATGATGGTCATGTGGCACCTGGGCGTGAACGGCGGCAAGATTTCGCCGCAGCGCTTCGTCGAATTGAACTGCACCAACCCGGCGCGCATCTTCGGCATGTACCCCCGCAAAGGAACGGTTGCCGTCGGCGCGGATGCCGACATCGCCATCTGGGACCCGAAGAAGACGAGAGTGCTGAGCGCCAGGACGCACCACATGCGCTGCGACTACAACATGTTCGAGGGCATGCGGGTCAAGGGCGTGCCGGTGATGGTTTTCCAGCGAGGCGTCAAGCTGCTGGACGGCGACGCCTGGATGGGCAGTAACGGTCAGGGGCAGTACATCGCTCGGAAAGCACATGCGCCGGTCATCTGACCGCGCGGCGCAGCATCAGGGGCGGGCGCACACAGACACGCCCGCCCCACTACCAACTACCCCAAGATGCGCACTCCGTAGCCGTCGAGGGCGAGGATGCCGCTCACCATTTCACCCGTGAGCGAATCGCGCAGGACTTTGCTGCCCAGGTCGAGCGTCGCCACGCTGGCGTTGTGATTGAGCACGAACAGGATCGACTGCTCGCCTTTGACCCGGACGGCAACCTCGACCCCTTCCGGCGCCCGGAAGGCGGCGGTGATGCCCTGGTCCACCAGCAGGTCGCCATACAGACGATTCAGGAAAGGTTGATCGGGATCGCTGGCGATGTAGTAGGCTGATCCCCTGCCGAAGGCGTTGCGCGTCAATGCCGGCATACCCGCGTAGAAGTCGCTGCCATAGGTCGCCAGGACCTCCGCCCCTTGGGTATGCAGCAGATCAGCAAGGTGGCGGCAGGGGTACGCGCCGCTGCCATCGGACATGACGAGCGTGTTTTCCTGATCGGGATAGAGCGCGTCGATCTCTTCAACCCAGATGCCCAGAACGCTGCTCAGCGGTCCCGGATAACCGTTCTCGAATGCCAGATCGGTTTCATCGACCAGCCCACTCAGATAGGTGGAAACAAACGTCCCACCGTTTGCCACCAGCGCCTCGATCTTTTCTGCGACACCCGGCTTGACCATGTAGAGCATGGGCGCGACGAGCAGCTTGTAACGGCTCAAGTCAGAATCAGGGAAGACGATATCCACCGGCACGTTCCTGCTGTACAGAGCGCGGTAGTGCTTACGCACGGTCTCCAGGTAGCGCTTATCGCGAACGGGACCGACGGCGTCGTCGAGGGCATGCCAGTTGTCCCAGTCGAACAGAAGCGCAACCTGGGCATCGACCGCCGCGCCGATGACTGAATCGCCCAACGTCTGAAGTTCAGCGCCGAGCTGGCTGACTTCGCGGAAAACGCGCGTATCCTCACGCCCCGCGTGTTCGACCACCGCGCCATGCAGCTTCTCGCAGCCGCCGCGCCCGCGCCGCCACTGAAAATACAGCACCGAATCCGCACCATGCGCTACCGCCAGATAGCTCCACAGCCGCAGCACGCCGGGTCGCTTCAGCGCGTTGATCTCCTGCCAGTTCTGGCTGCTGGGCGTCTGTTCCATGAGCAGGAAAGGCTGCCCGTCCTTCAGTCCCCGCGTCAAATCATGCAGGAAAGCGATGTCGGACGCGGCATGATTGGGATTGGGGTAGCAGTCCCAGGCGACGACATCCATCTCTTTCGCCCAGCGCCGGTAATCGAGCGGCTTGTACGTCCCCATCAGGTTGGTGGTGATCGGCGTTTCCGGCGTGATGGCGCGCAGGATGTCGCGTTCGCCGCGATAACAGGCGATCTGGCTGTCGTTCATGAAGCGGAAATAATCGACGTTCAAGCCGTGAGTCAGGGTTTCGGCATTCCGACGCGGCGGCATGATCTGCCCCCAATCGGTGTAGGTGTGGCTCCAGAATGGAGTCCACCAGCGGGCGTTCAGTTCGTCGAGTGTGCCGTAGCGCGCTTGCAGCCATTCGCGAAACCGCGCCGCGCAGGTATCGCAGTAGCATGCGCCGCCATATTCGTTGCTGACGTGCCACAGCAGCAGTGCCGCATGCTTGCCATAACGTTCTGCCAACCGCCGCGCCATCTCGCCGCTCAGACGGCGGTAATCGGACGAATTGGGGCAGTAATTGACGCGCTGCCCATGCTGACGTCGGATGCCGTTCTCATCAGAGCGCAGCGTTTCGGGGTATGCCTGTGACATCCAGGCAGGGGGCGCGGCGCTCGGCGTCGCCAGGATCACGTGGATGCCGTGTGCATGCAGCCCGTCGATCACCTCATCCAGCCACTCGAAGGTGAAGCGATCTTCGCTCGGCTGAAGCGACACCCAGCTGAACACACCGACTGTCGCAGCGGTGATCCCAGCCTTCTGCATCAGGCGGAAATCTTCCGCCCAGATTTCGCGGGACCACTGCTCCGGGTTATAGTCGCCGCCATGCCAGAGCATCGGCGCTTTGGGCGAAACAGGTGGGTACTGAACTGTCATGGGATAACCTCTCATGCAGGGGACAAGGGCAGAGCGGTGTGCAGGTGGTTAGCGGGAGGGAGGTCACCGGCAACGTCAGCGAGGTGATTCGCTTCGCGGGTGCGGATCAGTTCCACTTCGAACTGCGAACGGTCGCCGCGATGATAGGCGAAGTAGTACTCCACTGCCGTACCATCGCTCAGATAGCTGATGCTGTCCAGGCGAAACAGGGGAGCGCCCTTGCTGACTTCCAGCAGCTTTGCCTCCTGCCCCTCGGCGAGAACCGCCTGAATGGTCCGGCGTCCACGCGTTATGGTGATCTGGTAGCGGTTTTCCAGAAGCGCATAAAGCGACTGATTGTTGAGGTCATCCGTGACGAGGTTGGGGCACAGATTGTACGGCAGGTAGGTGGTGACCACCACGATGGGGACGTTCTGCACAGAACGCACCCGCTCGACTTCGATCACCGGAGTTCCCGGTTCGAGTTTGAGATAACCTGCGACGACCGGGCTTGCAGCGACGACATGCTGTTTGAGCACCTGCGTCACTGGCTGCAAGCCCTGCTCAACCATGTCCTGATAGAACCCGGTCAGCTTCTGCACGAGCTGCTCGCTGATCTTGCCGGCGGCGACGAAGCTCCCCTTGCCCTTGCGACGCTTGATAAGCCCTTCATGGATCAGGTCCTGCAGCGCCTGCCGCACGACGGTCCGGCTGACCGTGAACAGGTCGCACATCTCCGCCTCGCTGGGAAGGCGATCCCCCGGCGACCACGTGCCATCTCGGATCCGTCCGCGAATGACATCTTTGACCTGGATGTAGTAGGGAATGGGACTGTCGAAATCGATCATGTTGTCTGGATTTTCGCCGTGCACTGTCTCGCGCAGCCGGTGCTCGCTGCACACATGATGTCACAACATGGGCATCAGCCGACGAGAAAAGCCCATCATAGAAACATTGGCGAAGTATAGCACAACCGTCCTCTCTGCCGGATGGGCTTTCCTCTCAAAGAGCTTATTTCGAGCGAACACGCTGAATCGCGTTCAGTGTAGCCTGTGTCAGTTGGCTGATGGCTTCGTAGTTGCCCGACGCAATCCAGTCATTTCTCAGCAACCGGCTGCCCATGCCTACCGCAGCCACCCCGGCATCAAACCACGCACGCAGATTATCTTCTTCGGGCGTGACGCCGCCGGTTGGCATCAGGCGAGTCCAGGGGCGAGGCGCCAGCACATCCTTCACAAAACCGGGTCCCCCTGCGGCTGAACCAGGAAACAGCTTGACGATCTCCGCGCCCCATTCCTCGGCGGTCGCGACCTCGTTTAGCGTCCCACAGCCCGGCATATAGGCGATCTTGCGGCGGTTGCACAGTCGAGCCGTTTCCTCATTGAAGGTGGGTCCAACGATGAAATTGGCGCCATGGGCGATATAGAGCGCAGCCGTCGCGGCATCATCGACCGACCCGATGCCGACGATCATATCCGGGTAGGCAGCGGCGCAGTATTTGACCAGCGCGGCGAAGACTTCCAGTGCATCGTCACCGCGATTGGTGAATTCCAGCGCCCGGCTGCCGCCTTCGGCAAGGGCGCTCGTAACAGCCTGCGCGGTTTCGACCTGCCCATGATAGAAAAGCGGCATCATGCCGTCTTGCAGCAGCGTCGAATAGACGGTCAAACGGTCAAAGCGTGCCATGTGCTTTCGTCCTTTCTGGCGCGAACGCAGTCAAGATAGCATCAATCTACCATGACTCCTCACGGTCGCATCGCTGGGCAAAGCTCCAACATATCATCATATGATACCAGGCTTTGGCGCCACATCCAAGAATCGGAACAAAGTGCCGAATAGCAGTTCGTCGTTGATGATCGGCTTCTGACAGGTATTGCGCCATTCACGAGCAATACCTTCGCCACTTATGCGGCATCTTGAAGGTGAGTCGGTGGACGAATGCCGCCTAAAGCAGAAAAGCGCTGCCAGAGACGAGCAATAAAATCAGCAGTGGGCGGATCGGGAAGGGATTTAATAGTTTCAGCGAGGTAGCGTCGCGCCCGGAAATGGGTTTTGAGATCAAGGACGCTGAAGTCGGGCTGGTGAAGACGATAGGGTTGCACTACAGCAGCGGAGAGATTGACCATCAGGAAGGCGAGGTGGACAGCATTGCTGACCGCCTGATGAGACACATTCATGAAGTCTTCCAGTCCCCACTACTGCTTGGCATCGCAGAAATAGAACTCAATCTGGAAGCGCAGGCTGTAGTAGTCCACGATTCGGGCGGCGTTGTGGCGCAGTTTGGAAATGAGGTGCAAACCGCAGTCGCGCACCATCCAAGTGGCGGGAGCCGTACCGAAAAAGCCGTCCAAAACCCAATGCTCGAATAGAACCGTCCTAACCCGTGTGTGCTTTTCCCCGCTTTGCTCACCACCCCTCATCGCCCGCCAGCAGGTACTCTCCGCCGGGTTCGAGCAGATGCACCCGTACGACTCTACCCACAGCAGCATACCCCAGTCCAAGGGCGTGTGAAACCAGCGCTGGACGGTGCGATACCTGCCGCCACCCTCCATCCAGCGCGGCAGTCCTAACATCGTTACCCGCCCGGTCATGCACAGCTGCGCCAGCACGATGTGCCGCAGCTGTGGTAATTGCGTTCTCGAAACATAGGGCTTAAGGCAGTGCGTTAGTGCTACAATCTCGCCCATGGGTTTTCGGCTACTGTGGCGTTGTGAGAGATACCACTTCACCTGAAAACCCTACTTCTTCATGCCCCTATTTTGGCGAAGGTATTGACGGGGGATTTATGAAATAAAAACGAAAAATCCCCAATTCCGTTGATCCTAGTACTGGGCATGGCTATACTGACCTGTGACTGGTGGGACATGGAAGTCGGCATCTTTGCCATCAGGAAGGGGTAAAGACATGCAGAAAATCAAAAAAAGGCTGGTTCTGCTTCTGGTCGCGCTTTCACTGCTTGCGAGTGCTGTTGCGGTCAATGCAGGTGACAGCACTGGCTTAGGTGAAGCGCCTCCTCCTCCGCTCAGCAGCGTCTATTGCGGACATAACTGCGTTACACCCGGCTAACGCCAGTGGAACGGAACCGCAGGCGATTGATGATCCCGGTCTGCATGTTCTGATCACGCAGACTATCCAAACCGATTTGTCCAGCGTTCAGTTGACTTCAGCAGCGTTGGCAGGTCCACCGGTTTGGTAGGAATGATATTCAATAGCTGCGGGAATTGGGGTTGCTGCGGAAGTGGCGCATTCATGAGCTCGTGATAGCGTCTGTTGAACTCATCCCTTGGTGAATTGTTGTACAATTCACGATATAAATCGGCGGCAGCCTGACGGGCTGCCGCTTGTTTTTTGTCCGTTTGCCATAAGACATAATGCAGATTCGCCTCCTGCTCTCGGTCAGACCATGAGCCGGACATCTCCAGAAGTTGTTCCACAGCGGCGGCGCGAGTGATCTCCCCCGCACCAAACCTCGACTGAATATCCAGTAGGCGCGCCGTGAATTGAATACTTCGGCTTCCAAGCCTGCTGGCAAGTTCCAAGATTTCAGCAACGTTCTGCTGCGCTGCGTCATAATCTTGCTGCGCGAGGGAGAGTTCGGCGCTGGTGGTCAAATATCCGGCGAGATGATAAGCGCGCTGCAGGCGGCGTACCAGGGCAATTGCCAGCGCGGCGCACGTTTGTCCGTCCTCATAGCGACCCACATCCAGATAGCTCTCAGCCATGTAGATCAGACCAATCGAGGTGCCCAACTGATCGCCCAGGCGTACGCAGATTTCCAGACCGTGAGCGCAGTAGGACAGCGCCTTTGGGTGATCGCCCAGCAGCCTGAACAAAGAGCCGATAGCGATGATCGAATTGGCATAACCGGAGCTGTCGCCAATCTGCTTAAAGGCATCGATCTGCAGGAGGTAATGATCGAGCGCATGCGTGATGTCGCCGCTATTGGAGTAAAGAACCCCCAGGCTGCTATGGTTGGCGGCGATGTTTCGCAGATCGTTCAGCGTGGTGGATATTTTCAGCGACTCCTCAAAGCAGGCGCGCGCCGGTTCGAGGTCATTCTGCTGAGCGTGGACATGTCCGATGTTGCGGATGGCATCGCTGATTCCCCGACGGTCGCCGATCTCTGAAGCGAGCGCACGCTGTTTCTCGAAATAGCCGAGGCTGGCGGCATAATCGCCCTGACTCAGCTTTGCATGCCCAAGCGTCGAGTTGACCAGAAGCAGACCAGGAGTCTCCTTGAGCTTCAGGAAGATATCCTGAGCGTTCGCCAGGTGGGCATAACCCTCTTCGTACTGACCCTGATGCGTGATGAGGAAGTATCCCAGCAGTCGAAGGCAGTAACCTTGCGAGCACTGTTCTTCGACGGAATCTGGAGTCAGGTTGAGCGCCTGCCGCAGGACATCGCTGGCAGCGGGCCAGTCCCCCATCGCCGTCAGGACGCGCGACAGTTCATGCATGATCGTGATGCGCGACATTTCCGTCAGTTCCAGCGCGCGCCGGAAATAGGTGATCGCTTCTTCGTTGGAAAAGCGCTGTGCCGCCTGTCGACCGGCGATGATACTATAGCGGCATTCGTTCTCGCGATTGTCCGCTTTGGACCAGTGATAGGCTAGTGCGCCCGCCTGATCGGTCAGGTCTTCATAAGTGGTTTCGATAGCGAGCGCAACCTGACGGTGAAGCGCGGCGCGTTCCCCGGTCGAGACGCTGTCGAGTACGGCTTCGCGCAGTCGGTCATGCGTGAAATGCCAGCGCCCGTCCTGGATTTCGAGGACAGCCACATCGGCACAGTCCGTCAGCCAGCTGGAGATGTGCTGCTGAGGCGCTAATGCCGGCAGAATCGCCCGATCAACCTGATGTCCCGCGACGGCAACCAACCGCAAGAGTGCCCGATCTTCCGGAGCGACGCGTTCTATACGCCGGCGGAGGATGCGCTGGATACCGCCGGTGAAGACGTGATCCGGCAGCCCGACCTGCCCAACGCTCTCCAGTTGGCCCGCTTCCTCGGCAAGAGCGCGTACCACTTCAACCATGAAGAAGGCATTGCCCTCCGTTTCGCGCTGGAGCAGTTCGACCACTGCCGCATCACCGCCGGCTTCGCCCAACATCGAGCTGCTGAGCTGCTCGATGTCCTTCTGCGAGAACCTGCCCAGACGGATCAGTTGGATGCCCTCCAGGCTGGTGGGCAGTTTCGGCTCCTCGTCGCTGCGGTAACTCCCCAGCAGAACGATCGGGCGCTCGACGATGGCGCGCGCCATGTCGAGGAACAGGGCAAGGGCTTCAGAGCTTGCCCACTGCAGGTCTTCCATCACGATCAGAAGTGGGCGAGACAATCTCTGGATCATGGCGGTCACCGTGTCAAACAACCGCTGTTGGGCATGCTGCGGCGCAATTTCCGGCGCGTCGGCAACTTCCTTGCCGAGCAGCCGTCCCAGATCCGGGACGATAGTTCGAAGAATACTCGCTTCGAGGTCGTTAGGCTCGACCAGGAGCGCCAGCCATCGGAGGATCTCCCGCCAGGGCTGGTAGCCACCGCGTGTTTCCTCGACCTGCCCCTGCATAACGATCAGCCCCTGGACCAGAGCGTGTGTCCGCACTTCGCTGAGCAGGCGCGATTTGCCGACCCCGCTTTCTCCTCCGATCAGCCAGGCGTTGCCCAGACCAAGGGCAGTCTCCGCGAGCGCGCCCTGCAAAACGGTGAGCTCGTTTTCACGCCCCACGAAACGCGCAGCCTGAATGAAGCTCTCGCGAACGGCTGAGGTCTCCACCAGCACAGACATCCCGGTCGCCCTCGACAGCGCTGTGATGACGGCGCGCGCGGTAGGAAACCGGTTCTCCGGGTGTTTAGCCAGGATTCGGGCGATCACATGAGCCAGCGACTCGGAAATGTTGACAGAGCCGAAATCGGGGACGCGGGTCTGAATCGCATGGGCATACTCGACGATGTCGAGTCCATCCGATGCGAAGGGATGATGACCAGCGAATAGTTCATAAGCCATGACCCCGACCGCGTAGAGATCCGATCGTTCGTCGGCAGGAAGCCCTTTGAGCACTTCGGGCGCCATATAGGGGATGGTGCCGGAGATAGAGGATACGTTGTCCCACGACCGATCACGGGACAGGGCGAGACCGAAATCAAGCACCTTCACCTGGTCGCCGATGACCAGCACATTGTCCGGCTTCAGATCCCTATGGATGACCCCTCTTCGGTGAAGGTAAGCCAGCGCTCGGAGAAGCTGGACCAGAAGTTCGACCTTCGCCTGTTCGGGCTGAGACCGCGCAGCGGCAAGCAGAGTCCTCGCTCCTTCCAGCAGCTCCATCGTGAAATAGGGCTGGCCCGAGCGATCAAAACCATAGTCGAGAACGCTGATGATATTGGGGTGACGCAGAGAGGCGAGTACGCTGAATTCTCTGGCGATGATCAACCGGATGTCCTGGCTGCCGTCATCTGTGAAGTGGAAGTGTCCATGGGGATCTCCCGGAGGTGTCAGGCGCTTCAGCGCAACGAACTGCCCGGCGAGCCGATCATAAGCGCGATACACGGTCCCCATGCCGCCCAGACCGATTTGCCTCAGCAGATGGTATCGCTGCCCAGTTCTTTCAGCGCCGGCGTGACTATCCATTGACGTGCCTCGTTTATCGGTCCTTCAGGGGTTCTCAGATATGACCAATGATAGGACCAGCGCATCTTTCCACACAGTCCGAGTATGAAATTCCTGTGAAAAATACCGTTCGCCTGCTAAAGAAAAAGTATAGTTGGGGCGTGTCTGCAAACTGCCCTTACCCCAAATCCCCCTCCCTGAGGGCGAAGGCGGCGGGGGATGAGGGCTACAATGAGTTTGCAGACAGACCCTAGGTCTCGAAATCTGGCTGGCTCTTCGTCACCTGGACGGAAGATGAGCGTTATCGCATCAGGAATCACCTGCGAATCATTGTATGATGGCCGCGTGATCGCCTATACCGTGTCATCGGTTAGCCGAGCGGCGATCAACCAATGGAGCAGCATTGCCGTTCAGACCCTTCAGGATTGGCCGAAAGACCGACCCTACTTGGCGCTGCACGACATCTCGAAGCCGGGGATCGGTCTCCTCTACGCCGCCTCGGTAGACAATGACATCTTTAACGTCGGGATCGTACCCGCAGCTCGACCCCGCATTCAGGAAGAAATCCTGAAACCGAATCCCGGTTGGTCCTTGGCGCTGGCGCTCGTCGTATCGCCATCGCTTTCTGGTCGTTTTGCTCGGCTCCTATTTCATGACGCCTCTCAGGAGACCTCGATCCAGCAAAAAGCTTACTTCGACCGGTCTTCAGCTCTGGCATGGTTAGCGAAGATGGGTGGTTTTGCGCAATAATCTATCATCCTCTGACACTGGCTCGGCAGGATAAACGGCGGCAGATGCCTTTCCGGGGCGCTGCTGACGGTTTCGAAACGAAGTGAGGCGGTTGTGTCAGCACGAGTCTTGATAGTGGAAGACGAGGCGATCGTGGCAATGGATATTGCGAGCCGCCTGATTAGCCTGGGCTATACGGTGAGTGACTACATCTGCACCGGTGAAGATGCCCTTAAGCAGGCGGAGTTATTCCGCCCCGATCTGGTCCTGATAGATATTCGCCTGGCGAGAGGCATGGATGGCATCGAAACTGCCGAACGCCTTCGCGATCTGTATGACTTGCCGATCCTGTTTGTCACTGCCTATTCTGATGATGATGTCCTCAAACGAGCGCTCAATGTCGGCGCCCATGGATTCCTGCTGAAACCCTTCGACGAAAACGAGCTGGAAGCTGCCGTCAACGCCATCCTCAAGAAATAAGCGCGCGAAGCCATCTCCCTGAAGATTCCCAGACCGATCCTGACACCAGCGCCTGGTCCACCATGAGGCACATCGCACTATGTGAACGGACGATCAGCCACTACCAGGTGCAGGGACCGCATGCGCCCATCTCTGCATCTGCCGACAGAATCCCAATTTCCAGGTAGGCGACAGCGGATCAAAACGGTTCGTCTGCCCGCTCGCGCCCATCCTCGTCCTGGATGATATAGAAACCACGCTTGCGTTCCAGGGTCGCTTTGCCAAGCAGTCGGACCCGCTGCATGTCCGCTTCATTGAGGGGGTAAAAGCGGACATCATCCTCATCCTTGTCGATGACCTGCATCAGGCGCATCTCCAGCTTGATCCGTTTGGCATCGTCGATGTCGCACTCGAACACACTGTACTGCGAACGCCTGCCGTAGCCTTCGAGAATGTCGCTGACCTTGCGCCGGCGCTTGTCGTTAGGGATATCGTAGCTGATAACCCAGAACATGCTTCAGGCTTCCCGTTCGTGCTGACGGCTCCCGATGAGAATGCGGCTCTGCCACAGGCGACCGGCAGCGGCTTCGACTGCCAAGGCGTCCGCCAGGGCATTGCGTTCACGCGGGATGTGGCGATAGCCAATACGCGGCAGCGCGCGCGCCCGCTCACAGGCTTCCTGGTGCAGGGGTTTGAGCTTGGCGCTGTTGACCGCCCAACGTCCATCCATCTGCCCGACCACGACTTCGCTGTCCAGGCATATCTCGACTTCGACCGCGCCGAGACTCTGCGCGTTTTCCAGCGCCAGAATTAGCCCGGCATACTCGGCTTCGTTGTTCGTCGTCACCGCGAGGCGGCGGTTGCCCAGGTGGATGATGTGCTGCCGTTCAACGATGACGATTCCAGCACCGGACCCTTTCAGGGAGACCGCGCCATCGGCATAGATGATCAGGCGGCGTTCACCACCAGGGAGGGGATTGCTCATCGTTGTCCTCCAATTCGTGCAGCGCTCGCAGCAGCTCGGCGGGCGTTCGGCTGACGAGCGCGACATAGCCGTTATCAAACAGGATGACCGCAGCGCGTGGATAACCATAGGTCAGGTCAAAAACGCGATCCGGGCTGGTGGCTTGCAGCAGGCGCTTGATCGGCGTCGATTTTGAAGAGGCGACGAGGACGACGCGCGCCGCGTTGATACCCCCGCCCTGACCGAAAAGCAGCATTTTACGCATGAGGACGATCTCCTATCGCAGGATCAGGGCTTCGTACTTTGACGCTTCGCCGCGCACCAGTCGGGCGATCTGGTATGCCTGAAGCTCGATGATCCGGCGCAGGGCGCTTTGCCCATTCTGCCCTGTGGCAGCGGGGACCTGCAGGCGCGTCTCCAGACGTTCCTCGTAAGCGGCGACCAGCTTTTCGACGGCGGCGCTGCTCATGCGGACGGGAAAGCTCGCGTCATTCGTCGCTTCAAAATCGGCGGGCGTCACCGCGCCATCGCGCACCAGATTGAGGACCACCAGGTCGGCGACCGCCGGGCGAAACTCTTCCATCAGGTCGAGCGCCAGCGCGGGGCGGTCATAGCCGAGCGTGTGAAAGAAGCCGAGATAGGGATCGAGACCAACGAGCTGAAGCTGCGCTTCGACATCCTTGCGCAGCAGCGTGTAGGCGAGGCTGAGCAGCGCATTCACCGGATCGGGCGGGGGGTAGTACTGCCGCCCCTCGAAGCCCCAGTAAGGGTCCAGCAGCGCCCGAACGCCCTGGAAGTAGTAGGCGGCGGCTTTCCCCTCGAAGCCCCGGAGTTGGTCGATATCGTCGGCGCTCACGGCGCGTTTGAGCATGCTCATCATGCCGTCCACCGCCCCGTGAACGATCTGCGGCGCATCGTCGGCGCGGCGCAGCAGCACGACCCGCTGATTGGCGACCTTTCCCTCGACAATGCTGGCGGCGATCCCTCTCGCCCGGTCGGCATCGTCACAAAGGCGCAGCTGCTGATGGCGCAGCTCGGCGAACTTCGAGGTATTAGGGTTCAGTCTGCCGTAGAAAGTACCGTGATAGCTCATGAAAACGACATCAACC